>CALWSW010000034.1 GCA_944384305.1 uncultured Christensenellaceae bacterium
TGGATCTTGCTGGTGGCATGACGCTCAAAAGCGACCAGGCAGTCTTCCGGGTCGATGCCGCTGCCATTGTCGGTCACTTTGATCTTGCGGATGCCGCCCGAAACGATCTCTACCGCAATGGAAGTCGCCTGGGCGTCAATGGCGTTTTCGACCAGTTCTTTTACCACGGAAGCCGGCCGTTCCACCACTTCGCCCGCCGCGATGCGGTTTGCCGTAAAGGCGTCCAGAATTTTGATGTTTGCCATGCTGCCTCACTTTTTGCCTTCGCCCGCTGGGGCAATGGCGGCCTGTGCCCGTTCCTTTAGGTCGTACAGCAGGCCGATCGCTTCAAAGGGCGTAATGTTGTCGACCTTTAAGGCCGCGAGCTCGCGAACGATGGGCGGCGCTTCCTGCAGCGCGCTCAGCTGTGTGTTTGTTTCGCTCTCTACGGCGCGGTTGGTTTGGTTTGCCTCAAGCTTTTTGAGGATCTCCTTGGCGCGGTCGATGACCGGCCGGGGAATGCCGGCCAGCCGCGCGACCTGGATGCCGTAGCTCTTGTCGGACCCGCCGCGGACGACCTTGCGCAAAAAGATGATCTCCTCCCCCATTTCGCGTGCCGTGATGCGGTAATTCACCACGCCGTCGAGCAGTCCTTCGAGTTCGGAAAGTTCGTGGTAATGGGTAGCAAACAGCGTTTTAGCGCCGATCTTTTGCTTGTTGGCAATGTACTCCACCACCGCCCATGCAATGGAAAGACCGTCGAACGTGCTGGTGCCGCGGCCGATCTCATCGAGCAGCAGCAGGCTCCTGGAGGTGGCGTTGTTGAGGATGTTGGCGGTTTCGCTCATTTCCACCATAAAGGTGGACTGCCCGCCGGCGAGGTCGTCAGACGCGCCTACGCGGGTGAAGATGCGGTCGGTAATAGCGATGGTCGCCTCGTCGGCCGGAACAAAAGACCCCATGTGCGCCATGAGCACGATGAGCGCCACCTGCCGCATATACGTGGACTTGCCCGCCATGTTCGGGCCAGTGATGATGAGCAAACGGTTTCCCCGGCAGTCGAGCAGCGTGTCGTTTGGCACGAACCCGCTGGAAGTCCGCTCCACAACGGGGTGCCGGCCGTTTTTGATGACGATCTCATCCTTTTCTGTGATGACGGGCTGACAGTAATGCTGGGTGTCGGCTACCTCTGCAAGGGAGTTGAGACAATCGGCGGCAGCGACCGCGGCGGAGGTCTTTTGGATGCGCACGATTTGGGCACAAAGCAGCTCGCGCAAGGCCGAAAACACCTGGTACTCCAGGGCGACGAGGCGTTCCTGCGCCCCCAGGATGGTCTCTTCGAGTTCTTTGAGCTCGGGTGTGATGAAGCGCTCGGCGTTGGCAAGCGTCTGTCTGCGTTCATAGCGCGCTGGCACCTGAGAAAAATAAGAGCGGGTTACTTCAATGTAGTAGCCAAAAACTTTGTTATAACTGATTTTTAGGTTCTTTATGCCGGTCTGCTCCCGCTCTTTTTGCTCGAGTTCGACGACCCACTGGCGGCCGTTGGTCGCAGCGGTGCGCAGGCGGTCGACTTCGGCGTTGTAGCCATTTTTGATGATCCCGCCTTCGGTAATGACGGCCGGCGGATCTTCCGCAATGGCTTCTTCCAGAATTTTGCGCACATCCTCCAGGAGGTCAATGCTTCCCGAAAGGGCCTGCAGTCCAGGATTTTTCATGTTTGAGAGCGACTGACAGAGCGCGGGCAGCGCCGCCAGAGAGTTCTTCAACGAAAGCGCGTCGCGGGCGTTGAGCGAACCGTAGGCGATCTTGGAGCAAATGCGCTCCAAGTCATAGATCTGGTCGAGTTCGGCCGAAAGCTCGCCGCGCAGAATGACGTTGCCGGCCAGCGCTTTTACACAGCTCAAGCGCCGTTCGATGGCAGCTTTGTCGATGAGGGGCTGCGCGATCCAGCTGCGCAGCAGCCTTCCGCCCATCGCTGTTTTTGTGCGGTCTAAAAGCCCTAAAAGGGTGGATTTTTTGGATTGCTTCCCTTCCCGAAGAGACTGTGTGAGCTCCAGATTCCTGCGGGTGGTCTCGTCGAGCATCATGTAACTGCTGCGGTGGTAGACTCGTATGCTGCTGATGTGCTCCAGGGCGTTTTTCTGGGTCTCATTGAGGTAGGCGAGCAAACCGCCTGCCGCGCAGACCGCAGCTTCCATGTCTTCGCAGCCATACCCGGTAAGATCCTTTAAATGAAAGTGTGAAAGCAGGTTCTTTTTGGCCGTTTCGGGCTCAAAAGCCCAATCGGGGTACCGCGAAAGGTAAGCTTTGCCCTGCAGGGTGCGCAAAAGCGCAGGGTCTTTTAAGCCGTCGGCAACGATCAGCTCGGTCGGCACAACGCGTGCAAGCTCCTCAGAAAGCTTCTGCAGGCGCTTTTTTGCTTCCAGCTCGCCAATCGAAAACTCGCCTGTTGAAACATCGGCAACGGCAAACCCCAGCGTGCCGCCAGGGCCTTCGGCCAGCGCCATGATGTAATTGTTGGCCTTTTCGTCCAGCGCGGCGGTGTCGGTGAGCGTTCCCGGCGTGATGATGCGCACGATGCCCCGGTCCACCAGCCCCTTTGCGAGCTTGGGGTCTTCGAGCTGTTCGCACACCGCTACCTTGTAGCCCTTGGCCACCAAACGGTCGATATAAGAGGAAGCGGAATGGTAGGGAACGCCGCACATGGGCGCGCGCTCTTCCAGCCCGCAGTTGCGGCCCGTAAGGACGATTTCGAGCTCGCGCGAGGCGGTGAGCGCATCGTCAAAAAACAATTCGTAAAAATCGCCCAGCCGGAACATCAGCAGGCAGTCCGGGTACTCCTCCTTGAGGCGGATGTACTGCTGCATCATGGGCGTGACCTTGTTCAGATTCTTTTTGGACATTGTTTCCTCATAAATCGGCAGCGGGGCGCCTTTTTTACTCAGCGGCAGCCCGCGCAGCTTGCACAATCGCCCGAGCATCCACCGGTCGCCGTTGCAGCTTCGGGGTTGATATACGCCGTAATGATGTTGTTGACCATTGCCATGACGCCGCTGAAGGCCGCCTGCGCGCGGTTGAGCTCGATGATCAACGGGTGTGCGACAGCCGCCTGCCGGAGCAGCTCGATCTCAGCAGAAAGGGTCTTCATCTCTTCGCTGTCAAAGCTGCCCGAAGAGACCAGCTGGCGCATGCGCTCTTCCTTGTGGGTATATTCGCCCAGAAGCGCTACCGCCTCTTCGTTCTGTTCAAAATTCTTTTTTGCTTCCTCGTATTCCTTGAACTCGGCGCTTTCCACAATGGCCTGGCCAAGTTCCATCGCTTTTTCGGTCACCATTGGATCCTCCCTGCGGCAGTTATTTGACGCTTTCTGTACACGCTTCGCCGAGCAGCGAGTTGCTCCGCGCTTTCGTTACCTTCACTTTCAGCATCTTTCCTATGAGGCTTTCATCCCCGGGAAAGTAAATCATCTTAAACGCAGAGGTCTTGCCAAAGGCGTTTTGCCCCTCCCGCTCATCGCAGCCTTCCACCAACACTTCCTGTACGGTGCCAATGTACTTTTCGTTGTTTTCCACACACTTTTTAGCCTGCAGGGCGTTCAGCCGGGCGAGGCGCTCGTGCTTGACATCGTCGGGGATCTGGTTGGGCCACGAAGCCGCCGGTGTGCCGATACGCGGAGAGTACATAAAGGTATAAGCCGCGCAAAAGCCAACATCTTCCACCAGGCGGAGCGTCGCTTCAAAGTCCTCTTCGGTCTCGCCGGGGAACCCGACAATAATATCGGTGGAAATCTCGATCCCGGGTACCGACGCGCGCAGTTTTTTGACGAGCTGTGCGTAATCCGATGCGGTGTAGTGGCGGTTCATGCGGCGGAGGATCTCGTCGCTGCCCGACTGTACCGGCAGATGGATGTGTTTGCACACACGCTCGCATTCCGCCATGGCACTGATGAGGCCGTCCGAAAGGTCTTTGGGGTGAGAGGTCATGAAGCGCAGGCGCTCGAGCCCCTCAACGCTGTTGAGTAGGCGCAACAGTTCAGGAAAAGTACAGCCGTTTCCGGCACGGTCTTTGCCATAGGAATTGACGTTTTGCCCCAAAAGAGTAACTTCGGTGTACCCTTCCTTTACAAGGCCTTTAACTTCTTTTAGGATATCTTCCGGGGCGCGGCTGCGTTCCCTGCCGCGAACGTAAGGCACGATGCAGTAGCTGCAGAAGTTGTTGCACCCGTACATGATGGTAACGAAGGCCGAAGCGCCTTTTTTGCGGCAGATGGGCAGCCCCTCGGGCACCGATTCTTCTCCGCGGCCGTCGAACACGCGCTCGCCCAGCACCGCGGCGCGGTATAAAAGCGCCGGAAAGTCTGGCAGCGCATGGGTACCGAACACAAGGTCTACAAAAGGAAAGCGCTTGTACAGCGCCGCCGAGACCTCTTTTTGCTGCATCATACACCCGCACACGCCAAGAAGCAGGCCGGGCTGTTCCAATTTGCGCTTGGCCAGCGCGCCCACATTGCCGTAGACTCTGGTTTGCGCGTGTTCGCGCACACAGCAGGTATTAAATAGAATGAGATCTGCCTCGTTCTGGTCTGTGGCCTCTTCGAATCCCGCGGCAAGCAGCATGCCGAGCAAGGTCTCGGAATCGTGCTCGTTCATCTGGCAGCCGTAGGTGTGAAGGAAGGCCTTTCTGCGGCGGCCGGACGACGCGGCAAAAGCGTCGTTCCACGCGCAGAGAAGGTCTAAAAACTCCTGCCGCCGCTTGGCATCGGCCGCTGGCGCGCGGCCTTCTGTAGTAAGATGTTCCATCGGTTGTTCCACCCGGGCGCGCAGCGCAAAACCGCCGCCGCTGCGGGATCTTTCTTATTGTAGTTTTTTCAAGATAAAATGTAGCATAGTTCTGCCGCAAATTCAAGAAAACAGCTGAAAATGGGCGGCGCCGCACAGCAAAAAGCCGGCCCATTTCCCCTCGCTTGCTCTGAAGCAAAGCGAAATGGGCCAGCTTTTTACAGGAGTTTTGCACTGAAAGCAACCGTTATTGGATGCTGTACTTTGCCTTGATAAATTCCCGCGCAAACTCCAGGTCCTTGACTGCTTCTTCCGGCCATTCGCCCAGGTCGGAAACATAGGGAGAAGTTGCCCGCCGGATCAATTCGTCCGGCGCCACACCGAGCACCTCGGCAAGTGCGAACAGCTTGTCCACCGTGATTTTGGACTCCGCTTTTTCAATGCGCGCCAGGGTTTTTGCCGAGATGTGCACACGGTCTGCAAGCTCATCTATGGTGTAACCGGACTGCTTGCGCAACGCGCGGAGCGACGCCCCAAGTTTACGGGCTGCGCTGCTCTTGAGGGACTTGTTTTCACTCGGACTCACAGTTTCAACTCCTTTCACCAGTATTCCTACAGAATGGGAAATGATATAGTTATGGTCATTATAGCATCTGACACTAAAATTGTATATATCCAAAGGCAAAATGTTGACGAAAGTTTTTATAATTTGAGACAACAAAAATTCATCCCGCAAATAAAAAAATCATGTTGACAGAACGCGGCTTTTCATGTATAGTATTTGACGTCGCCGAACGCGAGGCAAGATACACTCCCCATCGTTTGGGCGTCGGGGTGTGGCGCAGATGGTAGCGCACGTGCTTTGGGAGCATGGGGCCGCAGGTTCAAATCCTGTCACCCCGACCATTGTAGTTCGGCCCCTTGGTCAAGCGGTTAAGACACCGCCCTTTCACGGCGGTAACAGGAGTTCGAGTCTCCTAGGGGTCACCATTTTATTCTGCTGTATCTTGTCTTGCGGGCCTTTAGCTCAGTTGGTCAGAGCAGTCGGCTCATAACCGATCGGTCCGGGGTTCGAGTCCCTGAAGGCCCACCACTCCACATTTTGTGGCCCGGTAGCTCAGCTTGGTTAGAGCGCTAGCCTGTCACGCTAGAGGTCGAGGGTTCGAGCCCCTTCCGGGTCGCCATTTTGCCTCGGTAGCTCAGCTGGTAGAGCAAGGGACTGAAAATCCCTGTGTCGGTGGTTCGACTCCACTCTGAGGCACCATTACCTGGAGTATTTGCGCTGGTGTAGCTCAATTGGCAGAGCAGCTGATTTGTAATCAGCAGGTTGCGGGTTCAAGTCCCATCACCAGCTCCAGTACCTTAATAAATTTTATAGCATCACATGGATGGGTTCCCGAGCGGCCAAAGGGAGCAGACTGTAAATCTGCCGTCAGTGACTTCGGTGGTTCGAATCCACCCCCATCCACCAACGCGGGAATGGCGGAATTGGCAGACGCGTACGGTTCAGGTCCGTATGAAGGTTCCTTCATGCAGGTTCAAGTCCTGTTTCCCGCACCACGCCCTATCGGTTCAATGAACCGATAGGGTTTTTTCTGTTGTTCAAAAAATTTTTTGTGCAGAAGAAAGAAAATTTTTTTCAAAAAAGTTAGAGTTGGTTTCTGCAAGAAACATTTGTTTTTATTTCATCAACAACGGTAAAACAACTGTTCCCTCCTCTTTTTAATCCGCTTTATTTTTTGAAGGGCTAGGCGCTGCTTGCAGCAGGTACGGCATCTTCCCAAATTTTGAGCGTTTTTATGCCCTTAATTGCTTTTTGTGAATTCTCCCGTTTTTTTCGGGTAGATAATATTAACTTCTTCATTTCAGTACAGATTTGACCTATGATTCTTAACATTTCCCAGAAAAATTTTCCATCGGCCACAGTTTAAAATGAAATTTACGCACACTTGTTGAAGAAAATTCCGTATTGACAGCAAAAACATCTGACGCTATACTTTGTTACATTAAAGTGACAGAGTGAATTGCTCATTTCAAACTCATTCATTTAACAAGGAGGAAAACACCACAATGAAGAAAACTGTTTCGTTGCTGCTTGCTGCGTTGCTTGTGTGCGGACTTTTGTTCGGCGCGATTGGCGCCTACGCTGCGGAGAGCGTCAGCGACCGTGTGTTGCCCCTGGAAGGTTACGACATGGTCGAAGTTCCGACCGATGTGATCTCTTACGACAGCGAAGTCGTGATGAACTACATCCAGGAGTTTGCAAACTTCACGCAGGTTCCCCGCCAGAGCGGTGACACCGACAAGATGACCGAGTACCTGACTGTTTGGGCCGATGCGCGCGGCATTGAGTACGATGTGGAAGAGATCGGCAACGTCATTATGTATCTGCCGGCTTCCGAAGGCTATGAAGATGCGCCTGTGGTGGCCTTCCAGGGCCACATCGACATGGTCCCTGCGGTGGATGAAGGCGTGGAACACGACTGGGCCAACGACCCGCTCGATTTGATTTGGACTGAGAACTCCGTCAAGGCGGACGGTACTTCCCTTGGCGCCGACAATGGTTCCGGCCTGGCGTTTATGCTCACCTATATGGATTACGCCGATACCTTTGAGCACGGCCCCCTTCGCTTCCTGTTCACGGTCGACGAAGAGATCGGCCTGCTGGGCGCAAACGCCATGGATCCCAAGTACGTCGAGGGCGTGAGCTACCTCATTAACGTCGACGGCGGTTACGGCAGCGCGACCATTTCCTGCGCTGGCGGCAAGTACTTTGAGTTTACCCGCGATGCCGAATGGGTAGAGAACCCCAAAGACACCGTGATTTATGAGCTGGAGTTTGCCGGCCTGACCGGCGGCCACTCTGCCGGCGTTGGCGGCGGTAAGGCCAACGGCCTGGTGGCTATGGCGAACGCGCTGGTCGAGCTGGACCAGGCAGGCATTGCTTTCAACCTGGTGAGCTTTGAGGGCGGCAGCGCCACCAACGCCATCCCCACCGGCAGCAAAGCCGTTATTTCGGTCGCAGAAGACGATGTGGAAGCCATCAACGCGAAGCTGGATGAATTTGCCAAGCTGTTCAAGGAATCCTACGAAGCGATCGAGACGGCTTACACCTTCACCTACGGCGTGAACGAAGACGCTGAGCCCGTGGACGAAGTGCTGGACGCTGATCTCTCCGTTGCGCTGGTGCAGCTGATGAGCGTGGTGCCGAACAACATCCACACCCTGCTGGCCACCACCGAAGGCACCGAAGCTTCTTCGAACCTTGGCCTGCTGACCTTCACGGAAGATACCATCGGCTTCACCTGCTTCATGCGCAGCTCTTCGACCTACCAGTCCGAACAGATCACCCTCATCAACACCGCGCTGGCTGAGCTTTCCGGTTTCGATCTTGACATCCCGGTCGAGATGGCGACCTGGCCGCTCAAGGCAGACAACAAGCTGGGCGACATCGCAGTTGAGCTGTTCGAGGAACTGACGGGCGGTGAGTTCACCCTTCACGCGATCCACGCTGGTGTGGAATGCGGCGAGTTCGCTGTGAAGAACGAGGATATGTACATTCTTGCTACCGGCGTCAGCGGCGGCAGCAACGGCCACATGACCTCGGAGACCATGAACTTCGACCAGGTCGAAGACAGTGTTGACTTCCTGGTGGCGCTGGCACAGCGCCTGGCTGAAGTCGGCTGAGAAAGACCAACGGTTTATAGGACGGGTACTCTCCCGTTACAACAGGCCCTGCAGGAAGCTTCCTGCAGGGCCTGTTTTGTATCTTGTTTCTTTTTGTTGTGCTGAGGCGTATCTCTCCCCTACCCTCTTGATAAGCCACAGGTAATAAGGGCGATCAAAGCGGAAAACGCTTTTTGAGCTCGCGCTCGGTAAAGTAGATGGGCGCCAAAAGGGCGATCACCTGCAGCACGAGCAGCACAAGGGCAACGAGGCAGACCAAGCCGTTTTCAAGCCCGTTTTCAAAGAACAACAGCGCCAGCATGGCTGCCGCAGAAAGGGGCAAAGAGACCAAGCCGATCTTTTGAAAGAGCGCGCCGCTGTATTGGTGGGCAAACCGCCAGGCCTCTACGCTCTGCATGGAGCGATGTGTGCGGTACCCCACAACGCCGTTGATCTCCTTGGGCCCGCCCTTTTTAAAGGCCGCCCCCATACAAAGAAGCAAAATGGGAAGCAACAGGGCCACCACGAACATAAACGCCCACAGCCCCATGGCCATCCTCCCTTCTTTTTTCGGTGATCGCTTTGTTTTGCCGGTGCTAGAACCCCTGCGTGCTGCCGAAGCTGTCGAACGGGTAGATGATGAAGTGCGCCTTGCCGATGATGCGGTAATATGGCACAGGGCCTTCCTGCCGGCTGTCCAAACTGGCATTGCGGTTGTCGCCCATCACAAAGACGTGGCCCTCCGGCACCGTGACAGACGACATGTCCGAAAACATCGTGCCAGACCAATAGTGCGACTCATCGAGCTCTTGGTCATTGATGAATACCTTGCCGCCGGTGATGCGGATGGTCTCTCCTGGAAGAGCGATGACACGCTTGATGACGGGGGAACTGGTGTCGCCATAGCGGCAGATGATAACGTCGCCCCGCTCGGGTTCCGAAAACAGGTAGCTCAGTTTTTCAACGAACACCTGCTCGCCGTTGACGAAATTGGGCATCATGGATTCGCCCTGCACCTGGGTGTTTTGAAAGACGAATCCGCGCAAAAACAGGGCGGCCAGCAGCGCAAACAGCAAAACGGCCAGCGTTTCCAAATTGTATTTGCGGCGGAATGCCGGCTCTTTGTCGTGGCGGCGCTCTATTTGTTTTTTCAGCTGTTTTTTGAGCTTTGGGTCCAGGGTAACATTTAAAATTTCCTGTTGCATCTTTTGTGTATCGCCTCTTTAGCTTTCCGGCGCCTGGGCAGGGCGCAAAACCTTTAACGCGCGTTTTTGAAAGACCTCGCGATCGAGCATAACAATCCTGCCGCAGCCCTGGCACTTGATCTTGATGTCGGCCCCCACGCGAATAACCTCCCATTCGCTGCTGCCGCAGGGGTGAGGTTTTCGCATTTTGACGATGTCGCCCAAACCGAAATCAGTCAGCATCTTCTTCGTTCACCTCGTCGATCTCTGTCGATAGTTCGACCTTATCTATGTGCTCCTTTTTTAAATACTCCTGGATCTTTTCATGTTTGCCAGCGGGCTGCGCACAGCCCGGGCTGTGCACGACCACCTTGGAGTAAGGGATCTCAATGCCGAGCTCATCGAACCTTTCTTTGATGCGCTGGCGCAGCAGGCGCTCAAAAATCTTCTGCTTTGTGGCCACCGCCCGGCAGATGACGCGGATGGTAATGGCGCTGTCGCCAAACTCGGTGACGCCGGAAATGGCCGGTTCACCCGAGACCAGCTCCGGCCGCTCGGCTGCGGCCTCTTTGGCGACGGCCAGAATGACGGCGCTGACTTCGGCAATGCTCTCTTCGTAAGCAACGGGCACGTCTACTACGGCCAGCCACCCTCCGCGGGAACAGTTGACCACTTGCAAAATGGAGCCGTTGGGAATGACAATCTGCTGCCCGAGCTCGTTTCGCACGTAGGTGACGCGCATGGCAATGGCCTCGACCGTGCCCTTGACCTTCTCGGCCGAGGAGTCGATCTCTACGTAATCTCCCACCGAATACTGGTTTTCAAACAGCATGAACAGGCCGGAAATAACGTCCTTGACCAGGTTCTGCGCGCCGAAGCCGATGGCGATAGAACCGATGCCCGCGCCGGCGATGACTGCCGTGGCATCGCCCAGGCCGATGATCGACAAAATGGTAAGAATGGCGATGGCGTAAATACCGTAGCGCGCGATGGAGCGCACCAGCGTTGCTACCGAACGCTTGCGGTTGATCTGCTCCTGGGTGTACTTGCCGGAGCGATACTCGTTTTTAAAGTAGACGCCCGTTCTTTTAGAGATCAGCCGGATGATGAATTTGGCCAAAAACCAAATGCCGATGCAAAGGGCGATGTTGACCAAAATGGCCGGCAGGTTCTCCCAAAGGGACTGCAGTGCATCGCCGATGTAAGCGGTCAGCCTTTGAAAAAAACCCGGGTCGACCAGGGCCTGCCCCGCCTGTTCTGCCGTGTTGTTCATGAATTACTCCTTGGGTCAGAATTCCCCCAAGCCGTTTTGCAAAAAGCGGAGCGAGAACTCCAAAAAGCGTTCTGGTTTTTCTTCTGGAACGATGTGCCCGCAATTTCTCAAAAAGCAGCGCTTGACCTGGGGCAGTTCGGCGTAGTCCTCAGCCATGGCGCGGTCGTGCCAGCGGTCGTCGCTGCCCCAAACCAAAAGCACTTCGCTTTCCACCTTGGGAAGAGCGTCGATGGTGGGGCCGTCTTCAAACGCGAGCACGGCATCCTTTAAAGCGGTTACGGCCTCGCGGGAAGAAAGTGGGCGGTAATATTCCTCTACCACCCGGCGGGTGACGAGCGTCTTGTCGAAATACGCGTCGAGCAGCACTTGCTCTACCGTCTTAGGCGAAAGCTTTGCCGCGGTGAACCAGCCGGTCAGCTGGCTGGCAAAGGACTTGACAGCGCGCGGCATGCCCGAGGTAATGCCCCCCGGCGTAATGGCAATGATGCGGCGGCTTTTCCCGGGGAATTCCTCGGCAAAAGCCAGGGCGTACACCGCACCGGCCGCAAAGCCGGCAAAGTGCGCGCTTTCGATCCCCAGGGCTTCCAAAAAAGCGCGAAGCACTTCAATGATCTCCCCCACCGAAAGGCCGCCCTCCCACGTGGAGTAGCCCAAAGCGGGCAGGTCGAGGGCAATGGTGCGATACTGGGCCGCAAACCCTTCGAACACGCGGTTCCAGGTATAAAGGGACTGCCCCAACCCGTGCAGCAGCACAAGGGGCTCCCCTTCCCCTTTTTCCAAATAATGCAAGCGGCCGTTGCCCACTTCTACGTATTTGCCGGCGTGTTCGCTGTTGAAGAACAAGCCGGTATCAAACAGACTTCCGGAAGGCAATTCGTTCCTCCTGACGCGCGGCAAGAGCCGCACAGATGACGAGATATCTACGTTTCATCATACCCCAACCCAGGGTATTTTGCAAGCCAAGCAGGGGTTTACGGCCCAAACGCCCGGTCAGCGCTTGCTCAGCGAAAACTCGTAAGCTTCGCGCAGCCAGCAAAGCAGCTCGCTGTCGATCTGTTCTTCCCGTTCTAGCAGAATGTGATGGGTCCAGCGGTTGGGATAGGGCTCTGTGGCCACGGCAACGCGGGGCGAGTCCTTTTTGCTGGGCAGGCCCAGTGTCAGCATCAGGAAGTGTTCCGGCCACCCCCTCTTTCTGCGCAGTGGCAAAGATACACAGGCGTAAAGACGGCGATTGTCAAAGGAGATCTGGGTTTTTTGCACACGGCAGCTGCTTTGCGGTAGTTCCCGAAAAATTGCTTCCTTTAATTTGCGATACACGGCAAATTCCAGCGGAAAACCCTCAAAAAAAGCCAGTTCTTCCAAAGAAAACTCTGTTTCCATTATTTTATTATTGCCTCCTGGTAGGGAGCGGAGCGCGGCGCGCGAGAGAAAGGCCGTCCGGCACAAATGCTCGGACGGCCTCTGCGAACTCTGTTTACTGGGCCTTGATGCGGGTCCAGGCGCTGTGGTAGAGCTGCTCGTCTTCTTCGAGGTCGATGAAGCCTTCACAGCGGTCGATGACGTCCTGCGGAACGTTGAAAACATCGCTGGCGAGCAGCTCAGGGTCGATGAACTCCTCAGCAGCAGCGTTCGGCGTGGAGTAGCAAAGGTAGTTGGCGTTGGCGGCGGCAACTTCAGCGTCGAGCAGGTAATCGAGGAAGATGTAGGCCGCTTCCACGTTCTGGCTGGACTTGGTGATGATGACGTTGTCGAACCAGATGTTGCTGCCCTCTTCGGGAACGGCATAGGCGAGGTCGGGGTTCTCCATAATGGCGTAAATGGCGTCGCCTGAGTAGGTAACGGCCATTGCGCCGCTGCCCGCGATCATGCGGTCGCGCAGATCGTCGGTGCCGTAGGCCTGCACCAGAGGCTTCTGCTCTACCAAAAGGGCTTCGGCTTCTGCGATCTCATCGGGGTCGGTGGTGTTCATGGAGTAACCCAGAAGCTCCAGAGCGACCATCATGGAATCGCGCACCGAGTCGTACATGTAGATCTGGCCCGCGTATTTTTCGTCCCACAGAATGTCCCAGCTGGTCACGGGCTCATCCACCATGGTGGTGTTGTACAAAATGCCCACCGTGCCCCAGGCGTAGGGAACGGAATAGGTGTTGTCGGGGTCAAAGGGCTGGTTGAGGAAGCGCTCGTCGATGTTTTCGTAGTTCGAGAGCTTCGAAGTATCGATCTCGGCGAGCAGGTCGAGGTTTATGAGCTTGCTGATGGTGTAATCCGAGGGGAAGCAAACGTCGTAAATACAATCCTCGCTCTGCAGCTGGATGAGCATTTCTTCGTTGCTGGTCATGGTGGTGTAGTGCAGGTCGATCTCGGGGTGCTCGGTGCGGAAGTTTTCGAGCACTTCTTCGTCGATGTAATCCCCCCAGTTGAGCACATAGAGCTGCATGGTGGCTTCGGAGTTGCCGCCGCTGCAGCCTGCCATTGCCAGGCAGATCATAGCGGCGAGAAGAACAAAGGACACGATACGCTTCATTGGACTTGTTCCCTCCTGATGGTAGTGAATTTGGGTTTCTGGCTTCATTCTCTTTGTTTAGGCCTCTGCCGCAGCCATGCGGCGACGCTTCTTTTCCCGCCGTTTTGCCTTGGCTTCTTCGGTGTTTTGGCTGCTGATGACATTGACGAGCAGCAAAAGCGCCAGCACAACTACGAACATGATGGCCGAAAGCGCGTTGATCTTGGGGTTGATGCCCCGGCGCGCCAGAGAATAGATATAGGTAGAAAGATTCTGCGCCCCCTGCTGGCAGAAAAAGCTGATGACAAAGTCATCGACCGACAGGGTGAACGCCAAGATCATGCCCGAAACGATGCCCGGAGCGATCTGCGGCAGCACGACCTTGCGCAGCGCGTAAGAGGGCTTTGCGCCCAGATCGAGCGCGGCTTCGTACAATGAGTCGCTGGTTTGCCGCAGCTTAGGCATGACCGAGAGGATGACGTAAGGAATGTTGAAAGTGATGTGCGCCAGCAGCAGCCGCGTATACCCCTGCGGCACCATGAGGATGGAGAAGGCGAACATCAGCGAAATACCGGTGACCAGGTCGGGGTTGACGACCGGCAGGTTGGTGGTAGTGAGAATGACGTTGCGGGTGCGGCGCTTCATGGAGTGGATGCCGATGGCGGCCGTGGTGCCCAAAAGCGTGGCCACAATGGAGGAAATGACCGCAACAGAAAGCGTGACTTCGAGCGCCGCCAAAATATCGCGGTCGCGGAAGAGGGCCCCGTACCATTCGGTGGAAAAGCCACCCCAGTTGCCCATCGTGCGCGAGGCGTTGAAGGAGTAAACGATCATGACGATGATGGGCGCGTAAAGAAACACCAGCATAATGCCGATGAACAGCCCCTTTAAAAAGCGATGTTCTCGTTTCATATCAGGGTCCCCCCGCTGCTGTCTTTATCGAAGTGGTTGGTAATGCCCAGGCAAATGAACACCAGCACCATCATGATGCAGGAAAGCGCCGCGCCGACGTTCCAGCCGCCATAGGCCTGCCCCACCGACAAAAACTGTGTCTCGATGAGGTCGCCGTAAAGCATGAACTGCGAGCCGCCCAGCAGGCGGGAGATGGCAAAGGTGGTGATGCAGGGCACGAACACCATGATGATGCCCGAGATAACGCCCGGCCGGCTTAGGGGCAGCACCACGCGAGTAAACACCTGCTTGGAGTTTGCGCCGAGGTCCTGCGCCGCTTCGATGTTGGCCTTGGGCATCTTCTGCAAAATGTTGTAAATGGGCAGGATCATAAAGGGCAGGTAGTTATACACCATGCCCACCACTACTGCGCCCTGCGTGTTCATCAGCCGCAAGGGCCCAATGCCCACAAGCCCCAACAGCCGGTTGATGAGGCCGTTGGTGTCCAAAAGGGTCATCCACGCATAAGTTCGGAGCAAAAAGTTCATCCACATGGGCAGGATGAAGAGCATGGAGAGAATCGCTGCCGTAGAGGGCTTCATTCTGGAAAGAATGTAGGCAATGGGGTAGCCCAGCACCAGGCAGATGACCGTGGAGATGACCGCAAGGCTGATGGAGCGCCACAGAACGCTCATGTAAATGGGGTCGAGCGCTGCTTTGATGTTGTCGAGCGTAAAGGCGCCGTCCGCCTGCCCGGTAAAGGCGTAATAGGCGATGATGATCATGGGCGCAACGATCAGCACGATCATCCACGCCAAATACGGTGTTGCAAAATACTTGCGCTTCATTCCGCCGCTTTGTCCTTTCTCATGATGTGGATGTCGTCCGGGAAGAAGGAAAGGCCCACGTGCGCGCCCTCGTCTTCCATGCTGGTGGAGTGCACCAGGAAGGTGAAGCCCGCTGCCTCGATCTGCATCTCGTAATGCACACCCATAAAGACCGTGCTTTTGACGATGCCCGAAAGCGTGCCCTCTTCGGGCGAGATGAGCTTGATATCCTCCGGGCGGATAACGACGTCGACCGGTTCGTTCCTTTCAAAGCCCTTGTCGACGCAGTTGAAGCCCTTGCCCAGAAATTCCACGAAGTAGTCTTCGGTCATGACACCGGACAAAATGTTGCTCTCGCCGATAAAGTCCGCCACAAAGGCGTTTTGCGGTTCGTTGTAAATATCGATGGGGGTGCCGATCTGCTGGATGACTCCCTTGCGCATGACGACGATGGTATCGCTCATGGTCAGGGCTTCCTCCTGGTCGTGCGTGACGTAAATGAAGGTGATGCCGAGCTGTTGCTGCATCCGCTTCAGTTCAATCTGCATCTCCTTACGGAGTTTAAGATCCAAGGCGCCCAGGGGCTCATCGAGCAGCAGGCACTCCGGCTCGTTGGCGAGTGCGCGGGCGATGGCCACACGCTGCTGCTGCCCGCCCGAAAGCTCATCGATGGAGCGCTTGCCAAGGCCCTGCAGCTCGACCATTTCGAGCATTTCGTTGACCTTGCGGTCGATCTTGGCTTTGTCGGCTTTTTTGATCTTGAGGCCGAAGGCGATGTTGTCGTACACGTTCAGGTGGGGAAAGAGCGCATATTTTTGAAACACCGTGTTGACCTTGCGCTTGTAGGCCGGAACGCTGGAAACGTCCACGCCGTCGATGAGCACTTTGCCGGCAGTCGCGGTCTCAAATCCGGCAATGATGCGCAGCATGGTGGTCTTTCCGCAGCCCGAAGGCCCGAGCAGGGTCAAAAACTCGCCGTTGCGAATGTAAAGGTCGATGTTGTTGAGGGCGAGTTCACCGTCGAAGTCCTTGGTGACGCCGATGAGATCGATCAGATGTTTGGACATTGATTTCCTCCAACCGCTGACGCGTTGCTGATGAATTTAAAAGGAAGGCGGCGTGGAGATCCACAGGACCCGCACGGTAATCTTGCCGTTGTTTTCCAGCCAGTGCTGGCCAGAGGGGCGAAAATAAAAGGAATCGCCTTTTTTTACTTTGTGCCGCTCTTCGCCCAGGCACAAGGTGAGCGTGCCGCTGAGCACATAGCCAAACTCTTCGCCTTCGTGCGGGTTTTGCACCGGGCTTTTTCCGCCAGGTTCCAGCGTGAGAAGAATGGGCTCCATGGCATTTTTTTGCGCCGTGGTGACCAGCCAGCGGATCTCAAAGCCCGTATCGCCCTGCTGCACAAAAATGTCTTCCGCGGGGAAAACGATGTTTTCCTGAATGCTTTCGTTAAAAAAGTCCCGGATGTTGGTGCCAAGCGCTTCTAAAATGTCCATCAGCGTGGCGATCGAGGGAGAGGTGAGGTCCCGTTCCAGCTGAGAAATAAAGCCCTTGGAGAGCTCTGTGCGCGCAGCAAGCTCTTCCTGGGTCAGGCCCAGCTTGATGCGGAGCTGCTTGATCTTTTCCCCGATGCTGATGCTTTCATTGATGCTCAAAAGCCCGCTTCCCCCTCTCCGGAATAAAAGTGTTGCTAAAGTTTGAGTTTAGAATTTCTAAACCAAACAACAGGGATAATTCTGACACACGACAGTCGCTTTGTCAACACTTTTCTACAGGATTTGCGCCATTTTTTTGCCCGGCCGCCAAATCCTGCATAATTCCGGCTTATTTGGCCGCTTTTCGCCCCTTGGCTTTAAAAACAGCGCCGTGCCTTCTTCCCTTTCGTTGGGCTGGAAAACGATGGATACTAAATCCTCTGTTTAGTAATAATAAATCGAAATTCAAAAATTCTGAAAAAACGCTTGACAAAATTAAAAACACGGAGTTTATAAATACAAAACTTCAAAAAGGGTGCTTCCTGCGCTTTTTAACGCTGCATTGTCATGACCACCCCTAAGAGGGGTGGCATGACGAGCGGTCTATAAGACCGCAACACAGGCCAGCGCCTAAAAGACGC
>CALWSW010000035.1 GCA_944384305.1 uncultured Christensenellaceae bacterium
CGGACAAATCGCTCTCCCCGCACCAGTCGATCACTTCGCGCCCGGCCTTGTTGTCGCCCAACTGCGCCGAGCCGTTCCCTACCAGCAGGTCGAGGTTCTCAATGTCGTAGTCGGGGTAGTGCGCGCCAATGAAGTACTTGTTCACCTTCTCGCGGATGTTGTACACCCCGAAGTACTCGCCGTTTACGTACAGCACGGCCTGCCGGTAAGCCTGCACCTCCAGCGTGGTGGTGCCGTCCACCAGCCCGGTGGCCACAATGTCCTTGATCTTCGTCACCGTGGAATCCTGCCCGCCGGCGCGCAGCACGATGGAGTGGTAGGAATCGGCCTCGCGGTTTTCAAAAATGGGGTAATTAATGGCGTCTGCGCCGTACTCTTCGCGGGCGATGAGCGCAAAGCCCTTTTGCTCCCTCATGCGCGAAAACGCGCCGAACATGCGCACCGCAAGCTCCATGTTCACCTGGGCGTTGCCCTCGCCGTCAAAAATTTCGATGTTGGCGGCGCGCTCCCATTCCTGGTTGTAGTTGGCCGTGCGGTAGGAAGGCGGGCTGCCGGGGTTGGGGCCTTCCACGTAAATGCCGGTCTCCTCGTCGAACAGATCGTCCGGCTCGCAGGTCAAAAACACCACCGAAAGCGCGCTGCTGTGCGGCGAATCGATCAAATAGCTGGCCGTTACGGTGTGGCTGGGCAAATACCCTTCGCGGTAGGCCCGCACCCGCACCGTAGTGGTCTCGTCCACCGTAAGGGAGCCGGTGTAGGGCTGGTCGCTCTCGTCCGGCACCGAACCGTCGGTCGTGTAGTACACCGTGCACCCCGCGGGCACCGCCACCGTCACGGTCTGCGCGCCGTAGTAAAAGCCCGCGCCGGTCTCAAACGCCGGGCTTTCGGCATAGCCAATGTAGCCCGTGCCGTTCGCTTCGCCCGGGGTGGGTTCGGCGTAATAGCAGGGCGTGCCGTCGGTCTCCTTGCCGGCGCTTTCGGTGCCGCGCACCGCGCCGACGTTGAGCTTGTCCAAAATTTCGCCCTGGGGCGAAGAAAGCGCCACCACCTCGCCGCTTACGCCGTCGAGCTTAAAGGAGGTGTGGATGTATTTGCCGTCGTTTTCGTTCAATCCGCTGGCCTGCACCACCAAATACTCGCCGGGGGCGATGGAGGTGCCTTCGGGGAACACCCACTTTAAGGGGTTGCCGGGGTTGTCCGAAAGCCCGTAGCCCGCAAGGTCTATGGTCTCTGCCGTGTTGTTGTACAGCTCGATCCAGTCGTAATACTCGCCGTCTTCGGCCTGGGCGTAGGCGGTGTTGGAGGGCATGGCCTCGGAAATGATGAGACCGCTGCCCAACAGGGCGGCGGCCTCTTCCGAAAAGGCGATAAAGCCTTCGTCGGTATTTTCGTAACCCGGGGTCGGCTTGGCCGTGACCGACCACGTCCCGTCCGCCCCTCTGGCGTAGGAAGAATCGCCCGGAATGGCGCCGAAGTCCACCGAATCGATCACCCTGCCCGAGGCGTTCGAGAGCACGGCGCTCTCGCCGCTTGACGACAGGCCAAAGGCGGCGTGCAGCTCGCCCTCGTATTGCCCCGTCAGGTCGGAAACGCCGTCGCAGTACACCACCAAATATTCGCCCGGTTCCAGCACCGTGCCCTGGGGGAAGGTCCACTTTAAGGGCTTCTGCGCGTCGTCAGACAGCCCAAAGCCCGAAAGGTCGACCGCCGCCTGCGTGGGGTTGTAGACCTCGATCCAGTCGGGGTACTCGCCGGTGGCGGCGCGCAGGGTGGTCTGGTTCGAGGACTGCACCTCGGTGATCCACAGGCCGATGCTCGAAGCGTCCATCGAAGCTTCGTAAGCCGCGCGGCCGGCCTCGTCGTTCGAGTAGCCGGGGGTGGGGCTGCTGCTTTCTTCCCACTCGCCGGTCTGTTCGTTGCGGGCCATGGTGCAGCCGTCCGAAACCGTTGCCACCGCCACGGCGTCGGCCATAGAGCCGCCGTTGTCGCTCAGCACCACAGTGTCCTGCCCGGCCTTGAGCTTAAACGAGGTGTGCAGCTCGCCGGCAGGGTCGGTCTGATCCAGATCCGAACACCACACCACCAAATAACCGTGGGCGGGAATGACCGTGCCGCTGGCAAACACCCACTTGGCGGCTACGGTCGCATCGTCTGAAAGCCCCCACGAAGAAATGTCGATGTCTTCCCCGGTGGTGTTGTAAAGCTCGATCCAGTCGTAAAAGCCGCCGTCGGCGGCGGGAACAGCGCCGGAGTTCGAGGCCATGATCTCGTTGATGACCACGCGGCCCGAAAGCGTGGACTGGTGGCTGCCTTCCGAGGCCGCACCCAGCCCCCCGGCCAAATAAACAATGACCACAGCAAGGGTCACAATGCCCAAAAACAGCATGGTCAAGCGGTTTTTCTTCAATCGGGTTCCTCCCATCAGGGCAAACTGCGCAAGTTGGTACCGTGTTAGTATATCATCATTGCCCAAAATTTCAAAGCGTGAAAAGCGAGCTGTCAGAAAGTGTTCACAGCTTGTCTATAATTGGATGGGTTTTACCGGCAGGGCATTGTGTGTTATGATAATGCTATTGCCGGTGCGCCCGCTTACTTATTGTGTTGTGGAAGCGCCGCTTGAAAAAACAAAAAACAGAACCGGCCTTACGCCCTTAAAGGAGAATGCCCCATGCTGTTTACCTTTGACCTTACCGACGCCGCGCAGGCGCTTTCGAAAAAGCTTGCAAAGCACCCCGCCTTTGCTTCTTTGGCAAGCGGGGAGCGCGAGCAAGCCGTGCTGGCGCTGGTGCAGCTCGACCTGCGCTTTATGGAAGACACCGGCGTGGACCGCGGCGAGCCTTACGACGAAGACGCCGGGTTCGATTTTCTGGTGAAGGGCCTGAAGCGCACCTTCCCCGCGCTGGACGCCGAAGCCGCTGCCGACGCCTTTACCGATGTGTGGGACGCCTATCTCGAAGAGCACGGCGCGCTGGAATGGGAGTGAACGGCATGCAGGAAGGCCGCGAAGTTCGCCGCCCCAGCCGGCGTTTGAGCCGCCGGGGCATCATTGCGCTGTTCTGCCTGGTGGCGCTGGCGGCAGCCGCCGTGGTGCTGGGGTTCACCATGCTTTCGGGCAGCCCCGCCACCGAGGCCGTGCTGCTCCCCTTTTCCTCTTCGAGCGAATACGGCTTTACCGACCGGGGCATCATGGCCATCACGGGGGAAACGCTGCTGCTCTGTTCCACCCGCGGCGAAGAGCGGTGGGAGATCCCCCTCTCTAACGCTGGCTGTTCGCTCGCTACCGGCCCCACCTACGGCGTCATTTACACCGACAGCATCGTGCAGGCCATCGACACCGACGGCAACGCCCTCTTCCCCAGCCTGGAGTTTTCCGGCACGGTGCTGAACGTGCAGTGTGGGGCCTCTACCTTTGGGGTGTATAAGTCCGAAAGCGACGGCAGCACCTACATTTATCTTTACGACCTTGCGGGCAACCGGCTCGACCGCTTGAGCCTGAACAACCCGCTCCTCAACTTCGGCTTTTACGGCTCGGCCGACACGCTGTGGACGCTGATGATCAACACCGACTCTTCGCTGCCGGTGTGCACCATCAGCACCTACAACGTCGCCACCCACGCCGATACCGGCGCCATGACCAAAGAGGGCCAGATCATTGAGCGGGTGTACTTTGGCGGCAGCTCCATCTACGCCGCCGGCACCAACCACCTCATCGTTTACACTGCCGCCGGGCAGGAATCCTCCTCCACCCTCATTTACGGCTGGAAGGTGCTCGACTGCAGCCTGAGCGGCTCTTCGGCCCAGTTTTTGTTGAGCCTGCGGCAGGAATCCTCTTCCTCCGCCTCCACCGCGGCCAAGGTCTTAAACCTTTCCACCGGCAGCGAAAGCACCTTCCGCCTGCCGGCGGGCACCCTGGGCGCCTTTTTCTCGGGCAGCCGCATCCTTGTGGCGCAGGCCGACCGCATCTCGTACTACAGCGCCTCGGGGGACCTGCAATCCGTGCGCCCGCTGGAATTCACGGCCGATGCGGCGCGCAAGGAAAGCGGCTACATTTTGCTCGCCTCCGGCGAAAGCCTGTACCTCATCCCCTAGCGCCCCGCCAGAGTAGAGAGAGGAGTTTGTCATGAACCTGATCGATGTGGGGATCATTTGCGTGTTCGTGCTGTTCGTGCTCATCGGATGGCACAACGGCTTTTTCGTTTCCACCCTCAACCTCGCCTGCTTCTTTCTGGCGTGGCTGTTTGCGGTGCTGCTTTCCCCCGCGGTCTCCAACGCCATCCTCTCCAACGAAGGGCTTGCAGACGCCATGCTCTACTACACCGAAGGCGCCGAGCTCGTGGAGGATGTGGAGATGCGCCGCCTGCCGGTGAACCAGCTTTCGAGCGACACCCTTTCGGAAATTTTAGAAGACGCCAACCTCCCTTCGCCCCTGGACACGCTCGTGGCGCAGAACATGGCGGGCGAGGTGTTCGCCGAAGACGACATCACCACCGTGGGCGACTACTTCAACCAAACCATCGTCAACTTCACGGTCAACGTGCTGGCCTTTTTGATCGTCTTCCTCCTGGTGCGCATCGTTCTGGCCTTTGTGGTGCACGGGGTGGATTACACCATAAAGCTGCCCATGCTGCAGCATTTTGACGCGCCCCTGGGCGCGGGCTTTGGCCTGGTGCGCGGCTTCTTTGCCCTGTTTGTGGTGTTCATGGTGCTGCCCACCTTCATCGTGCTCATCGAGCCGGCCTTCCCCTCGATCCGGGCCTATATCGACGATTCCTTCCTGGGCCCCTTCTTCTACAACTCCAACTTCCTGCTCTCCTTCGTGCGGGGTGTGGTGTAACATGGCAAAAAAGATCTTCCTTTGGTTCGTGGTGGCCTGCGGGCTGTTCGCGCTGTTTGTGTGCCTGGTCAACACCTTTATGATCGGCTATGCCAGCCGCTTTATCCTCACGGCCGGGCAGGCCGCAGCGCTCGACGCCGACTGTGTGCTGGTGCTGGGCGCGCGGGTGTACGAGGACGGCTCGCTCTCTGCCGTGCTGGAAGACCGCATGGCGGTGGGGGTGCAGCTGTACCAGTCCGGCGCGGGAAAAAAGCTGCTGCTCTCGGGCGACCACGGCCAGAGGCGGTACGACGAAGTGGGTTCCATGAAGGCTTACGCGCAAAACGCCGGCGTGCCGGACGATGATATTTTTCTGGACCACGCGGGCTTTTCCACCTACGAAAGCGCCGTGCGCGCCGCCAAGGTTTTTGGCGTAAAGCGCTGCGTGGTGGTCACCCAAAGTTTCCACCTCACCCGCGCCGTCACGCTGCTGCGCGCCCAGGGCATTGAAGCCTACGGCGTGCCGAGCGACCTGCGGCCCTACAAAAACCACTATTACAACGAAATCCGCGAACTGGGCGCGCGCGTGAAGGACCTGTTTTACATGATCTTCCGCCCTGCCCCCACCTACTTGGGCGAGCCCATCGACATCCACGGTTCGGGCGCCGTCACCTTCGACTGACCGTTCTTCCCCCTTGGGTACGAACAAGGGCGCTGCAGAAGCGAAAGTTCTGCAGCGCCCTTGTTTTTTATTCTTTTATTATTTCACTTCCTGCTCCAGGTCCCGAAACAGCTCGGAATGGAAAAACTCCTCAATGCTGATCCCCAGTCCGTCGCAGAGTTTTTTGATGGTGGAGATGGTCGCGCTGTTGTTTCGGCCGCTGACGATGTTGTTGACCGTGGACTGTGTCACACCGCTGATGCTGCACAGCTTGTTGATGGTAATATCCTGTTCCCGGCACAGTTCCAATATGCGCTCCTTGACCGCTTCACCAATGTTCATGGGCATCACCTCGTTCTAAAAAAAGGATACCCATTTGCTCTTGAAAAGATTAACCCTTTTGAGTTAACATAACCCAAAAGAGTTACCCTTAGCAGACAAGAGTGAAAACAGCCATGAGCGAAAAAATCTGTTTTTTTATTGGCCACAGGGACGCGCCCGCCAGCCTTTACCCCGCGCTTTTGCAGGAAGTTGAGCGCCACATTGGCCTTTATGGGGTGCGGCAGTTTCTGGTGGGGCATTACGGCGCGTTCGACCGCCTTTCGGCCCGCGCCGTGCTGGCGGCAAAAAAGGCCCATCCCGGCCTGGCGCTCTTTTTGCTTCTGCCCTACCACCCCGCAGAGCAGCCCGTAAGCCTGCCCGCCGGCTTCGACGGCGCTTACTACCCGCCGGGCATGGAGCGCGTGCCCCGGCGCATGGCCATCGCGCGGGCCAACCGCGCTGCCGTCGACGGCGCCAGCCACCTCATCGCCTACGCCGTTCACGCGGCGAGCAACGCCCGCGCGCTCACGGAATACGCCCGCAGGCGCGAGGCGCGCGGCCTCATCACCGTGACCGCGCTGCCATGAGCCCGCAAAAACAAAAAGGGCCTCTGCTCTGTGCAGGGGCCTTTTTGTTTGGTCTCGTTATTCCTCGTCGTCGCTGAAGAGCAGGTCTTCCACCACGGCGGAAAGCTCGTCGAGCAGGTCGTCGTCGTCGATGGCGACAAATTCTTCGCCCTCTTCGCCGTCCACCACTTCGAAAATGTACAGCGCGTCCTGATCTTCGTCGTCTTCCGCGGGTTCGGCCTCGCCGGCCTCATCGTCCTCGTTGATCTCGGCCAGCACAGCGTACTTCTTGCCGTTGTGCTCGAATTCGTCCACGATCTCCATGTCGAACTCGTTGCCTTCGTCGTCTTCAAAGGTCACAACGTCCACTACCATTTCGTCGTAATTGTCAGCCATGTTGAGGTTCTCCTTCCAAAACAGTGCTTGGGTCGGCGTCTGCCGTGTTGCTGCATTATACAATACCGCAGCGCATTTGGCAAGGCTCACTTGGAGAGCAGCCGTTCCTCCAGCAGGTCGCCGAGCTTTTCCAGCTCTTTTTCGTCTTCCACCAGGGTCATTTCCAGATCGTCGTCTTTGCCGGAAGCGTAAAAGAAGCTGACTTCGTCTTCGTCTTCTGCGGCCTCGTCGGGCGCAGGGCAAACGGCGATGACATGCCGCCCCTCGCAGTCAAACTCATCCACGATCTGCATCTCGGTCTCGTTGCCGTCCTCGTCTTCAAACACAATGACTTCAATATCGGTGTATTCGGTCATATCCGCCCGTACCTCCTTTGGTCTAGGTGTCGGTTTCGCCAGTGATTGTTGCCGGTGTTTTCAGGTACCGTATGTAAAAGGCTGCCGCCTTTGTTTTCTTCCGGTTCTTCCGTACGCCAAGCTCGTAATGCCCCGGCTATTCTTCCCGATAAGCCACGCTCATAAAGCTGGCGTGCGCGCCGTCCCACACCAGCTGAATATCGCCCGTGGGGCCGTTGCGGTGCTTGGCGATGATGGCGTAGGCCTCGTTGCCGGCCTCCGGGTCGTACACCGCCGGACGGTAGAGCATGATGATGACGTCGGCGTCCTGCTCGATGGCGCCGGATTCGCGCAGGTCGCTCATGCGGGGGCGGCGCTCGGAAATGGGGCGCTGCTCCGGCGCGCGCGAAAGCTGGGAAAGCAGCACGATGGGCACCGCAAGCTCGCGGGCGAGCATTTTGAGCGCGCGGGTGATCTCGGCCACGATCTGCGTGCGGTTTTCTGCCCGGCCGGTGTAGTTCATGAGCTGCAGGTAGTCGATAACCACCATGTCGAGCTTGCCGGTCTCCAGCTTGAGCCGCCGGAGCTTGGTGCGCATCTCAGCCACGGTGATGCCGGCGGTGTCGTCAATGTAAAACTGCGTGGGGGTCAGGGCAGTCATGGCGTCGGCCAGGCTCGACCAGTCGTCGCCCGAAAGGTCGCCCACGCGCATGGCCTGCATATCCACCCGCGCCTCGCTGCACAACATACGGGCAATGAGCTGTTCGCGGCTCATCTCCAGGCTGAACACGGCAATGGTCGCGCCGCGCAGGGCGGCGTTGGTGGCCATGTTCATGGCAAAAGAGGTTTTGCCCATGCTCGGGCGGCCGGCCACGATGACCAGGTCGGAAGGCTGCAGGCCGGCGAGCATGTTGTCGAGGTCGGGGAACCCCGTAGGCGTTCCGGTAATGCCGTCCTTGGCGGTGACGTTCGCCAAGTTCATGTACACCTCGGCGAGGTCCTCGGCAATGGGGCGCAGCCCGGCCGACATGTTCTTCATGGAAATATCGAATACCCGCTTTTCTGCGCCCGAAAGCAGCAGCGAAAGCTGCACGCTGCCGTCGTAGCACTGCGCGGCGATCTCCTCTGCCGCGGCAATGAGCCTGCGCCGCACCGACTGCTCCTCCACCGCCGCAAGGTAGTGCGGCAGGTTGGTGACCGTGGGGGTCTCGCGCGGCAGGTCGGTCACATAGCTCACCCCGCCCGCTTCCTTCAGGCGGTTCCTGCTTTCCAGGTAGGAGACCACCGTCACCACGTCCACGGGGGAGGCGGCGGAGTGGAGGTCGAGCATGGCGGCGTAAATGCAGCGGTTGGCCGGAAGGTAAAAATCCTCCTCGCGCAGGTGCTCCATCACCGAGCCAAAAGCGTTCGGCGACTTGAGCGCCGCGCCCAAAACAGCGCGCTCCGCCTCGGCGCTGTGCGGGGGTACCAGCAGCTTTTCTTCCGCCGGATTCGGGGTTAGGTCCATAGCATGCCCTCAGTGGTCGTTTTCTCTCTGTGTTACAGTCTTTCGACCTTGACCTTGATCTTTGCGGCGGTCTCGGCGTAGACCCGCACCACCACGTCGTACTCGCCCAGCTCCTTGATGTTGCCGCCCGGCAGCTCGACCTTCTTTTTGTCGAACGCCGTGCCGAACTGCGCGCTCATGGCGTCGGCCACTTCCTTCGAGGTGATCGCCCCAAAGAGCCGGTCGCCCTCGCCGCACTTGGCGCGCACGGTCACCAGTTTGCCCTCGATCTGCGCGGCCAGCGCCTTGGCTTCCTTGGCGGCCTCGGCGCGGCGGTGCTTTTCGGCGGCCTCGGCCGTCCGCGCGGCGTGCACGGCGCCGGCGGTCGCTTCCTTGGCCAGCTTCTTGGGAATGAGGAAGTTGCGGGCAAAACCGTCGCTCACTTCCACCACAGCGCCGGACTTGCCGGTGCCCTTTACATCCTGGAGCAGTATCACTTTCATGTCGGGTCCCTCCTAACAATAAATTCGCAGAGCGCTTTCCCCTACTTGGACGCAGAGCCGGGCGGAAGGCGCTTTCTGACCATCAGCAGCTCGTCGAGCAAGTAGACGAGCACCAGATTCGTGTTGACGACGACGCCTAGCACAACCGTAAAGATCAGCCTTGCCGGCAGGCGCAGGCGGCTGGTGGAAAACAAGAACCACAGCACCGCCAAACCCTGGACCGAATAGGCGAACAGAATAAACAGATTGACCGCCAGCGCCACCGAAGAAAACCCGGGAAGGCCGAGCGCCCGGCCGCCGTAAGCCACGACCACCAGCAAAACCGCGCCCAAAAAGTGCCCCTTGGGCATGGCCCAGCGGGAAAAGCGCGGCACCTGGAACTGCGTTTTGCCTTTGAAGAAGGGCACGCCCAGCGCAAAGCCCACCAGCCCGGCCGCCATGGCCGTGACCAAAAAGACCGCCGGCACCATTTCGCCGTAAAGGGCCGCGGCCTCGGCGGCGGCCGCAGCGGCAGAAGAGGCGTTCAGCCCCGCCAGGGAATAATAGGCCTCCAGCACCGGCATGGCCTGTGCGTCCACCGTAAAGAGCGCCTCAACAGAGGCCGCGCCGTACAGCAAAAACCCGGCGAGCACCTGCGCCCACATGCCGGCCAGCACCGCGCCGCAGCTGCCCACGAGCGCGTGAAACGAGCGCCTGGCAAAGCGGAAGGCCGCAGCCGCGCACAGCGCGGTGACCACAGCGTAAACGGCGAGCGTCAAAAGCCCTGCGCCGTCCACCGCCAAGGTCAGGGCGGCGAACACACCACCGGCGAGCAGCGCGCCGGGAAAACCGCCGCACGCCGCCGAAACGACCATGAGCGCGGGGGCAGCAAACGAAGAGGCGTAGGGCAGCCAGCTGGCGCCGTAAGCTGCTGCGCCGAACAACAGCGAAAGCAGCAGGCGGAAGGAAGTTTTTTGAAACAACGGATCTTTCCCTTCACAAAACATGGTGGATTTCGCCAAACATTATACCACGCCCAGCCGCGAATCTCTACCGGCTGGCCGGCAATCGTCGCTTTGCCCCGCCCATTTGTCGCATTTTGCAGAGCGCGCTGGGCAAAAAACCGCTATAAAGAAGCGGCGGGCGCAGGCCCGGGTTTGGCGCCGCCCTACGCAAAACCGCCGCGGGAAGGACCCCCGCGGCGGTTCTGCGCCCCGGCCCCGCAAGGCCGAAGCTTTCACGTTCTCACTGCACTGTGTTATTCTGCGTGGGGCGCGCCGACGGGGCAGGTGGCCTCGCAGCTGCCGCACTCGATGCAGGTGTCCGCGTCGATCACGTACTTGCCGTCGCCTTCCGAAATAGCGCCGACCGGGCAGGCCGCTTCGCAGGAGCCGCACATGATGCAGTCATCGCTGATAACGTATGCCATGATAAATTCCTCCGCTTGAAAAAGAAATGAAAAGATCTGCGCGGGCTGCTTCCCGCGCGGCGATTACAGCATTATTGTAACATCGACGCGCAAAAAAGCAAGTGTTTTAGCCTGGGCGAACTCAGTCGGCTTCGGGGCTTTCGGCGCTTTCGCCCTCCAGCACCCCGAGCTCCTCGAACACGTCCTCTTCCCCCGCCTCTTCGGCCGCTTCCGCGGCGGGGGCCTGCGCGGCCTTTTCGCGCGCGGGGCGGGGCTTGGGGGGCGCCGGTTCCTTTTGCCTGATCTCGGCCAGCGGGTACTCGCGCAGGTCGAACGTGCCGTCGGGCAGCGCCAGCTTGACCTTCACGCGCTCGCGCAGCAGGTTGTTTTCCACCACCGTGCCGCTGCCGTCCGGGGTCTGCACCTCGCGGCCCACGCGGGGCATCCGCCGCCGGGCGTCCTCGTAGCACTCCTGCTCGTACTTCAAACAGCACATCAGCCGGCCGCACAGGCCGCTGATCTTGGTGGGGGAGAGCGAAAGGTTCTGCTCCTTCGCCATTTTGATGGAGACCGGGTGGAAGTCCGTCAGGTAGGAATGGCAGCACACCACCCGCCCGCAGGAACCGATGCCCCCCAGCAGCTTGGCCTCGTCGCGCACGCCGATCTGCCGCAGTTCGATGCGGGTCTTAAAGACGCTCGCCAGGTCTTTGACCAGCTCGCGAAAATCCACGCGGCCGTCGGCGGTAAAGTAAAAGGTGATCTTGCTGCCGTTAAAGGCGTATTCCACCCCCACCAGCTTCATTTCCAGCCCGCGGTCGGCGATCTTCTGCGCCGCGATCTTTTCCGCATCCTTTTCCTTGGCCAGGTTGGCTTCCCGGTTCCGGTAGTCGTTCTCGTTGGCCGGGCGAAGGATGGGCCTCAGCGGCGCGGTGATCTCCTCGTCGGGCAGCTCGGTGGGTTCCAGCACGACCTCGCCGAACTCGATGCCCCGGGCGGTCTCCACGATCACGCCCTGACCTTTTTTGATATCCTGCTCAAAGGGGTCGAAGTAGTACATCTTCTTCGACTGCCGGAAGCAGACGCCTATGACTGTTCTCATAAATTCTTACTCCCCATGGCGCGGCAAAGTTTGGCGCGCCGCCCCCGGGGACTGCCTGCCCCGGGCTGTTGTGTTTTTATGCTGTGTTTGCGCCGGCCTGCCAAAAAGTTCCAAGCCGCTCAGGCGCTGAAAAAGCCTGTAAGCGCAGCCGGTACGGTCCGCCCCGGCATTTCCTTTCGGCGGGGAAAGGTTTGGGCCGCGGAACAAAAGCGAAACCCGCTCCCTCCTCTGCCGTTAAACCGGGCGTTCATTGCGCCTATAGGCTTTGCCGGCGCTCTGAGGTTATTGTATCATCGCTCACCGCCATTATGCAACGCCCGCGCGCAAAGGATGCACAGCCGGTCCACCGCAAGGCTGCCGTTGGCGTTGGCAAGCACCTGCTGCCGCGCCTCGTTTGCCGCGGCCAGGCACCCCAAAAGCGCGCCTTCGCCCAGGCGGGCAAACTCTGCCGCGCCGCCGTCAAACAGCGGCGTTTTTCCCAAACGGCAGGCCAGCGCGTCCCGCAGAAACCACGCAAACCCCTCCAGCGCCCGCTCCAACCCGGCGCGGTCTTTGGGCAGGGCGGCCCGGTCGGGCTCTTTGCCCTTGAGCACGGGCACCAGCGCTGCGTACCCCTCGGCCTCCTGCACCGCGGGTGCGCCCGCTCCCGCGCTGATGCGCACCGGCATCGCGCGGGAACGCACGGTGGGCAAAAAGGCCGCTTCCGGCCCGCACACCAAAAACACCGTGCCTTCCGGCGGCTCCTCCAGGGTCTTCAACAGCGCGTTCTGCGCCGGCACGGTCAGCGCCGCACCCTGCGGCAGGCGCACCACCCGGCCTTTGCGGCGCACCGGTTCGCTGTACACCTCGCCGATGAGTGCGCGCACGGCGTCCACCCCAATGGTCTTTTTTCCCTCCTCGGGCAGCAAGGTGCACACATCGGGGTGGGCATTCGTCTGCCGCAGGCGGCAGCCCGCGCACACGCCGCAGGGGCGGCCCTCCTTGGCCTCGCACAGCAAAAAGGCCACCGCGGCCTGCTCCGCTTCCTCCACGGCGCGCGCGTCGGACCCGCTGAGCAAATACACCCCTTCGCCACGCTCTCCAAGCGCCCGCAGGAGCGCTTCCTTCCCCTCCATCAGCCCAGCAGCAGGGCGGAAAGCTCCGCCGCGCTGCGCACGTAGGCGTCGGCGTGCTGGGCCAGCATCTCTTCCGGCCGGCCGTAGCCGTACAGCGCGCCGATGGTCGAAACGCCGCACAGCTTGCCGCCCGAAATATCCCGCGGGGCGTCGCCGATCATCACCGCCGAAGAATCGAGCGCAAAGCCGTAGCGCGCCGCGCACAGGCGGATGATATCCTCTTTTTTGTGGCGGTTTTCGACATCGTCCGCGCCCACGTAGCCCCGAACGTTGATCTTGAGCTCCTCTACCATTTTGGCGGTGATGGTCTCGGGCTTGCTGGTGCAGATATAGGCCGGGATGCCGGCCGCCTCCAAAGCGTCGAGCAGCTCGAACATGCCGGGGTAGGGCGTGCTCAGCTTCCAGCCCTCGGTAAAGTACCTGCTGCGGTACAGGCGGATCATGTCGGCGGCGTCCTCGGGGGCCACGCCTTCTTCCGCCAGAAAATCCTTAAAGGGCGGGCCGATGTAGCGCCAGGTCTGTTCGAGCGCCAAGGGAATGCCCTTGGTCTTTGAGGCATAGGCCATCGAAGCCGTAATGCCCTTGCCGGTATCCATCAGCGTGCCGTCAAAATCAAAGAGCACCGTGCGGTAAGCCATTGCCGTTCCTCCTCAGCCCAAAAGATAATTTTTGAGCTCTTCCACCGTGTGGGCGATAAAATCCGCTCCGGCTTCGCGCAGCTCCTCTTCGGTGCCGTAGCCGTAGCTCACGCCGATGCCCGCCATGCCGTGCTGCTTGCCGGCCAGCACGTCGCTGTCGCGGTCGCCCACCATAGCGCTCACCGCCGGGTCGATGGAAAACTCCCTGACGCACCAATCCATAACCTCGTTCTTTTTGACCCGGCCGGGCAGCATGGCGCCCACGCCGTCAAAAGCCAGCTTGAGGTAGTCGATGCACAAAAGCGTCAGCTCTTCGGGCTTGCTCGAGCACACGTACACCTTGGCGCCGGCCGCCCGAAGGCCTGCGATCAGCTCGCCCATGCCGGGGTACAGCGGGCCTTCGTAAATGCCCTGGCGCTTGTAATAGTCGGTGTAAAGCGCCATGAACTGGTCGCGCCCCTCTTCCGAAAGGCCCAGAATGTCGGTGGTAAAGCGATAGACTGTGGGGCCGATGTACCGCCGCCAATCCTCCCAGGGGCTGCCCTCGGTGTAGCCCATTTGGGTGCAGGCGTACTTCACGCCGTTGATGATGCCGTCGCCCGAGCGGGCCACGGTGCCGTCAAAATCCATCAGCACGTTTTGAAAGCGCATAGCTTTTCTTCCTCTCTTTGGAATGGTCTTTCGGATAACCGCCGCTTCGCCGCGGCCGCAGACCGTTCTTCATTCCCGCACGACGGGCACGCCCCCCGCACAGCCGAACAGGCTGCCGCCCAACTGCTGCATCGTCTTTAAATACGCCGCTGCTTCGGCCGTAAAGACCTCGCCCGGGGCCACGATGGCGCTGCCCGGCGGGTAGACCCCCACGGCTTCGGCAGCCACGCGCCCTATGGCCTCGCACAGGGGCTTTCGCTCCATGGGCGCGAGCATGGCTTCCCGCGGGAGCATCGCCGCCTGCGGCAGCGGCGGCGCAGGGGGCAGCTGGGGCCTCCCCTTGCCCCACGGCAGGGTTTTTAAGGCCGTTTCCAGCCTATTATACCACGCATCGGGGTCTATGGGTACCGTAATGGCCACCACATGCCGCCAATCGGCCATCTCTACCCACACGCCCGCGCGCCGCAGGGCCGCCTCTGCCGCAAAGCCCGTAATCTTCCGGCCGGAAACGTCCAGCACCAGCCGGGTAGGGTCGCTGCCCTCCCGGCAAAACACCCGTTCCACGCCCTCGGGCAGAGCGAGCCGCCGCACCCGCGCGATGTGCGCGGGGTAGTCCCACCCCTTCGCCTCCCGCCAGGCGCAGTCCAACGCGGCCAACAGGGGGTACGCGGGGCTGGTGGTGTGCAGCAAAAAGAGCGCGCGGCGCAGGGCGTCGGGGCTTACCTTGCCGCTGCCGCAGTGCAAGTACGCCCCCTGGTTGGGGCAGCGCAGGGTCTTGTGCGCGCTGTTCACCCAGGCGTCGGCATACCCCGCGGCGGCCTGGGGCAGCGCGCTGGAAAGCGCAAAGTGCGCGCCGTGCGCCTCGTCTACCAAGAGCGCCGCGCCGTGCGCGCGGCAGGCCGCCGCAAGCGCGGGCAGGCCGCCGCAGCGCCCGAAGTAATCCGGCCGGGTCACCATCACCGCCGCAGCGCCGGGGTGCGCGCAAAGCGCCTCTTCCACCGCCGCCGGGGCGAGCAGGCCGTCCGGCCCTTCCTGCACATAAACCGGCCGGTGCCCGCCCAGCGCCAGGCCGCCGTACACGCTCCTGTGGCAGCCGCGCTGCACCACCACCGTGGAATTGGGCGGCAGGGCGAGCAGCATGGCCGCCACGCCCGCCGTTGCGCCGCCCGTGCAAAAAAAAGTGCGTGCCGCGCCGTAAGCCTTTGCCGCTTCTTCCTGCGCGGCCGCAAGCACCCCTTCGGGCGAGAGCAGGTTGTCTGTGCCGGGCAGCTCGGTCACATCGTACTGCGGCGCAAAGCAGGGGCTGCCCAGGCCCTTGTGGCCGGGCATGTGGAAGCGCGCCGGGCCGCCCGCCGCGTAGGCGCGCAAAACGCCGCAGAGCGCGCTTTCGCCCCCTTCCCCCGGCGGGAAGGTGTTGTCGAATTGTGAATTTTTTGGACGCAAGAGGATTCCCCTTCCCCATGTGGAATTTAGTGTAGGATGTGATTTTTAAAGGAGGGCATGATGAGCGCGGAAGTCTACATCGACTACCTGCTGTTCTGCAAAGAGGGAACAGGCAGTCGGGCCGACCTCTATTTTGTGGAGTTCGCCACCCTGCGCGACGAAGTGCCGCACATCGAGCGCTTTGCCGCAGAAGGCCGGCTCGCCGCAAAGCTCAGCCTGGGCGACCTGTGCAGCCTGCGCGCCACTTCCCGCCGCCGCCTGCTCTCGGCCGAGCCTAGCGACGCTTACGACATAGAAGCCCCCATGTTCACGCTTCTTCTGCGCCTCAAGGCCGCGCAGTTCCCCTACCCGGGCGAAGGCCCTTTTCGGGCGGAAGAGTACTACTCCTTTGCCGAGCTGCGCGAGCTTTTGGAATACCGCGAGCCCCCCGCCAAGCGCCTGGCCAACGCTTTTTTAAAGGGCGTGTGCTACCTGCCGGCGCTCTTTATGCCGCCCCTTCTGTACATCCTTATGTTGTGCTGGATGCTCCCCGCAGCGAGCGGGCTGTGGGCGCCCATCGTCGCGGTGCTCATTTTGCCCGCCATGATCTTTGCCATGGGCGTGCTGTACCAGCTCATCTCCGTCGCGCTGGTGCGCTGGGAGCGCACGCGCTACGGCATCCTGCGCCGGTTCGCGCTCGCAAGCGGCGGCAAACGCCGCTCCCTCACCCTCTCCAAAGAGTCTGCCCACACCATCAAGCGCTTCGCTGCGGGCGCGCTTTGCTGTCTGTT
>CALWSW010000036.1 GCA_944384305.1 uncultured Christensenellaceae bacterium
GACCGATGAGTTCGACATGGTGGCCCTGCAGACCGTAAACAACCAATACCTGGGGGGCGACGCCTCCCTGGCCTGCTCCGCCGAGACCCAGCGCCTCATCGATTCCAAGGTGGTAGAGACCGTCAAGCGCCAGCACGAAAAGGCCAAATCTCTTCTCAAAGAGAACCGCGCCGCGCTCGACGCCATTGCCAGCCACCTGTACCAGGCAGAGACCATCACAGGCGCAGAATTTATGGCGCTGTTGAAAAAGGCCGCCCCCGCGGCCCTGCCCGCAGCCGACTGAACCCGACCCGCATCGAAAGGGACCAACATGAACGAATTGCAAACGATTTTAAAGGCCTTTGCCGAAAGCGATTACCCGTTGATCGCCGCCCCGGCCCAGCGCTTTTTGCGCGGCGCGGGCAGCAAAGAAGAACTTCGGCAGGCGGTCGAGCGCGCGCAAAAAGAGTGCGGCAGCTGCGGCTGCAGCCTGGACGCTTTGTACCCCAAGGCGCTCGGGCTGCTCAGCACAGCACACAGCTGAACCACCTTGCTATTTGAAAGAAAGGGATCCAAACCAAGATGCATTACACATATAAGCCCCACGGCGTGTGCTCCCGCGCCATTGAGCTGGATATTGACGGGGGCGTGGTGCAGCACTGCCGCTTCGTGGGCGGCTGCACGGGCAACACCCAGGGCATCAGCCGTCTGGTAGAAGGCATGAAGGTAGAGGAGGTCATCGGCCGGCTGCAGGGCATCCTCTGCCGCAACGGCACCTCCTGCCCCGATCAGCTGGCCAAAGCCCTGCGCGCCTACCAGGCAGAAAACGGCTGAACCCGGCTGCAGGCCTGCTGACAAAGCTCGTAGATCTGCATTTTTGCTGTACAAGGGGCTGTCGCAAAATAGGCGGCAGCCTATTTTGCGAGTTTTTTGTACAACGAAACCCCACGCTCAAAGCGTGGGGTTTCGTTGTACAAAAAAAGAGCCCGCAAGCTAAACGTTGCAAGGCTCTTTTGCGTGGGAAAAATTAGGAACGGACCTTCTTCACCACAACGGCGCCGGCAGCGACGGCCACAACAGCGGCAGCGGCCACGACGGCAGCAGAGACAGCGGCATCGCCGGTCTGGGGAACGTCAGGGTTCTCGTCGGGGACGTCTTCGTCAGGGATGTTCTCATCCGGGGGAACTTCTTCTTCGATGTCGCCGCCCTCTTCGGGAACCTCATCGTCACCGGTGCCTTCCGCCAGAGCGGGAACGGCGACCGCCAGCATCGCAACGGTCATGAGGACCGCCAGAAGCATGGCCAGGAACTTCTTGGACAGGGTAGTCATAATGGTAGTACCTCCAAAATGATGTTGCGGCACCTTTTTGTGCCATTCAGCAAGTGCTGATGTCCCCAATTATACTCCAAGCCACCTGCAGGTTCAAGACCGCCGCACTTTGAAAACTGGTGTGTTTTGTGGCCAATTTGTAAACATACTGTGACCGCCCGGACGTATTCTTAAAACCCACCGCTCAAACTTTCCATTTTATGGGGCGAAATTTACACACTGGTGAAAGAAGCTTCGCTTTGCATCATTATTTTGTTTTATTTTTATCAATTCATGAATTGTTCAAAATTCCGTAAGGACGCCAGCCTTTGCTTCACGCATAATGGTAACAGGAGCCACGCGCGCACAAAACTGGAAAAAGTGGAAAAGTGCGGAACATTTTTGCCCCATGGCTCGTATTGCTTTATGAACGCCCTTTGACCGAAACGTAAACTTTCTTCGGCAGGGCGGACCAGGGTGCGGTTTTTTCAGCCGCGTCCTGCTGCGCTGCGCCGCTTTACGGGGGTCCGCCTTCCCTTCTGGCTGCCCCGCCCCACCACGACCACCAAGCAACGAAGGAGGAGATCCCCATAGCAAACGCCATGATCGACGTTCGAAACGTCAAAAAGATCTATAAGATCGGCCAAAACGTGCTGAACGCCCTGGACGGCGTCAGCCTGACCATTGAAGAAGGCGAGTTCTGCTGCATCGTCGGCCGTTCGGGCAGCGGCAAGTCCACGCTGCTGAACCTCATGGCCGGGCTGGAACCTGTGAGTTCCGGGCAGATCATCATCGCCAACAAGCACGTAGAAAAAATGAACGAGCGCGAGCTCATTCTGTTCCGGCAGCAAAACGTTGGGTTCGTGTTCCAGTCCTACAACCTCATTCCCAGCATGACGGCGCTGGAAAACACCGCCCTGCCCCTGACCTTCCGCGGGGTCAAAAAGAGCGTGCGCTTAAAGGCCGCGCGGGAGATGCTCGAGGCCGTGGGCGTGGGCTCGCATTACAAGCACAAGCCTTCGCAAATGTCCGGCGGCCAGCAGCAACGCGTCGGCCTGGCACGCGCTTTGGTATTGAACCCCAAGATCGTGTTTGCCGACGAACCCACCGGCAACCTCGACTCCAAGACCAGCTCCGAAATGATGACCCTCATCACCCGCATCATGCACGAGCGCAACCAGACCTTTGTCATGGTGACGCACGACCCCACCATGGCGCAATACGCCGACAAGGTCGTGCACATTCTCGACGGAAAGATCACCTCTATCGAGAAAAACGAGCACCCCATGCAATTTGAGGCTCCCGCCGCGCGGGAAGCCTGAATACGATTTGAAGGAGAACTCAAATGAAATTCAAACGACTGCTTGCCCTTCTGCTCGCGGCGCTCTGCCTTGCGGCCCTTCTGCCGGGCTTTGCTCTGGCCGCAACCTCGACCAATTACAACAACGCCCAGAACTGGCGCACCCAGGCCGAAAAAGAAAACATCGCCAACGTGGTGATGGGGGCCGACACCGGCGCGCTGGTGGTGGGCAACAACGCCACGCTGGGCTTTTCCATCCAGGTCAAAGGCGACAAAAACATCAAGATTGACCAGGTGCAGAGCCTGCGCAGCGAGTTCCCCATGACCTCCTGCACGCTCAAGAAAAACACCGAGATCGCCGCCGGCAGCACCGAAAAGTTCTACGCCACGCTGGGCATGGCCACCACCCTGGCCGCCGGCACCTATGACGTTTCGCTGCGGGTGTACTTCTACTACGGCGACAACCTCCAGAAGTACCACTACGACATCGACCGCGTGACCATCACCAAGTACACCCCCTCGGTCAACGTCCCCCCGCAGGACGTCGAGCTGCCGGACAGCAGCGCTGTGGTCATCGACCCGGCGGTGGAAACCGGCATTCCCGCCGGCGCGCCCGGCGAGCAGGTCATCATCACCCTGCCGCTGGCCAACAACAGCGGCCAGTATCTTTCCAACGTCACTATCTGGCCGGAGATTTCTACCAGCGTGGATTCCTTCCCTTTTGAGATCACCTCGGCCAACATGACCCAGGCGCTGGGTGACCTTGGACTTTTGGGGCGGCGCACGGTCTCGTTCAGCTTTTTGATTGCCGAAGGGGTCACCAACGGCCTCAAGACCGTGCCCTTCAAGGTGGGGTACTACATCAACGGCAAGTACTATGAGTACTCGCTGAACACCTACCTCAACATTGTGGGCGCCGTCACAGAGTCCCCCGAGGGCGACGACACCACGCCTTTGGTGATCGTTTCTAAAAACTCCGCCGGGCAGGCGGTTTCCACCCCCACGGGCGACGCCGGCGACCGCGTGACGGTCGTGCTGCCCATCAAGAACCGCAGCTCGAGCGAGATCACCAACATCGAGATCTACCCGCAGCTCTCCTCCGACCCTGCTTCCTTCCCCTTTGAGATCGAGTCCACGGCCTACGACCGCCAGATCAGTTCGCTTGCGGCCGGCGCCACCAAGGACATCACCTACAGCTTCAGGCTTTCCGACAAGGCCACCAGCGGCGTCAAGGCCGTGAAGTACTCGGTGATCTACCGCGACAAAGACGGCGCGGCCAAGCAGATCGAGCTGACCAGCTACGTGAACGTGCGAAAGGGCTACGCGGGCGACGGCACTGCCGTAGGCCCGGACGGTGAGGAGCTGGTGGTGCAGCCCAAGATCATCATTACCTCCTACCAGATGAGCGTGGAAAAGGTGTACGCCGGCGACACCTTCGATTTGACCATGACCATCCAAAACGCCAGCGACACCGACACCGTCAAGAACCTCAAGCTGACCTTCTCGGACGACAGCGGCACCATCTTGCCCGCACAAGGGGGCAGCAACACGGTGTTCGTGCGTTCCCTGGCCCCCGGGGCCACGGCCGACGTTTCCATCAGCCTGCAGACCACGCCCGACGCCGAAAGCAAGGCCCACCCCCTGACGGTGAAGTTCGACTACAACAACGCCGGGGTAAACACCTTTACCTCTACCGAATCGCTCTCCATCCCCGTCAACCAAGAACTGCGCGTCACCATGGACGAACCGCAGATCTATGTCGAAGGTGCGACGGTTAACACCTCCTTCTACGGCAGCGTGAACATTTACAACCGCGGCAAGTCGCAGGTGTACAACGTCTCCCTCAAGCTCGAGAGCGAAAACGACTCCATGCGCCTGGAACAGGGCTACTACGGCGGCAACATGCAGCCCGGCGCTTCCTCCATGGCCGACATCAGCATCATTCCCCTGCAGTCGGGCGATTTGGTGGGCAACCTCGTCGTGCAGTTCGAAGACGAGTACGGCGAAGTCTACGAGGTGAAGAAGGAATTCACGGCCTATGTGCAGGAACCTTTCGTTCCGGACGATTCCATGAACGAATTCCCCATTGACGGCGGCGGGCTCTACCCCGAAGACGGCATGGGCGGCGGCGGGCTTTCCACCGGGGCGATCATCGGCATCGTCGCGGGCGTGGTGGTCGTTGCCGCGGTCGCTGCGGTCATCATCGTCAAAAAGAAGCGCGCCCGCCGCGAGCGCGAGCTGGAGGCCTGACGCGCATGACCCGGCCAAACTCTTGTAAGAAAGGAGGCCGCGATGAGCTTTAAAGACACGCTCTCCATGGCGGTGATGAACCTGTGGCGGCGTAAGCTGCGCTCCTTCCTCACCATGCTGGGCATGGCGGTCGGCACGGCCTCCATCATCGTTATGATCAGCCTGGGCATCGGCATCAACGTCAGCTACCAGGAAAGCCTGGCCTCCTACGGCAGCCTCACCAAGATCACCGTTTCGCCTCAAAACTGGAACGCCTTTTACGAGCAGATGGAGGGTTCCGGCAGCGGCGTGGTCTCCGGCCAGCCCGAAACGGTAGACATCAACGACAAAGCCATTGAAGCCATGAAGCAGCTGGAACACGTCACGGCGGTGACGCCCGTGCTCTCCACGTGGTCGGCCTATATCAAGTCCAACCGCTACGTCAACAGCCCGAACCTTTACGCCATCGACCCGGCCACCGCCGACGAGTTTGACATCAAGCTGCAGGAGGGCGAAATGTTCTCCGACGCCGCTTCGGGCGGCACGGTCGAGCTGGTGGTGGGCCCGCAGTTCGTGCAGAACTTCTATAACCCCAGCAACGGCACCTCCGCCCTCGACCGGGACGGCAACCCCCGCTTAAACCCCATGACCAGCCGCTTCCGCCTGACCTTCGACTCCAACAACGTTTATGGTTCCGGCGGCAGCAGCGACCAGCAGCCGGGGCGGTGGTACAACGTGAAGATCACCGGCGTGCTGCAGGAAAGCGCCGACTGGAGCACCAATACCGGCGCCTACACCAGCATTGCCGCCTTAAAAAAGCTGCAGCGCGAGAACAAGAAGTTCATGTACGATTCTTCCAACAGCTCGACCTATTCTGAAGCGTGGGTCAAGGCCGACAGCATCGACAACGTCGCTTCTGTGCAGAAAGAGCTGGAAGCCATGGGCTTTGGCACCAGCAGCCTGGGCGATTCCCTGCAGCAAATGCAGGATTCTTCCAAGAGCCTGCGCGTCCTGCTGGGCGCCATCGGCGGCGTGGCGCTGCTGGTCGCGGCCATCGGCATCATGAACACCATGATGATGGCCATTTACGAGCGCACCAAAGAGATCGGCGTGTTCAAGGTGCTGGGCTGCAAAATGGGCAACATCCGCAGCATGTTCCTCAGCGAATCGGCCGTGATCGGCTTTTTAGGGGGCTTGCTGGGCATGATCGTCAGCTACGCCCTGGGCGCCGGCCTCAACGGCCTGCTCACCGAAATGGGCATGCGCTCGGTCATTCCCGTGTGGCTGAGCGCGGGCGCCGTGGCCTTTTCTGTGGTGGTGGCCATGGTCTCTGGTTTGTACCCGTCCATGAAGGCCATGCGGCTCTCGCCCCTGGCGGCCATCCGCACGGAGTAACGAATCTTTTCGCCGGCCAACAGCACGGCACCGGGCTGCGGCAGTGGAAAAAATTCCCTGCCGCAGCCCATTTCTTTTGTCTTTTTGTCTTCCTCGCCTGTACGGAATCCCCCCGGCGGTGTACAATAGACAAAGCAAAAAACAAACACTGCGGCCCGCGGGTCTTTGGGCGCGCAGGGCCTCAAAAACGCCCCAGGAGGGACTTCATGAACATCGTACTGCTCGAAAGTTTAGGCATCAGCGACGCCTACTTAAACGAACTCACCGCCCCTTTGATTGCTGCCGGCCACAGCTTTACAGCCTGCAAGCCCTCGCACATCGACAGTGAGACCATTGAAATGGCCAAGGACGCCGACATTCTCGTGCTGGGCAACAAGCCCCTGACGGACGGCGTCATTCGCGCTCTGCCCCGCCTAAAGTACATTTCCGTGGCCTTTACGGGGGTGGACCACATCGGCCTGGCGGCCTGCAAAGAGCAAAATATTGCGGTTTCGAACTGCGCGGGCTACGCCACCGACGCCGTGGCCGAACTGACGGTGGGCGCCATGGTGGCGCTGCTGCGCCGCGTGCTGGAATGCGACGACGCCGTGCGCACCGGCGGCACGCGCGAAGGCCTGATCGGCTGCACCTTAAAAGGCAAGACCGTGGGCATTGTGGGCACAGGAGCCATCGGCCTGCGCGTGGCCGAGCTGCTGCAGCCCTTCGGGTGCGAGCTCATTGCCTACGCCCCGCGCGAAAAGGCCCGGGCGAAGGAACTCGGCATCCGCTACCTGCCGCTTGAGGAAGTGGTCAAAACCGCCGACATCCTCACCCTGCACACCCCTTTGACCGACGAGACCCGCGGCATGATCGGCGCCGCGCAGATCGCCGCCATGAAGCCGGGCGCTTACTTCATCAACATGGCGCGCGCGCAGGTGGCCGACAGCTACGCCCTGGCGGCGGCGCTCAAAAAGGGCGCGCTCGCCGGCGCGGCCATCGATGTGTTTGAAAAGGAACCCCCCATCCACGCCGGGCACCCGCTTTTGGGCGCGCCGCGCGTTCTGCTGATGCCGCACATCGGCTTTGCCACCAGGGAATCGCTGGAGCTGCGCGCCAAGATGGCCTTTGAAAACGTCGCCGCCTACCTTGCGGGCGAACAGCTGCACAAAATTCTGTGACCATGGCTAAGCTGTACTTTCGCTACGGCGCCATGGGCTCGAGCAAAAGCGCCAACGCCCTGATGGTCAAATACAATTACGAGGAGCGCGGGCAGCAAGCGCTCCTTGTAAAACCCGCGCTGGACGACCGCGGCGGGGCCGGCCGCGTGGTCTCGCGCTGCGGGCTGAGCGCGCCCTGCGCGCCCTTTTCGGCTGTGTACGGCGACCTTGCGGGCGTCAGCTGCGTGATCGTGGATGAGGCGCAGTTTTTGACCCGCGCCGAGGTGGAACGCCTGGTGAAGATCGTGGACGATTTGGACATTCCCGTGATTGCCTACGGGCTGCGCACCGACTTCCGCAACGAGCTCTTTGAGGGCAGCCAGTATCTTCTGGCCTGGGCCGACAGCATCGAGGAGATCAAGACCGTGTGCTGGTGCGGCAAGAAAGCGGTGTGCAACGCCCGCTTTGGCCCGGACGGCCGGCTCACCAAGGTGGGCGAGCAGATCCTGCTGGGCGCGAACGACCGCTACATCAGCCTCTGCCGCAAACACTGGGCGCAGGGCGACCCCGGCCCGGCGCACGCGCGCCCCCGCACAACAGGAGGAACACTGTGAACAAGACCCGCATCATCGCCCTGGAGGGCATCGACGGCGGCGGCAAGTCGCTGCAAAAAAGCCTGCTTCTTAAAAGGCTCCGCGCCGCCGGCCACACCGTGCGCGAGCTTTCCTTTCCCAACTACGAAGGCTTTTTTGGCCGCCAGATCGGCGACATGCTTTCCGGCCGCGCCACCCCGGCCGACCAGGTGGATTCCCGCTCTATGTGCCTGTGGTTTGCGTTGGACCGCTGGAAAGCCTTTCAAAATTACCATGACGGCGAAAGCGACTTCCTCGTGCTCAACCGCTACACGCTCTCCAACGCCGTGTATCAGTCCGTGCGCGAGATCGACCGCGCATCCGGCGACAACTGGCCGTGGGTCAAGGCGCTGGAGCACGGAGAGCTCGGCCTGCCTCAGCCCGACCTTTACGTGCTGTTCGACCTCGACCCCGCCGCCGCGCAGCAAAACGTCGACAAAAAAGGCGAACGCGAATACATCGAGGCCGGGCAGCGGGATGTGTACGAGTCCCAGCGGGACCTGCTTGTAAAAGCCCGTGCGCGCTACCTGGAAATCGCTGCGCACGAGCCGAACTTTGCCGTTATTTCCTGCGCAAAAGAAGGCCGCATGGACCTGCCGGAAAAAATCGCAGAAAGGGTGTGGGCGGCGCTTACAGCGCGCGGCCTGGTAAGGTGATGGACACGGTGCGGGATTTTTTTGCCTCGCTCACCCTAGATTCGGCGCTGCTGTACGCCGTGGGGGCGATCAACCTTTTGGGCCTTTTGCTGATGTTTGTGGACAAGCAGTGCGCCAAACGCCACCTGTGGCGGGTGCGGGAGCGCACGCTGTGGTTCGTGGCGTTCTGTTTTGGCGCGGTGGGCTGCACGGCCGGCATGTGGCTCTTCCGCCACAAGAGCCGCAAGCCCCCCTTCCCCTGGCTTTTGCCCCTGCTCGCCGCGGTGCAGGCGGCGGCGCTTTTGTGGCTGTATACGCTGTGACCCTAAGATACCTGCAAAAAATACCGGCGGCAAACGGTATAAAGCGTTTGCCGCCGGTATTTTTTGCGTCTTTACAGCAGCATGGCCCCCGTACCGCAAAGAATGAGCAGCAATCCAGGCGCCGCCCGCTTATTCAGCCGTTCCCCCAGGAAAATACAGGAAATCGCCACCGTCACCACAACGCTGAGTTTGTCGATGGGCACAACAACGCTCGCCGGGCCCTCCTGCAGCGCGCGGTAATAACACAGCCAGGAAAGGCCGGTGGCAATACCCGAGCCAATCAAAAAGGCCCAGCTTTTTTTATCAATGCTCCTAAGCCCCTTTTGCGTGCCGGTCACAAACACCATCAGCCAGGCAAACGCCAGCACGACACAGGTTCTCAGCGCCGTAGCCAAGTTCGAACCCACGCCCTCTACCCCGATTTTCCCAAAAATGGAAGTGAGCGCCGCAAACAGGGCGGAAAGCAGAGCGTAACCCAGCCAGCCCCTGCGGCTGCCCTTCCCTTCCCGCTGGACGCTTTGGGGCTCGATCATCAGCAGCGTACCCGCGCCAATGCCTACAACGCCTACAATCTGCCACGCCGAAACGCTTTCCCTCAAAAAGAGAAAAGCCAAAAGAATGCTGAGCACCGTGCTGGATTTGTCCACCGGCGCCACGCGGCTCACATCGCCCAGCTGCAGCGCCTTAAAGTAGCACAGCCAGGAAGCGCCAGTAGCAAGGCCGGAAAGTCCCAAAAAAAGCAACGTTTTGCCCGAAAGGCCGTGCAGTCCCCCCAGCTCGCTCGAAACGGCGGCCACCAGCCAGGCAAACGCCAGCACCACCACCGTGCGCACCGCCGTGGCCAACGTGGAATCCACCCTTTGCAGCCCCACCTTGGCCAATACCGCCGTTACGCCGGCAAACAGCGCCGAACCCAGCGCAAAACCCAGCCACATATTGTTTTTCCCTCCTTGCCGCCGCAGATCCCGCGGTGTTTTTTATTCCTGCTTTGGGGCAAACAAAACGGTCCCAAAGTTCTATTTAAACGTTTCTCTTGACAAACGCAATACTTCGTAATACGATGTATATCATAACAGGGGGTATGGCATGGATATCCAGTTAAAGCGCGGTCTTTTGGACGTTTGCGTCCTCGCTGCCATCAAGGGCAAAGATTCCTACGGTTATCAGATCATCAAAGACATAAAGCCCTACCTCGAACTATCCGAGTCCACGCTGTACACCATCCTCAAGCGGCTGGAATCGGCCCATTTGCTGACCGTTCGAACAGCAGAGCACGACGGCAGGCTCCGGAAGTACTACCACATTACCGAACAGGGCCTTCGGCGTTTGGAGGAATTCCAAAGCGATTGGGAAGAGATCTTGCGCCTGTACCGCTTCATCACCAAGGAGAAGTAACGCAATGAACAAAGCAGACTTTCTGGCAGCGCTCCGAAAAGGGCTCGCCGGCCTGCCGGAAGAAGAGATCGAAGAACGGCTGACGTTTTACAGCGAAATGATCGACGACCGGGTCGAAGAGGGGCTTTCGGAAGAAGAGGCCGTTGCCAGGATCGGCCCTGTGGAGCTGGTGGTCTCTCAAATCCTTTCAGACCTGTCCGATCCCCCGCCCACGCGGGAAGGGACCGGTCCCCGGCGGCGCTTCAGCGCCTGGGAACTCGTGCTTTTGATCCTGGGCTCCCCCTTGTGGCTTTCTTTGGCCGTCGTGGCAGGCTTGGCAGTGCTGACCCCCTACGCCGTGCTGTGGTCCGTGCTGCTCTCCTTGTGGGCGCTGGACCTTGCCTTGGCAGCCTGCGCTATCGCTGGGGTTTTGTCCCCCATCGGCTTCGCCCTTCAGGGCAGCATTTGGCCGGGGATCGCCCTGTTTGGCGCCGGGCTCGCCTGCGCCGGCGCGTGCCTTCTGTTCTTCTTCGCCTGCAAAAGAGCCTCCAAAGGCACTTTGTCGCTGGCAAAACGTTTGTTTACCGGTCTTAAGTCCCGGTTGATCCGAAAGGAGCGCAGAGCATGAACAAAACGCGAAAGGCCTGGCTGACCGCTGCCGCCGTTCTCCTTGCTGCAGGGTGCCTGATCTTTTTTGTTGGGTGGGCTGCCTGCGGTTTTGACTTCACGGCGTTCAGCACCCAAAGATACGTGACGAACACCTATGAGATCGCCGACCCCTTCGACAGTCTGCGCCTGGAGGTAACGACCGCCAAGCTCCAGTTTGCCGCAGCCGATGGCGAAACCTGCAAAGTGGTGTGTGTGGAACCGGAAAACCTGCAGCATTCCGTTTTTGTGGAAGACGGGGTGCTGACGATCCTTTCGAACGACACGCGGGAATGGTACGAGCACATTGGCTTTTTCTCCGAGACCGCGCAGATCACCGTGTACCTGCCCCAGGGCCGCGCCTACCGCTCGCTTTTCCTCAAAACCGATACCGGCGGCGCCGTGCTCCCCGCACATTGGGCTTTTGAACAGATCGAGATCACGAGCGGCACCGCAGATGTCGACTGCCGTGCGTCCGCTTCCGAACTTCTGCGCATTGCGGCCCAAACAGGCAGTATCGCCCTTTCCCCCACAGAGGGTATGGGCGCAGTCGAGCTGCAAACGGCCACCGGAGAGGTAAGCGCAGCCGGCGTCGATTGCAGGAGCCTATCGGTCAAAAGCAGTACCGGGACTGTTTTTCTCCACGATGTGACCGTTGCCGGCAGTCTTTCTGTGCAGACCAACACCGGGGACATTCAGTTGGAAAACAGCGACGCCGGTCAGATCACCTTCAAAACGAATACGGGCGATGTGCGGGGCACCCTGCTTTCAGAAAAAGTCTTTGTTGCGAGCACCTCCACAGGCAGCATTCGCGTTCCCCAAACGGCAGCAGGCGGCCTGTGCGAGATCACGACCAAAACCGGCAATGTCGACATTGAACTGCCGTGATCTTTGCGGCCGCTGGCCCAAAACACATAAAAAAGGCGGGACCCTGCAAGGGCATTCCCGCCTTTTTACTTTTGGTTTACGGCTTTTGCAGCACGTTTTCGTACACTTCCTGATAGCGCTTGGCGCTGACGTTCCAGGAGAAGTCCTCCTTCATGGCGCGCGCGCGCAGGCGCTGCCACATCTCCTTGTCGCCGCGGAAGTAGCCCACCGCCCGCTCAATGGTGTAGAGCATTTCGTGGGCGTTGTAATTGGCGAAGGAGAAGCCCGTGCCCTCGTCGGTGTATTGGTTGTAGGGGTGCACGGAATCCTTCAGGCCGCCGGTCTCCCGCACGATGGGAATGGTGCCGTAGCGCATGGCGATCATCTGCGCCAGGCCGCAGGGCTCAAAGCGCGAAGGCATCAGCAGAATGTCGCCGCCGGCGTACATCCTCATGCTGAGGTTCTCGTTGTGCTCGATGCGTGTGGCAAAGCGCCCCTTGTAGCGCCAGGCCGCCCAGCACAGGAAGTCCTGGTAGCTCTTTTCGCCGCTGCCCAGCACGGCCATCTGCGCGCCGGTGTTCATGATGCCCTCGATCACCCGCTGCACCAGGTCGATGCCCTTTTGCTCGGTCAGGCGGGTGATCATGATGATGAGGGGCAGATCGGCGCGTTCCTCCAGCCCCAGCTCGCGCTGCAGCGCGGCCTTGCACTCGGCCTTGCCGGAAAGGTCCTCCGCCGTGAAGTGCGCGGGTATAACAGGGCACTCCTCCGGGTCGTACACACCAACGTCGATGCCGTTTAAAATGCCCACCGTGCTGTTCGAACGGGCCTTGAGAAGGCCGTCCAGGCGCTCGCCGTAGTAGGCGGTGGTGATCTCTTTTGCGTAGGTGGGCGATACCGTGGTGATGACGTCGGAATAGACGATGCCGGCCTTCATAAAGTTGGCGCAGCCGTAGTACTCAAGCTTGTCGTCCGTAAAGAGCCCCTCGTCCAGCGAGAGCAGATCCCGCACGAAGGGCCAGGCAAACACGCCCTGGTAGCGCAGGTTGTGGATGGTGTACACGGTCTTGATGCCGCGGAAGAACTCGTTGCCCTGATACTGTGTGCAGAGCATGACGGGGATCATGCCGGTCTGCCAGTCGTTTAGGTGCAGCACGTCCGGCCGAAAACCGATGAGGGGAAGCACCGAAAGCACCGCCCGGCAGAAAAAGGCAAAGCGCTCGCCCTCGAACTCGCCGCTGCCGTACACGTTGCCGCGGGCAAAGTAGTACTCGTTGTCGATGAAGTAGTAGGTCACGCCGTCCTGCTCGATCATCTCCACGCCGCAATACTGCCTGCGCCAGCCCAGATCGAGGTAGAAGTGCACCACGTGGGTCATCATCTCCTTGTATTCCCGGCGCATGACGTCGTACTTGGGCAGGATGACCCTCACGTCCTCCCCGGCCTGGGCAAGGTACTTGGGCAGCGTGCCCACCACGTCCGCCAGGCCGCCGGTCTTGATGAAGGGCGCGCACTCCGAAGCTACAAACAGTATTTTCATGGTTCACTCACTTTCTAACTTGTGGTTTCGCGGGAAGGGCCCTGCCCTCCCCGCGAGTTTTTCCTTCGGCCCCTGCGCCAAACGCGTGGCCGGGGCCGAAGGCGAAGTTCGCTTTCCCTGCGGGAAAGCGCCGCAGATACGGCAGGCAACCTGCCGTATCCGATCAAACTTGCGGGCGAAGTTGGCTCAAACCCTGGTAAAAACCCGGCGGGCCTGGGCGTTACACCACGGCGTTTTTGCGGATGACGACCGGGAAGTTGGGGGTGCCCAGCAGGCGGCGGTCGCGGCGCACCACCACTCCCTTATCCAGTATGACGTTGTCGAGCTGAACATTCTCTTCGATATCGGTGCCCTGCATGAGGATGCTGTTGGTCACCACCGCGCCTTTTCGCACCCGCACACCGCGGAAGAGGATGCAGTTTTCCACCTTGCCCTCAATCACGCAGCCGTCTGCGACCAGGCAGTTTTTGACCATGGCGTCAGCAGCATAGCGCGTGGGGGGTTCATCCTTGACCTTGGTGTAAATGGGGGTCTCAGAAGAGAACAGGTTGCTGCGGGCCGACTCGTTCAAAAGCTGCATGTTCTCGGCAAAATAGGAACTCAAGGAGGTCAGGCGGGCCACGTAGCCGTCGTAGCGGTAGCCGTATACCTTCAAAGAATCCAGCTTTTTAAAGACGATGTCCTTCAAAAAGTCCACGCAGCCGCGGCCCTGCGACTCGTCGAGCAGGTACTCGAGCAGGCTCTTGCTGATGATGAGGCACTCCATGTAGCAGTTGGAGGACTTGGGATGCACCGAGCCGATCTCCATGTCCACGATCCGGCCGCGCTCGTTCATCACAAAGCGCACCTCGTCGCCCGAACCGTCGTAGACGTACTCGTCAGCCGGTTCGATGTTGTAGAGGCAGGTGATGTCGGCCGCAGTGGCGCGGTGCTGTTCCATCATGCGCTCGTAAGAGGTGTTGTACACCGTGTTGCTGCGCATGACGATACAGTACTCGTACGGCACGTGGCTGATGTAGTTGCCTGCGCCCTTAAAGGCGTCTACCGTGCCCAAATAGAAGCCGCTGTTTTCCCTCACCGAGAAGGGGGGCAGCACGAACAGGCCGTCGCGCTTGCGGTGCAGGTCCCAGGGCGAACCGCCGCCCACGTGGTCCATGAGGGAGTTGTAGTTGCGCTGGGTGATGACGCCCACATTTGTCACGCCGGAATTGACCAGGTTGGAAAGCGGGAAGTCGATGACGCGGTAGCGCCCGGCAAACGGCACGGCGGCAATGGAGCGTTCGGCGGTGAGTTCGCGCATGTTGATCTCTTCATCGCCCGTGTAAATGAGGCCGAAGGTATTGCTGATCATATCGGTTCTGCCCCTCCTTTCAGGCATTGAAGTCGAAGTTGCGGTCGATCATTTTGCCCTTGGCAATATGAGTGCTGTCGGGCATGGCCACGCCGCCGCCCAGCACGGCGATGCCCTCGTTGAAGCCGGGGTCTTCGCCGTCGATCTCGCCGATGGTGCAGTTGTCGCCCACCGTGCAGTTTTCGCCCACAATGGCCTTGATGACGTGGGCGTTCTTGCCGATGTGCGCGCCGGGCATGATGATGGAATCCTTCACCACCGCGCCCGATTCCACCGTGGAACCGGTGAACAGGATGCTGTGCTCCACCTCGCCGTTGACGGTGCAGCCTTCGGCCACCACTGCGCGGGTGATGCGGGCGTTTTCGCCCACATGGTGGCAGGGCTTGCAGAGGTTGCGGGTGTAGATGCGCCACTCCACGTCAAAAAGATCGAAAGCCGGGGGCTCTTCCAGCAGGTCCATGTTAGACTCCCACAGGCTGCTGATGGTGCCGACGTCCTTCCAGTAGCCGCTGAAGGAGTAGGCGTACATGCGCTGGCCGGCAGACAGCATAGCGGGGATGATGTCCTTGCCGAAGTCGTTGTGGCTGTCCGGGTCCTTGGCATCGGCCACCAAATAGCGCTTGAGCACCGACCACGTGAAGATGTAGATGCCCATGCTGGCCTTGTTGGACTTGGGCACCGCCGGCTTTTCCTCAAACTCCACGATGCGGTCGTCGGCGTCGGTGTTCATGATGCCGAAGCGTGAGGCCTCTTCCATGGGCACGGGCAGCACGGGAATGGTGGCGTC
>CALWSW010000037.1 GCA_944384305.1 uncultured Christensenellaceae bacterium
ATGAGCTGGTGCATGGACCCTCCTTTTTTTGCCGCGCCATGGAAAATCAACGCCGCCCTGCAAAATGCCGGGCGGCGTTGATTTTTCCAGCGCTTACTTCAGCAGGCGGACGCGGATGACGCCCTCGATGGAAGAAAGCTCCTGGTAGAGCGTACCGTTGAGCACCTCGTCGAGGTCGAGCAGGGTGCAGGCGTATTCCCCGCGGCTGCGGTTGGTCATGTTGGTGATGTTGGCGCCGCGGCTGGAGATGAGCGTGGTCACGCCGCTGACGATGTTCGGCACGTTTTTGTGGATCATCGCCACGCGCATGGCGCCCGAACGGGGCATGGCGCAGTCGGGGTAGTTCACCGAGTGCGTGATGTTGCCGTTTTCAATGTAGTCGCGCAGCTCCGTAGCGGCCATGCGGGCGCAGTTCTCCTCCGCTTCCGGCGTGGAAGCGCCCAGGTGCGGGATGGCCACGACGTGCTCGTGCCCGATGACCCCGGGGGTGGGGAAGTCCACGATGTAGCGCGCCAGGCGGCCTTCGTCCAGCGCCTTGAGCACGGCGGGGATGTCGACGATGGGGTCGCGCGAGAAGTTCACCAGCACAGCGGTGGGCTTGCAGGCCGCAAGCTCCTTTTCGCCGAAGTAGCCGCGGGTCTTGTCGTTGAGCGGCACGTGGATGGTGATGAAGTCGCTGTTGCGGATGAGGTAGTCGAGCGAATCGGCATGCTCCACCGCGCGGGAGAGCTTCCAGGCGTGGTCGACCGAAATGAAGGGGTCGAAGCCGATGACGTTCATGCCCAGAGCGTAAGCCTCGTTGGCCACGCGCACGCCGATGTCGCCCAGGCCGATGACGCCCATGGTCTTGCCGGCGAGCTCGGGGCCGACGAACTGGTTCTTGCCCTTTTCGACCTTGGCGGCGGCGTCTGGGTCGCCCGCAAGGCCCTTGCACCAGTCAATGGCTTCCACGAGGTTGCGGTTGACCATCATGATGGCCGCAAACACCAGCTCTTTGACGGCGTTGGCGTTGGCGCCGGGGGTGTTGAACACGCAGATGCCCTCGGCGGCGCAGCGGTCGAGCGGGATGTTGTTGACGCCCGCGCCCGCGCGGGCGATGGCCAGCAGCGACTCGGGGAACTCCATGTCGTGCAGCTTGGCGCTGCGCACCAGAATGCCCACGGGTTCCTTCGCGTCGTCCGACACGGCGTAGCCCTTCAGCACGCCGTTTACCACAGGGTCGATCTTGTTGAGGGTCTTGATCTCTTGCATGTCAGCCGTTCTTCCTTTCAAATTCCTTCATGAACTGCGCAAGCGCCTCGACGCCCGAGAGCGGCATGGCGTTGTAGATGGAGGCGCGGATGCCGCCGGTGGCGCGGTGGCCCTTGAGGTTGACCAGGCCCGCTTCCTTGGCGCCCGCCACGAACGCGGCGTTGAGGTCCTCGGAAGGGGTGACGAAGGTGACGTTCATGATGGAACGGTCGGCCTTGTCGGCCACGGCCTTGTAGAAGGAAGAATGGTCAAGCACATCGTAGAGCAGGGCGGCCTTCTGCTCGTTGACCTTCTGCAGCGCGGCCACGCCGCCCTGTTCCTTCACCCAGTCGAACACCAAACCGGCAATGTAGATGGCGTAGGTGGGCGGGGTGTTCATCATGGAACCGTTCTTGATCTGGTTCTTGTACTCGAGCACGCTGGGCGCGGCCTTGGTGATGAGGCCCTGCTCCATCAGATCGCGGCGGCCCACCACGATGGTCATGCCGGCAATGCCGGCGTTCTTCTGCGCGCCGGCGTATACCAGGCCGAACTTTCTGATGTCGTACACCTCAGAAAGGATGCAGCTGGTCATGTCGGCGACCAGGGGCAGCTCGCCCACGTCGGGCAGATTGGTGCGCCAGCTCGTGCCGTAAATGGTGTTGTTGGCGGTGATGTGCACGTAGTCGGCCGAGGGGTCGAACTCCTCGCGCTTGGGGCGGGGAATGTAGGTGTAGTTGCGGTCGGAAGAATCGCCCACCACCAGCACGGTGCCGTAGCGCGCGGCCTCCTGCGCGGCCTTTTTGGCAAAGTTGCCGCTCACCACGTAATTGGCCTTGCCGCCGTGCATGAGGTTCAGCGGCACGCCGGAAAACTGCAGCGTGGCGCCGCCCTGCATAAAGAGCACAGCGTAATCATCGGGGATCTCCATCAGTTCGCGCAGCGTGGCTTCGGCGCGATCGATGATGCGCTGATACATGGGCGAACGATGGCTCATTTCCATGACGGACATGCCGTCGGAACCGTGTTCGATCAGTTCGCTCTGAGCGCGTTCCAGGACGGGCAGCGGCAAGGCTGCAGGGCCGGCGGCGAAGTTGTAAGGACGCATGGCATTCTCCTCTTTTCTGGTTCGTAAGTCATCAAAAAACAGCTGACCGTCCGGCTTGCCGGAAGATGCGGCGCGGGCCGTCAACAGAATAACAAATGATAAATGTTTAACAATTGGTTTCTCCAAGTTTTTTACATTATATCATCTTTCCGCACGATTTCAAGGCGGTTACGGTAAATGTTCGGTGAAATTCCGCAGCGTCCGGGCGGTCTCGTTGCATAACCGCACGGCTGCGGGTATAATAGTGGCAGAAAAAACCAAAGCCGCGCCTTTTCCCCGGGAAATCGGCGCGCATCGGGGCTTCTTGGCTTTTTAGGCCGCCGTGCAGCGGCCGCTTTCAAAAGGGCCGCTCCGGACCTGCCATGATCCCGGCTTCTGCCGGCAGAGCGCGCCCAAAGCGTTACCCACTGCCCTTGCCGGCAAAAGCCGCCCGAAAGGCGGCCGGGCAAAGGGCGCCCCCCGCAAAAGGCGAAAGCTTTTTTGCAAAAGCCCCACCGAAAGGAGGTCTCTTTTTGCTTGAACGATCCACCGTGCAGGCGGTGCTTTCCGCTGCGCTCGAGACCGGCGGCGATTTTGCCGAGCTCTACGCGCAGGACTCCGACAAACAGAACATGAACATGCTCGACGGCAAGATCGAGCAGATCAGCAGCGCGCGCGGCCACGGCGCAGGGGTGCGGGTGCTGCTGGGCACGCGCTCTATTTACGCGCACAGCAACGACACCTCGGCAGAATCCCTGCTGCGCTGTGCAAAGGCCGCCGCGGCCGCCCTTGCGGGCGAACGGGCGGCGCGGGGCGACATCGTCTTTTCGGTGCCGCCAAAAAGCGACCACACCCCCGTGAAAACCGTGCCCTCGTCGGTCGAGCGTTCCACCAAGGCCGCGCTGCTGCGCGACGCCCATCGCGCGGCAAAAGCCGCCGCCGAATCTATCACGCAGGTCAGTCTTTCCATTTTAGAGAGCGACCAGCGGGTGCTCATTGCCAACAGCGAAGGCCTGTGGGCGGAGGACCGCCGGGTGCGCACCCGTTTTTACGCCACTTCGGTGGCGGGCGACGGCACGCAGTTTCAAACCGGGTCCGACAGTTTGGGCATGTCCATGGGCTACGAAGCCTTTACCTCGGGCATCATCGACCCGGCGGCCATCGCCGAGCAGTCCGCCCTGCGCGCGGCTGTGCTGCTCAACGCGCCCGAATGCCCGGCCGGCAGCTTCCCCGTGGTCATCGACGGCGGCTTCGGCGGGGTGATCTTCCACGAGGCCTGCGGCCACGCGCTGGAGTCCTCCTCGGTCTCGTACGGCAACTCGGTGTTTGCCGGCAAACTGGGGCAAAAGATCGCTGCCAGCTGCGTCACCGCCATCGACGACGGCACCATGAAGAGCCAGTGGGGCACCAGCAACATCGACGACGAAGGCCACCCCACCCAAAAGAACCTGCTCATTCAAAACGGCGTGCTGGTAGGGTACCTCATCGACAAGCTCGGCGGGCGGCGCATGGGCCTGCCCTCGACAGGCAGCGGGCGGCGGCAGGACCACACCTACGCCCCCACCTCGCGCATGAACAACACCTACATCGCCCCCGGCACAGACGACGAGGAAGAAATGATCCGCACCATGGGCGAGGGATTGTACGCAAAGTCCATGGGCGGCGGGCAGGTCAACCCCTTAACGGGAGACTTTACCTTTGGCGTGGCCGAAGGGTATTGGATCAAAGACGGCAAGATCCTCACCCCCGTGCGGGGCGCCGCGCTGGTGGGCAAGGGTTCTGAGGTGCTGTTGAAGATCGACCGCGTGGGCAGCAAAATGTGGCTTGGCCAGGGCATGTGCGGCGCGGGCAGCGGCTCCATTCCCGTCGCTTTGGGGCAGCCGCGCATCCGGGTCTCGTCCATGACCGTCGGCGGCAAAGGAGGTGCGCTGTGAAAAACCAAAACGAACGGGTGCAAGAGCTCTTTTCCCACCTGCCGGAAGGCGTTGCCGCAGCCGAGCTGTACGCCCAGTCTTCCGAAGATTTTTCGGTGGGCCTGACCAACGGCGAGCTGGACGATTACAGCGTGAGCGAAAGCGGCGGTTTTTGCCTGCGCGCCGATTGCGGACACATTGGCTACGCCTCTTCGCAGGACCCCGCGGCCGACCTTGAGCCGCTGTTGGACACGGCCATTCAAAACGCCCGTGCGCTGGAAAACGAGGACGAACAAACCATTTACGCCGGCGCCGGGCATTACCCGAGCGTTCCCGAGCCCGCAGACGACCCCGCCACAGCGGAAGAAAAGATCGCCCTGGCCAAAAAGATCGAAAAACAGATGCTCTCCTTTGACGAACGCATCTGCCGGGTGGCGGAATGCGGGGTGGCGACCGGAAAGGGTGCGGTCAGCCTCGTCAATTCCCTGGGGCTTTCACTTTCCTACAGCAGTGCTTACGCCGTGTGCTACGTCAACCCCGTGGCGGAGCTAGACGGCGAGACCAAGGATTCCTTTGCTTGGCGGGCGGCGCTCACCACCGCCGGACTCGACGTTGACGGCATGATCAAAGAAGCCGCCGAATCGCTCTTTTCGCGCTTTGGCGCTTCCCCCCTGCCTTCGGGCAGCACGCCGGCGGTGTTTTCCAACGACGCCATGCGCAGCCTGCTTTCGGTCTTTGCCGGCATGTTTTGCGCCGACAACGCCCAGCGCGGGCTCTCGCTGCTCTCTGATTGCGAAGGCAGCGTCATCGCCTCCCCCTTGGTCAACCTCCACGACGACCCCATGAGCCCGCTGGCGCTCTTAAAGACCCCCTTTGACGATGAGGGCGTGCCTGCAAAAGATACCCTCGTGGTCAAGCGCGGGGTGCTCGAGACCCTGCTTTACAACCGCAAGACCGCAAAAAAAGCCGGCAGAGAGACCACCGGCAACGGCGGCAAAAGCGGGCTTTCGGGCGAAGTGGGCGTGCTGCCCACCAACTTCTACCTCGCGCCGGGCAGCGCCACGGAAGAAGAGCTTTGCGAGCAGATGGGTAACGGCGTGCTCATCACCTCGGTGAGCGGCCTGCACGCCGGGTGCAACAGCGTTTCGGGCGATTATTCGGCCCAGGCGCGGGGCTTCGCCATCGAAAACGGCAGGCGGGGCCGCCCGGTCGACCAGATCGTGGTCTCGGGCAATTTTCTTACTCTGTTAAAAGACATCCAGGCCGTGGGGAACGACCTGCGCTTCGGCACGCCGGGCGGGGTCTGCATCGGCGCGCCCTCGGTGCTGGTCAAAGAAGTCACCGTGGCCGGGGAATGAACCGGCCTGCCCGGCTTTCTCTTGGTTTCGGCCGAAGGGAGACCCGCAGGCAAAACCACCCAAAAGGGACGCCTGCAGAAACTTTTGTGTTTTCTGCAGGCGTCCCTTTTTATTTACCCTCGAAACACCCAATACCCCCGCCCCAAACGGCTGGTACAGTAGCGCGCGTCGCGCGGGAGATAGGCCGGCGGGGCCGCCCCCGCCTCGGAAGGCAGGGCGTAATACCCCTCGCCGCCCACCGTGCAGCGCAAAAGGTGCGAGCCGTTGGGCTGCGTGTAAACCTGCCAGGTCTGCCGCGGGAACTCCCGCGGAAAGGCGTTGGTCAAGATCCCCATGCGCCGGTCGGCGCGAACATGGCGCTGCCCCGGCAAAAAAGCCGCGCGCTCTTCCCCCTCCATGCCGGGAAACGCCCTGCGGGAAAGGGCTGGTTCTGCAGCCGGGAAGCCTGCGCCCCCGCCGCCGGCCCCCGCTGGCCTCTCCTTTTGGTCCGCCGGCAAAGGCGCGGCGTCCGCCCGGCTTTCGCCTGCGCCGTCCAGGCGCTCCCTTGGCTCCGCCTCAGCTTCCCCCGCCACCTGCGCATCCGCTGCAGCCTGGCCGACCCGCCGCAAAAAACCGACATAGCCCGGCCCTCGCACTTCGCAGGCACAGGCACTTTCTTCGCCTTCGCTCTCTTCGCCGCTTTCGGCTTCCTGTACCGCTAAACCGGCCGTTTCGTCCCTGTTTTCCCGCTCGTGGCCGCAACATTGGGCAATGGCGCTCGCGACCCCCTGCTGGCGCGCATCCTGCGGCTGCTCCTGCAGCCCTTTTGCCGCGCCATCTTCCTCTGTATTTTCTTTTTGCGCGGCGCTCGTTTGCCGGGGCAGCCCTTTTTGGCCATCCGTTCCTGTTCTTTCAATGCCGATTTCAGCCAACGGCCCAGGCCCTTCGCCTTGGGCGTCTTTGCTGTTTTCCAAGGGGGCGTCCGCCGCCTCGCCCCTGCCGCCAGTCTCTTCCCCTTGTTCTGCCGCCGTGGGCAAAGCCTGTTCGCTGCCGGCGCTTTGGGGTTCTGCCCGGTCCTCCTGGGGCTGCTGGCGCCGGTGCGCAGACTTTTGCGCCCAAACAAGCGCTTCCTGCCAAGACAGCCGCGCGCTGCCCAAAAGCAGCACCGCGCCCTGCCGCGTGACTGCCGCCGCAAGCACCGAAGCGCCCCTGGGCAGCGCCACGGCAGCGATCCCCCGCCGCAAAGGCGCGCGCAGGGTCTGCCCGCCCGCAATCAGCACATTTGCCACGGCGGCGTTCACGCCCGTGAGGCGAAAGTCCGCCCTGCCTTCTGTCAGCCGGACCAGCCCGCCGCCCTGTTTGGCGACCGGCCGCAAGGCCAGAACTTCAGATCCCGTCATAATGGGCCTCCATTCGCTTTTTTCAAAGCTTATGCGGCCGCCCGCGTGAAAATGCCGGGCCCTTCTTGCCCGCAAGGGCAAAACGCGGTAAAATTTCTGCATGGACAACATCGACCTGCGCCCCGGCGAACGGCTCGACGACCTGCAGTACCGGGGGCTCAAGATCATTCAGGACCCTGCGGGGTTCTGCTTTGGCAGCGACGCCGTGCTGCTCGCTTCCTTTTCCTCTGTGCGCCCCGGCGGCAGCGTGCTCGATTTGGGCACCGGCACGGGCATTCTTTTGCTGCTTCTTTCGGCGCGCACAAAAGCTTCCCGCCTCGTGGGGCTTGAGGTGCAGCACGCAGTGGCAGAACGCGCCCGGCGCTCGGTCGCCTGGAACGGGCTTACCGAGCGCATCAAGATCATGGAAGGCGACCTCAAATGCGCCAAGTCGCTGTTTTGCCCAAATTCTTTCGACCTCGTGGTGTGCAACCCACCTTACGGCAAGGCCGGCCACTCCTTTTCGGGCGATTCGAGCGAGCGCAACATTGCCCGGCACGAGGTGCTGTGCACCCTAAAGGACTGTGTGCAGGCCGCCGCCTGGGCCGTAAAGGCGAGTGGGCGGGTGTGCTTCGTCATCCCGCCGCTGCGGTTTGCCGAGCTGCTCGCGCTGTTTGAGGCGCACCGCCTGACCCCCAAGCGGCTGCGCACCGTGCAGGCGCGCCCTCAGGACTCGCCCTCCGTTATTCTGGTAGAGGGCCGAAAAGGCGCAAAACCCGGCCTTTCCTGGGGGCCGCCCATTCTTTTGCTGGAAAACCAGGGCATGACCGAGCAGGCGCGGCGGCTTTACCACATGGAACCATAGCCAAGGCTGCGGGAAAGTTTTTGGCTGGCAAAATTCGTCAGTTTTATAAAATTAAAGACAAATATTTCCTAATTTTATAAAATAAGATGAATTTTGTTTTAATTCATCTTATTTTATAAAAAACTCGCAGCGGTGTCCTATGGCGGCTGGGCCGCAAAAAACGTGTGCTCCTTTATCTCTTAAAAGTGTTTCCTCCCAAAATCACTTCCCGCAGCGTAAAGAGGAGGATGCGCAGGTCGAGCGCCGGGCTGCAGTGCTGTACATAGTAAATATCGCGGCAGAGGCGTTCTGTTTGGTCGGTGGTTTCCCGGCAGTCGACCTGTGCAAAGCCGGTCATGCCGGGCCTTACATCAAACCGCTGCAGCGCCGCGGCGGGAAGGGCGTTGACTTCGGGCAGCACCAGCGGCCGCGGCCCCACGAGCGACATATCCCCCTTGAACACGTTGATGAGCTGGGGCAGCTCGTCGAGCGAGTATTTTCGCAAAAACCGGCCAATGCGGGTGATCCTGGGGTCGGCGGCACGGTCTTTTAAAGCGGTTCCCTGCGGCGCCAGCAGCCCCGCAAACCGTTCGGCGCCCTCTGCCATGGTGCGCAGTTTATAAATGGTAAACAGCCTGCGCCCACGCCCCGCGCGCACCTGCCGGAAAATGGCCGGGCCCTTGGAATCGGCCCGGACCGCTGCCATCAGCACAGCCAGCGCCGGCCACAACAGCAGAAGCAAAAGCGCCGAAAAAAACACGTCCAGCGCGCGCTTGAGGTAGTGGTACATCATCGCTCCCGACCGGCCGGTGTGCGCCTTTGCGCCGCCAATGGCGCAGGGCCGGTCTTGTTTTGACGTTTTATTTTTAAATGCCGCGGCCTGCCGGCAAAGAGCCGGCGATCCGCAGACGATACTATTTTAAAAAGAGGACCAGGATTTTATGAAGCTTTTTACTGCCGGTAGTTTTGACGTTGTGGTCATTGGCTGCGGCCACGCAGGCTGCGAAGCCGCGCTCGCCTGCGCGCGCACCGGGCAAAAGACCCTTGCGCTGACCATGAACCTCGATTCTGTGGCTTTGATGGCCTGCAATCCCGCCATTGGCGGCACGAGCAAGGGCCACCTCGTGCGGGAGATCGACGCCTTGGGCGGCGAGATGGGCCGCGCGGCGGACGATACTTTTTTACAGCTGAAAATGCTCAACACCGGCAAGGGCCCAGCCGTGCACAGCCTGCGCGCCCAGGCCGACAAAAGGCGCTACCACGAGCGCATGAAGCGCGCGCTCGAACAAACCGAACACCTCTATTTGCGCCAGGGCGAAGCCGTGCGCATTGAGACAAAACAGGCCGAAAACGGCAAAACCAAGGTCTCGGCGGTGGTCACCGCAACGGGCGCAGTCTACCAAACCAAGGCCGTCATCGTCGCCACGGGGGTCTATTTAAAGGCGCGCATCATCATCGGTGAAGCGAGCTTTGCGCAGGGGCCGAGCGGCCTGTGGCCGAGCAAAACGCTCTCCTCCTCCCTGCAGGAATTGGGCTTTGAACTGCGCCGCTTTAAGACCGGCACGCCCGCGCGCGTCAACCGCCGGTCGATCGATTTTAAAAAAACCGCGCCCCAGCGGGGCGACTGCCCTGTGGTGCCCTTTTCCTTTTTGGACGACCCTGAGGAACTTTCCAAAAAAGAACAGTCCCTCTGTTATTTGACCTACACCAACGAGACCACGCACAGCATCATCCGCCAAAACCTCCATCGTGCGCCCATGTATTCCGGCGCCATCAAGGGCACGGGCACGCGCTACTGCCCCTCCATTGAAGACAAGGTCGTGCGCTTTGCCGAAAAGGAACGCCACCAGCTCTTTTTGGAGCCCGAAGGCGCCTCGACCGACGAAGTGTACATCCAGGGCCTTTCCACCTCCATGCCCGAAGATGTGCAGGCAGAAATCATCCACAGCATCGCCGGGCTGGAACACGCCGAGGTCATGCGCTCGGCCTACGCCATCGAGTACGACTGTATCGATTCCACAGAGCTCGCCCCCACGCTCTGCTCCAAGCGCATTGCCGGGCTGTACTTTGCCGGCCAGATCAACGGCACCTCGGGCTACGAAGAAGCCGCCGCCCAGGGCATCGTCGCCGGGCTGAACGCCAGCTTGTGGCTGCGCGGGAAAGACCCCCTGGTGCTGCGCCGCAGCGACGGGTACATCGGTGTGCTCATCGACGACCTCGTGACCAAGGGCACGAACGAGCCCTACCGCATGATGACCAGCCGCGCCGAGTACCGGCTGATCCTGCGGCAGGACAACGCCGACCTTCGCCTGACCGAACGGGGCTACGCCGCCGGCCTTGCTTCAAGGGAGCGCCTGGAGAAGATGCGGCAAAAAAAGGCCCTCACCGCGCAGGAGATCGCCCGGCTTTCCTCCACCACTGCGCTCAGGGAACCCTTTGTTCATCTTTGCGAGCAAAAGGGCGCGCCTTACCCCGAGCGCACCCCCCGCCTGTACGACATCCTCCGCCGCCCGGGGTTCACCTACCAAGACCTCGCTTCGATCGACCCCGCGCCTCAAACGCTTCCGGCCGAAGTCATCGAACAGGTGGAGATCTCGGCGCGCTACGAAGGGTACATCAAAAAGCAGAACGAAGAGATCGAGGAGTTCGCCCGGCTGGAAGACCGGGTGCTGCCCGATACCATCGACTACAACGCCCTAAAGGGCCTGCGCCTGGAAGCGCGGCAGAAGCTTTCCAAGATCCGGCCGGAAAACATTGGCGCGGCGAGCCGCATCAGTGGGGTATCGCCGGCAGATGTAGCGGTTCTTTTGGTGTATCTCGACAAACTCCGCCGCGAGGGGATCCTGCCATGACGCCCGAAGAACGGCGCCTGACCGAAGCGCTCCTCTACCTTCCCACGCTGTACTCCTCCGTGACCTGGCGGCCGTATGGGCTGCTCTTCTGCGATACGCAAAACCCCGCGAGCATGGACGCCAACCACGCCGTCATTCTCGACCCTTCGGCCGACCTCAACGCCGCGCTCGACGACATCGTCCGTTACTACCGTGTGCGCTGCATGCCCCCCTTGCTGTACTCGGGGTACCGGCCCGAAGAAGCGAAGTGGCTGCTGCCCCACTTGCGCAGCGCGCACTGGCGCCTGAAGTACGTTACGGCCTCTTTTTACCGCCGCACCAAAAACATCCTTCCTCAATACAACAGCGGCATCTGCATCGAACACCCTGCGTTTCTCACCGCCGAAAGCGCGGCGCTGCTGACGGAAGGCGGCGGGGAATGGACGCTCGGCATCACCGAGCGCCTGCTGCGCTCCCCAAACGCCAAGGCTTATGCCGCCCGCGCGCAGGACGGCCGGCTGGCGGCGTGGTTGATGCTCCTCGTCTTTCGGGGGTGCGGTTTTGTGCAGGATGTTTTTACCCTGCCCGCGTACCGCCATCAGGGCCTCTGCACCGCGCTCATCTCCCGCGCGGCAGAAGAATTTGCCCGCGAGTGGAACTACCCTCTTTACCTCTGCGCCGAAAATCCCGACGCCGTGCGCATTTACGAACGCGCCGGCTTCACGCTCTACCGCGTGCTCTCCCAGCCCGACTGGTGGGCGGCGCCCGGTGAATGACCCCTCCCCCGCTTTCAAAACACTTTTGCTTTTCCCTTTTTTGAAAGGACCTGCCATGCCGCTGCCCTTTTGGCTCCGCCCCTACCAGCACTGCCGGGATTCCATCTGCGTGCTCTGCCGCAAAGAAGCCCCCGGCCGCAGAGCGCTGTGCAAAAGCTGCGAGCAAAAGCTCGGCCCTGCCCCGCCGCCTTTGACGGCAGGCAGCCTTGTGGTCACGGCAGCCTGCGAATACCAGCCTCCCATCTCGCGCTTGATGCTTCAGTACAAGTACGAAAACCGCCGCTCGCTCTGCCGGCTGTTTGCCCGCCTCATGGCAGAGCGCTGTGAGATCCCGCCAAATTTCTGCATCGCGGCGCTGCCCCTTCATTCAAAGCGGATCCAAGAACGCGGCTATTCTCAAACCGATCTTCTCGCCCGTTCTCTTTGCAGTCAAACCGGCCTTCCGTCCTTTTCGGGCAGGCTCCTTCGCCTGCGCGACACCGACCACCAGACCGGTCTGGACCGGGAAGAGCGGCAAAGAAATGTAAAAGATGCCTTTTTTGCTTCGGGGGCAGAAGGATCACATGTTCTGCTCGTGGACGACGTGATGACCACCGGAGCGACGCTTCGCGCCTGCGCCCGCGCGCTCTATGAAGGCGGCGCCGCTTCGGTACAGGCTGCAGTGGTCTGCTATGCGCGCGGCGAATCTTCAGAACAGGCTGGTAAAAGGCTCGTGGAGAGCCCTGATTAAAACTTTGCGCCGCCGTTGAGGGCCGGCTTGTGTGTTCCCGCTTTTTTAATTTCATTTTATTAAAATAAAGTAAAAAATTGTCTTATTTTAATTTATTAGAGTATTTTTAGACTTTAACTACTTTGGAAGATATTACCATTTTTTTGACAAAAAAACACTGGTTGTTCTGAGATAAACTTTGCTTCCGGCCGCGTAAGGGATTGTTTACATTTTTAAAAAATGTATTGTATTCTTTACAATACAGCTAAAATATTCCTTAAAGTGGAGTTAAAATTCAAAAAATCACTCATTTTTTTCTTAAAAATGGAGGATCCTTTATTTTTCTTTCTTTGGATCTTTTTCATCGTTTTTTGTGGATTCTTTGGGTGTGTTTGTTTTTTAAAGGGATCTTTGATATAATCAGTGAGATTTCAGAACAAGATGTACCAAAAGGTTTGGAGGGAACATGCCTGTCAACGAACTCTGGGAGGAAGCCCGCGATATTTTAAAGGACGAGCTTTCGACCGCCAGCTATACTTCTTTTATCGAGGAGCTACTGCCCGTGGCGCTGAACGACCGCACGATCGTACTGCAGGCCGCGGATGATTTTATGCGCAAGACTCTTTCTGAGCGCTATTTGGAAACGGTGCAGGACGCCCTCAAGCAGGTGGCAGGCAACCGCTATTTTGTGCGCTTTATCACGCCCGCCGAGCGTTCTTTTTACGAAAGACCCGCCGAAGAGGAAAGCGAAGGTTCTCTCAATCCCAAGTATACCTTCGACAATTTTATCGTCGGTTCGTCCAACAAGTTTCCGCACGCCGTCGCCGTGAGCGTTTCGCAGTCGCCCGGAACGAAATACAACCCTTTTTTCATTTACGGCGACGTCGGACTGGGCAAGACCCATCTCATGCAGGCCATCGGCAACGAGATCAAGCGCAACGATCCTTCGGCCAAGGTCATGTACGTCACGAGCGAAAAGTTCACCAACGAGATGATCCAGGCCATCCGCAGCGACCGCAACGAGGAATTCCGCCAGAAGTACCGCAATGTGGATGTGCTGCTCATCGACGACATTCAGTTTATCGGCGACAAAGAAGGCACGCAGGAAGAATTCTTCCACACCTTTAACGCGCTCTACGATAACCACAAGCAGATCGTCATTTCTTCCGATAAACAGCCGAGGGACATTCCCTCTTTGGAAGAGCGCCTTTCCAGCCGCTTTGGCTGGGGGGTCATTGCCGATATCCAGCGCCCCAATTTGGAGACCCGCGTGGCCATTCTCGAATACAAGGCGCACAACAGCGGGCTTTCGGTCGACCACGACGTGCTGTATTTCATCGCCGCGCACGTCGACTCCAACGTCCGCGAGCTCGAAGGGTCTCTCACCCGCGTGGTGGCAAAATCCGACCTCATCGGCGAGCCGGTGACCGTGCAGATGGCTGAAGAGACTTTAAAGGACATGCTCCCCAAAAAAGTGGTGGTGGATGCCGACTACATCCGCAACATCACGGCCAAGCACTACAAGATCCTGCCCGCTGACCTGGTAGGGAAAAAGCGCAGCAACGACATCGCTTTCCCCCGGCAGGTGGCCATGTATCTTTGCCGGTTCGTTCTGGACCTTTCGCTCGAAAAGATCGGCAGCTGCTTTGGCGGCAGGGATCATACCACCGTCAAATATGCCGTGGAAAAAGTTCAGGACAAAATGCAGAACGACGCCAAGTTCAAGCGGGAGATCGAAGATCTTTTGCGAAAGCTCAGCGAAGGTTGAACCTGTTTGCCCCCTTGCCGATAAAAAGACCGCGATTTTTTCGCGGTCTTTTTTATGCTTTTTCCTGTTTTAGAACCCTTTAACCAGCGGTCTCTTCTTTGTTTTTCTCCCCGTTTGCGCTGTCGCCTTTCTCCTCTTTTTCGCTTTCAGCCGGCTCTTTTGTTTCCTGTTCTACAACGCTGTAATCCTGCGGCGCTTCCGGCCAAATACCCTCCTTCCAGGTGTGGCTTTCGTTCATAAACTCATCCGAGCGCAGGAAGTAGGTATCGATGATCTTATCTCCCTGGTCGGGCACCGGATCGTCGCTGGTAACGTCCACATGGTACCACACGCCGTCGAGCTTGACCATGTTCCACATATGGTTTTGCCCGCGGAAGCTGCCCGTCACCGAGGTGCAGGGAACGCCGGCCATCAGGCAGAGGGTCTCAAAGAGCTCGGCATATCCTTCACACACGCCTACCCCGTTTTCAAACAATCCCTTTGCCGAATAGGATTCCAAATCGTAGCGGCCCTTTTCTTCATCATAGGATTCCGTGTCGTACCGAAAACTTGTGGTAATGGCGTTGTGAATGGCCGTTACGCGCTCATACGGGGTCATGTCTTTGGTCAAAATAACGCTCAAAAAATCCACGAGCTCTTCGTAGAAGTCCGTGGCATCCACTTCTACACGAACGAGCTGGTTTTTGCCGTCGCGGTAGGACATGGTGCTGTCGAGCGCATCGCCGTACAACAGATGCCGCACAATCACGCCCGCTTCGTCATAAATAGGATAGACCGTAAAGTTGGAATAGGGCATATTGCCGACGCTGCCGATGCTGTAGTACACCATGCCGTCCTTTAAAAACGCCGTGTGCTGCAGCAGGTCGCCGATGTCGTAAAAATACTCCTTTGCGCTGTAAGCAAACACCATGTAGGAATCCAAATGCTGCAAAATCCCCAGTTCGATCACGCGCGCGGCGGCTTCGGCATTGTTGACAAAAATCGACACGCCGGGAAGATCATCGAGCGTCTCCCAATCGGACTCCTCCTGCCAGGCGGCAAGCACTTCAGCAGTCGCAGCATCCTCGGGCAGCGCTTCCAACACCGTAAAGGTCACGGCATCTGTGGTCAGTTCCTTGCTTCCATCCGCTTCCGCGACGATGGCCTTTACCGAAAACTCGCCTTCGGTCGTTACCTTATAATTGATACCGGTAAGAGAAGTATCCTTTTTGAGATAAACATAGCTGTTGCGCCCCGGCTTTTTGACGATGTAATCGATGGTCGGGTCTTCGTAGCCGGTAAGTTCCAGCTCGATGCGAATGCGCTCGCCCGAAAACACGCTGTCATCGGCGCTCAAAACAGCCGAAGGTTCTTCGGGCGCAGTCTGTGCCAATGCCGCCGCGCCGAAGACCGCCTGAAAGAGCAGCAGGGCAAAAAGCAGCAATGAAATTTTACGCGTCGCCTGTTTCATTCATCTTACCTCCCTGATTGATCGCGGCACTCGCCGTACCTTTGTTTACCCTTAGTAGACAAGGGGCTATACGCCTGAACGGGCCTGCTTTGGCCCATTTCAGCGTTGCCGTCGCTCGAAT
>CALWSW010000038.1 GCA_944384305.1 uncultured Christensenellaceae bacterium
GATCGAAAAGGCCCACCCCGACGTGTTCAACGCGCTGCTGCAGGTGCTTGACGACGGCCGTTTGACCGACTCGCAGGGCCGCACGGTGGACTTTAGGAACACCATCATCATCATGACCAGCAACGTCGGCGCGCGCACAGCGCAGAGTGCCCGCGTGGGCTTTACAAACGACGCCGACAAGAGCGAAGGTTTTGCCAAGGCCAAGGAGAACATGCTCTCTGCCCTTAAAAAGACCTTCCGGCCGGAGTTTTTGAACCGCATCGACGAGATCATCGTGTTTGAACCCTTGAACGAAGAGGACACCAAGAAGATCGTCTCGCTGATGATGGGCAGCGTGGAAAAGCGCCTGGAAGAGCGCGGCATCCGACTGACCATGACCGACGAAGCGCTCTCGCTGCTCGCCAAGGAAGGCTTCGACCCCGAGTACGGTGCACGGCCGCTGCGCAGGGCCATCCAGCAGAAGGTGGAAGACAGTCTCTCCGAAGAGATTCTCAAAAAGGCCATCAGCCTGGGCGACGACGTCGTGGGCGACGTGGTGAACGGCGAACTGCACTTCGCAAAGAAGGGCGCAGAAGAACCCGCCGCCGCGGGGGAAACGCCTGCGGCAGAAATGCCGGAAGAAGAGGAAAAAAAGAAGGACTGATCCTTCCCCTTGCTCGCTGAATGCTAACAAAAGCCTCCCTTTTCGGGTGATTCCCGAAAAGGGGGGCTTTTTGCCCTTACAATCACTGCTGCCCCGCCGTTAGGGCTGCCAGTTTCGAAGCCCCACCCAGTCCTCCTTCATGGTGCGGCGTGTCAGCTCCGCCAGCATGGAGCACACCGGTTTCATAAGCCACAGACCAGATGATGCACCATGCTTCCACAACGATGGGAACCACCAGGCCGCCGCCCAGGGTCATGACGCCGAGCAGGCTGAGCACACCGGTGATGAGGGTACAATAGGCCAAAGACTGCGCAGGAATGTCGATGTGGGTGTAACCGTAGCGGCAGAACAAACAGCGCCAGCAAAACGCGCAATGCGCAACAAGCCCGCCGCATCGTATCGGTCCAAAAATTCCGGTCAAAACCAACATTGCACAAGAACGGACTGCCAAGTTTACGCAGTCCGCTCTTTATGCGCCCTTTTTATTTTCGTTTTTTTATTCTGCCTGCGGCCCGTTCTTTTGGGGCCGATCCTTTTCCTTCTGTCCGATCTTCCCTCAGCGCTGTGCGCGGCGCTTCTTCCCTGCAAACAGCCCTGCCGCTATCAGCAGCAGAGCAACCGCCACGGCCAATACCGCCCACAGCCAAAACGTCCCGCCTTCGCCCCCCTGAGCCTGGGCCTGCGCCGCGGCCGCACCGTTGACAAAAAGCGTATAGGTTTCGCCGGGGCGCAGGTCTTCGGTACAGAGCACCACGCTGTTGGCGTGCTTTCTGCCCGTGCCCTCGTACATCACGTTGCCGGCAGCATCGCGGATCTCAAAGGCGTCGCCCGCCTCTATCGCAAAGCGTTCTGCCTCCCCGCGCTCGCCGAACATCACCGAACGGCCCGTCCCCGGGCGCTGGGCCATGTCGGCAAACCCCACGGCCAGCACGGTGCCGCCCACATAGATGCAGGCGCCATCGTAATCCAGCGCGGAATTTTTGCCGTCCGGCGAACCGTAAAGCAGCAGCGTTCCGCCGGTAAATAGCACGTCGCCGTTGGAATCCAGCGCGTCGCCCGCAGAGTCCACCACCCACTCGCCGCCGCACAGTAAGAACAAAAAGCCTTCTTCCAGGTCGCGGTTGGCAGCGTTGATGCCGTCGTCCTCCGCCGCGATGCTTCCCTTGCCGGAGTACAGCCGCACCACCGCGCCTTCCAGGCCTTCGTAGCTTTGGGTGACCACAAGTTCCGGGCCTTCATCCGCTCCCTGGCGGCCGACGGTCAACGTGCCGTCGGCGTGCACGGCGTCCTCGCCCGAGGCGATGGTCACGCTGCCGCCCTCCAAAAAAACCTCTCCGCCGGCGTGCAGCCCATCGTCTGCGCAATCGAGCGAAAGCGTGCCGCCCGAAACGAGCAGATCGCCTTCGGCCTTCAGGCCTTTGGCGCTCTCGTCTTCCTCCCGGCTTTGGCTGCTGCCGCCGCCTGCACAGATCGTGATCCTGCCGCCCGCAACCGTCAGGTCCCCAGCGGCCTGCACGCCGTCGCCCGCTGCTTCAATATTCAGGCTGCCGCCCAAAAGCTCCACTGCTCCGGCGGAATTTTCATCCTTCTCCTTGGGATCGGCCTGCAGGCCATCGCCGCCGGCCGAGATCTGTACGCTGCCGCTTTCCAAGCGGATCTTCCCGTCCACCGTCAGCCCGTGGCCGGCCGCGCGCACCGCCAGCTGCAAGGCCTCGCCCGCAATGGTCAGCTCGCTGCCATCCCCGCCCTTTAAGCCGTTGTTGCAGGCGCTGCCATCCAGCGTCAGACTGCCTTCGCCGGTGATTTGGAGCTTTCCGCCGCCCCGCACCCGAATGGCTGCGCCGTCGAACCAATTTTTCTCTTCTTTTGCCGGGTCCTCGGCGTCGGCGAGCACACAGCTGCCCGCGACCTGCAGCACGACCCCGGCGTCTTTCCCCACGACCAACGGCGCGCCTTTGGCAGAGGTGAGCGAAAGGTCCTCAAAAATCAAGGTCACATCCGCGATCCCCTCTTCCACCACAATGCGCCCCTGCCCGGCGCTGCCCGTGACCACGTAAGTCCCCGGCTGCCGTATGGTCACAACGCCATCTTCAGCCTGCGCGCCCTCTTCTGAAGAAAGCGTAACGCCCGAATCGCTGAAAACGACCGAGATTTTTTCCTGCTGCCCGGCCGCAAGTGCCGCGCTGCCCCACAGTACAAAAAAGGCGCAGAGCAGCCCTGCCGCCATGCGCCCAAACCATCTTTTTGTCATGCTCGTGCCCTTTCCTCTCGCTTTTCAGCGCCGTTTTGCAGCCTGCTGCGCGCAAAGCGCCGGTCCTGCCGGCAAAGGCAGGCGTTCAGCGCCCGCCTTCTGCCGCGCGTGTCGCCCCGTTGTGCGTGGGGATGGAGTAAATATTTTTTGCGTAACCCCTCAGCGCAATGCCCTGCAGCTCGAGCGTTTCGGCCAAGACCTCATCAAGTGTGCGCTTGACCGCTTCGACCATGCTGTCTGAGACCGAGGCGTCGCACACCAGCAGCAGATCGGTCGCCACGGTCTGCACCGCCTCCTCCTGCCCTTCGTAGCAGTTGGCCGGCAGCTCGTATTCCATAAACTCCCGGCCGCCCATGGCCGCCTTTGCCGCGTCGCCCGAAATGCCGATAAAGCGCACCGAGCAGTTCCTTGCCAGCTGCTGGATCTGCGTGCTGCCCGGAACAGCCAGCAAAAACGCTGCGTCCAGTTCGCCGCTTTGCAGCGCCTCTATGGCGTCGCCCATGGTCATTTCCCTGCGCTGCAGGTCCTTAAGCTCCAACCCGGAAGCCTCCACGATATCCACAGCAAGGGAAGCCGTGCCCTCCAGCTCGCTCCCCAGCGCCACCCGGCGGGCGCGCAGGTCGCTCACCGTCAAAATGCCCGAAGCGTTGGTTACCACGAGCTGCACACACAGCGGCGCCACTGCCGTAACAGCGCGCAGCCGGTCGTTTTCGGCGTAAGCCTGCCGCGCGAGCGAAGCGTCCAGAAGCGCAAACTCCGCCCCGCCTTCCGCAAGCAGTTCGACCGAGCTGAGCGTGCCGTGGGTCTCCACCGGCACAAGCTGCACTTCCGGCCCAGCAGCGGCAAGCGCCGCGGCGATCTCTTCGCCAAGGGCATAGCTGTCGCTCCCACGGGCGCCAATGGCCAGCTCGTATTCCTCGCCAATGCCCTTGCAGCCCGCAAGCAGCAGGCACAAGGCAAGCGCCAAAGCCAATACACGGCGTTTTTTCATTGGGTTACCTCTTTTTGTTCATGATGGGGTCTTGGTGTGTGTATTATAGCATAGCTGGAACTTGCTCGGCAAATCGCCCGCCAAGGAGGGTCTTTTATGCGTACTGCTTCGCCCCGCCGCGCTCTGCCAGCGCTCACCGCTTTGGTCTGCGCGCTGCTGTGCGCCCTGTTTTTGCTGCACGCCAAAGCCGTTATGGACGGCGTGGCCAGCGCCCTTTCTCTCTTCGCCTTTTCGGTGTTTCCCGCGCTTTTTCCCTTTTTTGTGCTCACCTCTGTGCTGAGTGCTTCGGGCGTCCTCACCCGCGCAGGCAGGCGTTGCGCGCCGCTCATGCGCCCCCTCGGCCTGCCGGGCGAGGCGGCCGGCGTCTTTTTGGTGGGGGCGGTATCGGGCTATCCCGTGGGGGCCAGGCTGGCTGCTGGCTTGCACCTCTCACAAAACCAAACCGAACGGCTCGTAGGGCTCGCCAACCTTGCCGGGCCCATGTTTCTTTCCGGCACGGTCGCCGCTTCCCTTTTGGGGGCGCCGGCTTTAGGGTGGGCGCTCATCCTTTCGCAGCTGCTCGCCGCCCTCGCAGCGGCCGGGGTGTCGGGGGCGCTCGCCGCGCGGGAAGAAGCTACAGCCCCGGCCGCAGCACCGGGCGGATCAGTCCCCGCTCCCTTTCGCCCCGGCACTGCGCTGCTCGACGCCATAGCCAGCGGCATGCTCGCCATGCTGCGGGTGTGCGGCGCCATCGTCTTTTTTTCGGCGCTGCTCTGCGCTTTGAGGGAGTGCGGCTTTTTGTATTTGCTCACGCTGCCTTTAAAAGCGCTGGGCCTGCCCAGCGCATTGGCCGACGCCATGGCCTTTGGCCTGTTCGAAAAGACCAGCGCCTGCGCGGCGCTCGCCAGCTCTTCGCTCCCCCTCGCTCTGCGTGCCGCAGGCTGCTCCTTTTTTGTGTCCTTCGGCGGGCTCAGCATTCTGGCGCAGACCCAAATGTTCGCTCCGGTGCGCGCCTCGCGCTACCTGCTCTTTAAAGGGGTACAGGGCCTGTTTTCCGCACTGTTTACCTACGCTGCCGCGAGCCTTTTGCCCCTTGCGCCCACCGCGCCGGCCGGGGAAAGCGCGCTGTGGCTGCTGCCCCTCTGCTGCGCAGTTTTGATTGCCCTGTGCCTGTTTGCAGGCGCCCGCCGCACAAAAAAGAAGCGTCTGTGACCGCCCTGCTGCAAAAGCCGGTGCCTGCCCTGCGCCAAGCCGTGCGGCAAAAGAAGAGACGCGCCTGTCTCCCCCAGCGGGGCGGCAGGCAGCGCCTGTTTTTTGTATTGTTTTTGCCGCAGCAGCGGCGGTATGAAAAGCCCTAAAGCCACTTCACTCGGCGAGGTCTCCTTCCTCGCCCCCTTCGGCGACCGCCACGGCCTCTTCTTCCTCCGCCGCTTCGGGGTATTCCTCCTGCGGCGCTTCGGGCTCTTCGCCCTCCTGGGCATAGGCTTCGGACAGCTCGCGGCGGTTCTTTTCGATGATCTCGATGTATTCGCCCAAATAGCGCTGCAGATCGACCAGAATGTCGTCGGTATAGCGGCGCGCGCCGTCGGTGATAATCTCGGCGTTATTGCGCGCCTTCAGGATCATTTCCTTGGCCCTGAGCTCGGCCTCCTTGGCTACGCTTGCCTCGTCGAGCAGCTTTTCACGCTGTTCCTGGGCCTCGCGCACGATCTCTTCAGCTTCCCGCCGCGCGGCGGCAAGGGTCTCTTCCTTTTCGGCCAGCACGGCCTGCGCCCAGCGGATCTCGTCGGGAATGGTGACCCGCAGGTCAGAAAAAAGGTCGCTGAGGGGCTCTACGTCTACGATACGCTTGGAATTCCCGCCAATTTTGGGGCGGGGGCTTTCATCTATCTGCACTTCCAGCTGAGCCAGCAAATCGAGGATCTTCGTACTCATTTCTTCAGCAGCCTTTCTGATATAAATTTAGCCTGACCCTTGGGCACCATTTGCGAAATGTCGCCGCCAAACGCCGCAGCTTCGCGCACGATGCTGGAGCTGAGGTGCCCGTACACCGGGTCCGAAACAAAAAACACCGTGTCGATCTCGGGGTCCAACATGCGGTTGACCACCGCCATCTGCTGTTCGTACAGCAGGTCGGCCGTGGAGCGCAGCCCCCGGACGATGACCCTTGCGCCATAGGCCCGGCAGAGCTCCACCTGCATGCCGTGGAACACCGTAACCGTAACGTTTTTGACGCCGGCTTCCGCCGCGGCCTGCTCGATGAGGGCCTTGCGTTCCCCCTCGGTAAACACGTTGACTTTGTTGAGATTGATGAAAATACCGACCACCACGTGGTCAAACGTAGCGGCCGCGCGCTTGAGCACGTCCAAGTGCCCAAGCGTAAAGGGGTCGAACGTCCCCGAAAACACACAGGTACGCAAAGCGTCACTCCTCCGCCGGGCAAATGGCCCAGGTCAAAAAGCTCACGGCCGTGTCGCCGTATTTTTTTCTGGCGAGCAGGCGGCCCTCATACTCGCTTTCATCCTTGGCGCTGCTTTCAAGCAGGATCTTCCCGCCCTCCTTCAAAAGCCCCAGGGCAAAGATCCGCTTGACGGCATCCTGCGCCAGCCCAGCGCGATAGGGCGGATCGAGAAAAATAAAATCGAACCGGCGGCCCTTTTGCTTCTGCGCCAAAAGGCAGGCCGCGTAATCCATGGAGCACACCTCGCAGCTGCCGCCAAAGCCCAATTTTTCTACATTGGCAGAAATGACCGCCACGGCCTTTTTATCGAAGTCGTTCAGCACCGCCAAAGCCGCGCCACGGCTGACTGCTTCGAGCCCCAGATTGCCCGAGCCCGAAAACAGATCCAGCACCGCCGCGCCCGCCAGGCCGAACTGAATGGAGCCGAACATCGCTTCCTTCACGCGATCGAGCGTGGGGCGGGTCTCCCTGCCCGCGGGAGCGTCGATCTTTCTGCCGCGGGCAAGCCCGGTAATGATCCTCATGCGCGCCTCCTGCTGCGTCTTGGGTTATTGTAACATACGTTTCCCTGGGGAAACAAGGTTTCTCGGCTATTTCGTGCTGTTTTTTGCAAGATCCACCACATGTTGTGGAAATAATTCCCACGCAGCAGGCTTTCGCCAAGGATGGGCAAGCGCCCGCCCGTCAATCCTCCACGTACACGCGGGGGATGCGCTTGGTGAAGGAAAGCGGGATCTCGTAGCTGATGGTCTCGGCCCAGGCGGCGATCTCTTCCGCATCAATGTGGTCTTTGCCCTGCCGGCCCAAGAGCACCACTTCGTCGCCCGCGGCCACGTCGGGGATCTCGGTGACGTCCACCATGCACTGATCCATGCAGATGCGCCCCAGAATGGGCGCGCGCCGGCCGTGCAGAAGGACCGCGCCGCGGTTGGAGAGCAGGCGCTTGTAGCCGTCGCCGTACCCCACGGGGATGGTGGCCACGCGCGTGGGCCGCCAGGTGGTATAGGTGCGGTCGTAGCTCACGGTGACCCCTGCGGGCAGGGTCTTTAGGTACACCACTTTGGACGTGAGCGACATGACCGGAGTGATGGGAATGTCGCGCCGGACGTTGCTCGAAGGATAGTAGCCGTAGAGCATGATGCCGGCGCGCACCATGTCCAAATGGGTCTCGGGCAGGTCGGCGATGGCGGCGCTGTTGGCGGCGTGGAGCATGGGGTCGAACCCCGCGCGGCGAATACGAGCCACCATGGCGGTGAAGCGGCGGTACTGCTCGAGCGCAAAGCCCTTGTCGGCGCCGTCGGAATTGGCAAAGTGGGTAAACACGCCGTACAGCCCCACGGAGCGCAGGCGCTTAAAATCGTCCAAAAAATGGTCGAGCTCACGGTCCTCCCTCACCCCGATGCGGCCCATGCCCGTGTCGAGCTTCAGGTGCACCGGCAGCCACTTGTCCTGCGCGGCGGCCGCGGCGTTCAAAGCCCGCGCCACCTCCATGCTGCAAACGGTGGGCTGCAGGTCGTGCCGCACCACCAATTCGGCCTCTTCGGGCAGAATGGTGCCCAGAATGTGCACCGGCGCGGTAATGCCGGCCTCGCGCAGCTCCACGCCTTCTTCGGGAATGGCCACGGCAAGGCTGGAAGCGCCGTTTTTCAGCGCGGTTCGGGCGATCTCTACCGCGCCGTGGCCGTAGGCGTTGGCCTTTACGACGGCGGCGACCTTGGTTTGCGGCCCAACAGCGCCGCAGATGGCGCGCATGTTGGCGGCCGCCGCGCCCAGATCTATGGTAATGACCGTCGGTCTCGTAACAAAAGACACTGTGTTTCCTCCTCGCTCAAGAGGCGCAAAAAAACGGCAGACAAAGGAGCGCCCGCCGTTCAACGCTCGGTTCTGCGACCCTTCGGCCTGCGCCATGCGGCGCGGCAAAGGAGCCGTTACCCTATTCTATCATTGCCGGGCGGCACATACAACCTTCCCGCCCGGCAAATTCACACTTTCTTGCGCCCGTCCTTGCGCTGCTGGCTGTTCGCCTCTTCCTCCCCGCCGTAAACCGAAAACTGCGCGGCGTAAAGCGCGGCGTATTCGCCGTTTTGATGCAGCAGCCGTTCGTGCGTTCCGCGCTCGGCTACGCCGCAGTGGTCGATGACCACGATCTCGTCGGCGTTGCGGATGGTGGAGAGCCGGTGGGCGATGACCAGCGTGGTTCGCCCCACGGCCAGCGCGTCGAGCGAACGCTGGATCTTGATCTCGGTCTCAGTGTCCAGGGCGCTGGTGGCCTCGTCCAAAATGAGGATGGGCGGGTTCTTTAAAAAGATGCGCGCAATGGAGACCCGCTGCTTTTGCCCGCCGGAAAGCATGACCCCGCGCTCGCCCACAAAGGTGTCGTAGCCGTTGGGCAGCGCCATGATGTCTTCGTGGATCTCGGCCTTTTTTGCGGCTTCCACCACCTCTTCGTCGGTGGCGCCCAGCCGGCCGTAGCGGATGTTCTCGCGGATGGTGTCGGCAAACAGAAAGACCTCCTGCTGCACGATGCCGATCTGCGAGCGCAGCGAGGCGATGGTCACGCTGCGAATATCCTGCCCGTCTACCAGAATGCGCCCGGCCTGCGGCTCATAAAAGCGGGGAATGAGCGCGCACAGCGTAGACTTTCCCCCGCCCGAGGGCCCCACCAGCGCCAGCTTTTCGCCCGGGCGCACGGTCAGGTCCAGGTCTTTGAGCACCTTGGTGCGGTCATAGGCAAAGGAGACCCCCTCAAAGCGGATCTCGCCCTTTACGCTTCCGAGCGTCCGCGCGTTCGGGCTGTCTTCAATGTCCGGCCGGGTGTCCATCAGGTCGCACATCCGCTCAAACCCGGCATAGCCGGCGGTGAACTGCTCCATAAACTGCGTGAGCTTGCGGATGGGGGTCAAAAAGGAATTGACGAACAGCATAAAGGCCACCAGCGTGGCGGCGTCCATTTCGCCAAGCAGCATCAAATAACCGCCCACGCCCAGCACCACCACGTAGAGGATGTTGGTCATAAACTCCATGCCGCTGAAGAACCAGGCCATGGCGCGGTAATACAGCCGCTTGCCCATCTGAAACCGGGTGTTGCCGGCGTCGAATTTTTCGATTTCGCGCTTTTCGTTGGCAAAGGCCTGGGCCACGCGGATACCCGAAATGGAGGATTCGATATCGGCGTTGATGAGCGCCGTGCGGCTTTTGACCTCCTTGGAGGTGGAGAGCATCCGCCGCCGGTTGGAAATGACGAACCACAGAATCAGGGGCAGCAGCACGATGATGACCAGGGCGAGCTTCCAGTTGAGCGAGAGCATGAGCAAAAACGCGCCCACAATGGTGAGGATGGAAATAAACAGATCCTCCGGCCCGTGGTGGGCGAGCTCTGAAATTTCGAACAGGTCGGTGGTCACCCGGCTCATGAGCTGGCCGGTGCGGGACTTGTCGTAAAAGCCAAACGAGAGCTTCTGCATGTGCACAAACAGATCGCGCCGCATGGTCGCTTCGATGCGCACCCCCAACATGTGCCCAAAGTAGGTGACGAAGTACTGCATGGCCGAGCGCAGCACGTAGAGCAGAAACAGGCCGGCAATGAGCCAAAAGAACACCCCAAACTGCCCGCCGGGCAGCAGCACGTTCATGGCGTGGCGGGTGGCCATGGGGAACACCAGGTCGATGAGCGCAATGATGGTGGCGCAGAACAGGTCCTCTAAAAACAGCTTTTTGTGCGGGCGGTAGTAGCTGCAAAAGCGCCAAAACTGCCTGCGGCCCCCTTTGCGGGGGGCATTTTCGCCCAGCGTCTCATCTACCGGGTCTTGCGGCTTTTGTTTCTGTTTGATCTTTTCGGGGTCGCGCATAGCGGTTTGATCGGTCCTTTTTGGGTATTTGGGCGAGCACCTAACAAACATCCTAACAGTGCCAGGGGAGAATTGCAAGAAGCCGCTTGGCGAAATAAAAAAGGGTTTTGTATTTCAGTGTGCCTGCTGCGCTTTGGCACAATAGTCAATAAATTCCCTTGCCAGATCGGTCAGGTAGCGGTGCTTGCGCACAAAGGCCACGTTGCCCCACATGGCCGAAGCGTCGGCAATGCCCACAAGCGCCAGATCGCCGGGCAGCCACTCCCTGGGCCCGCCGTAAAAGCTGACTGCTCCGGCCGTGCGGCACAGCGCCACAATGCGTTCCCAATGCGAACCGTTGAGCACGACGCTGGGGAACACCCCCAGTTCTGCGCAGTGCTGCAGCAGCTTTTTTTGGCCGGGCGTGGGGGCATTGAGGTCCACCAAACGTTCGCCCTGCAGCTCGCTCAGGCGCACCGAAGCACGGCCTGCCAACCGGTGGCTTTTGCAGACCACCAGCTGCAAAGGGTACGTGGCGCCGCAGAGCACGTCGAACAGCTCGGCATCTACCGGCGGCAGCGCAAAGCCCACGTCAACGCGGCCTTCCAACACCTCCTGCTGGCACTCCGTGCCCGGAAAACACCGCACCGAGATCTCGTCCTCGGGGTGGGCCGACAAAAAATCCGGCAAAAACTGCACCGCGTACTGATCCAACGTGCCTTCATCAAACCCGATGGCCAGGCTTTGGCGGCTTCTTTTTTCTGTGCCGGCCACCCGTTCTTTAATGTACTCCCACTGCTTTAAATGGGGCCTTGCGTGTTTGTAGAGCTCCTGGCCCATGGCGGTCAGCTCAATGCCTGTGCGCGTTCGGGCAAACAGCGGCACGCCCAGCTCCTTTTCCAGCTTGTCGATGGACTTGCTGATGCCCTGCGGCGTAACGTACAGCTCCCGCGCCGCGGCCGAAAAGCTGTGGGTCTCGCAGATCTTTACAAAGTATTCCAGCTGCTTGTATTCCACACCTTCCCCTCCCTTCTGCTTCCAGACTACCTAAATGCCGCCCAGGTTTCAACCAAAAGTTGCAATTTATGACTTTTATCTGTTTTTCTTCTTTTCTTTGTTGATGATAAAATAACGTCAATAAACCCTGTTTCGGCAAATGCCGGAAGACCCTCATATCCCTCTCATTCTCATATCTTCAGAAAGGAGCAGAAGATGAAAAAGAAACTTCTTTCCCTGCTGTGCTTGGCTCTTGCGGCTGTGCTGCTGTTTGCCGGCTGCCAGAGCGCAGTGGAAGAACCCGAACCCACGCCCGAAAGCGCGACCTACACCGCCACGGCCGCCGGTTTTGGCGGCGACGTGACCGTGACGCTGGTTGCAGACGGCAGCGGCGTCATTACGGCCGTTACAGTTGAGGGCGCAAATGAGACCCCTGGCTTTGGCGCAGACGCCATTGAGCGCTTCAACGAAGAGCTCGCCGCGCTGGTGGGCAGCGACGCCGCTTCGGCGCAGCTGTCGGTCGACGCCGTTTCGGGCGCCACTGCCACCAGCAACGCCGTGTTGTCGGCGCTCGCCTCCATTTCTACGCAGATCAGCGGGCAGAGCGTGCAGGCGGAACTGACCGACGGCGTGTACACCGCTTCGGCCTGGGGGTTTGGCCTGACCCGCCCGCTGTCGGTCGAGACCACCATTGAAGGCGGCCGCATCACCGCCATTGTGCCCGACGTGGAAAACAGCGACGAGACCGACCAGATCATTCAAACGGCCATCGACCGCATGATCCCCCGCATCATCGACGAACAGAGCCTGGCGGTGGACGCCGTTTCCGGCGCGACCTCTTCCTCCAACGCCATCAAGTCGGCAGTGCGCGATGCGCTCTCGCAGTCCATGGCCCAAAGCGGCATGACCGAAGCCGATATTGCCTCGGCCATCAACCAGTTCTACGCCCAGCCTTCCTACCTCAAAGACGGCGCGGCCGCCGTTGAAAAGACCGTGGACGTGGTGGTCGTAGGCGCAGGCGGCACGGGCTGCCTGGCCGCGCTGGAAGCGGCCAACATGGGAGCCGATACGCTCGTGATCGAGACCTCGGCCCGCTACGGCGGCACCAGTGCGCTCACCTGCGGCCCCATGGTGGTCAACTCGCCCGAACAGGTAGCCGCCAACGGCGGCGTGGACCTGGTGGATGAAGACCTGCTGTTTGCCACCTGGTTTGAAGACGCCCGCACCCAGCCCGGCGACACCAAGGCTACCCTCATTACCGAGTATTCCGAGCTTTCGGGCTATACCGTGGACTGGATGGAAAAAATGGGCTTTGCCAAGTTCGACCAGTCCATCACCTTCAAGTTCCCGCAGTTTAGGGTGTGGTCCATGTACCCCGGCTGGAACGCCGGCCGCGTGCACGGCGGCGGCATGACCCACGACTACTTCAACGCCCTGATGGAGACCTACACCGAGCTGGGCGGCAAGACCATGTTTGAAACCACCGGCACCGAGCTGATCGTGGAAAACGGCGAAGTGCTGGGTGTGCGCGCCGTGGGGTACGACGGCCAGGTTTACGACCTGTACGCCAAAGCGGTGGTGTTGGCCACCGGCGGCTACGGCGGCAATGAAGAGATGCTGCTCGAGTACACCAAGAGCGACGAAGTGGGCGCATACCAGCTGTACGGCGTGGCCACCAACGTCGGCACCGCCATCACCATGGGGCAGCAGGTGGACGCCAAGCTGGCCGACAACATCGACGTGGTCATGGCGCACTTCTCTGCCCCCACCGTGCGCATCCACCTGTTCGACACGGTCTACAACCAGGTCCCCACCGCCTTTGCCGTGAACGAAAACGTCCTGGACGTCAACACCGCCGGCGACCGCTTCATCAACGAAGTCAACGCCGCGGCCGACGCGGGCGACGAGACCGCGCGCTACTTTGCGGTGTACGGCGGCGACGCTGTGGAAGCCATCAAGCAAAGCGGCTTTACCGGCACCACGGCCGGCATGTACATGAACCCCGGCGCGTTCGACCCCGGCACTCCCTTGCCCGAGCTCGACAAAGTCATCGACGCCGGCGTGGAACTGGGCTTCATCTTCAAGGCCGATACCGTGGAAGACCTTGCCAAGGCCATCAGCGAAAAGACCGGCGCTTCCATGGAGAACCTGGCAGAGACCGTGCAGGCCTACAACGAACTGTGCGCCGAAGGGACCGACAGCCAGTTCGGCAAGCCCAGCCAGTACCTCACCCCCGTCACCGGCGGCTACTACATTGCTGTGGAAGCCTCGCCCATCATTTACAGCACCTGCTCCAGCCTGGAAGTGGACACTGAAATGCGCGTGGTGACCAACGCCGGCGCGGCCATTCCCAACCTGTTTGCCGGCGGCACCGACACCATGGGCATGCTGCTTTACGACGAGTACACCGACTACGGCGGGTGCGCGCAGGCCTGGGCCTTCACCTCCGGCCGCATTGCCGGCGCAAACGCCGCGCTCTACGCCCTGAACGCCGAAGATGTGACCGATAGCACCAGCGCCGCAGCAGCCGGCGCGCTGAACAGCCTGGTCAACACCGGCCTGGAGATCGCCCGCATCAACGACACCACCTTCCGCCTGTACGGCAGCGCCCCCTACCTGCCCGCGCTGTGCGGCGCGCTGGGCGACGACCCCGCAAACGGCGTGAACTACGCTGTGCTGCAGCTCGACGCGCCCGAAGGCGCAGCTTCTGCCACGCTGGTCTCTACCCAGCTGCTCAACGGCGGTTTTGACGCTGTGCCCTACGGCCGCACCACCCCGGTGGAAGACGGCAAGGTCCTGCTGCCCGTGCAGCTCAACACCCTTGCCAACGCCTACAACGGCCTTGCCCTTACCGTTGCTTACGACGACGGCACAGAGGCGGCCTACACCCTTTACGCCGATTTGGTGACCATGGCCGACGAAGTGCTCGACGGCACCGACGTTACCGCCAAGGGCGCAGAAGCTGCCCAGCTTACCGGCGCCACCAAGGATGTGGCCTGCGTCAACCTCGGCCTGAGCGTGCTGCGCGCCGAAACGGCGGATGGCGGCGCCATCTTCACCCTGACCGGCACGCTGCCCCAGCTGCCCGAAATGACCCAGGCGCTCGGCCTGGAGGGCGAGGGCGACTACTACGCCGCCATCTTCCTGAGCGCCCCCGCAAACTTCAGCGGCCGCAGCGCCACGCTGACTTCTGCTGCGCCCTACGGCCAGGAAGCCGAAGCGTCTGGCGAACGCCTGGAAGTGGTGACCCTTGAGAGCGGCGAGACCGGCGTGGTGTACCTGCAGCGCTTTGTGCCGGGCGTAACGCTCGCGCAAGGCGGCGCAAAGCTGACCGTGGACTGGAACGGCACGGCCGTGACCTACGACCTGCTGTACAACTCCATGAGCCTGGGCACCATGATCACCGACATGTCGGCCGCGCTGGAAGATGCCGGTGCAGCCAACAGCGGCGTGACCATTGTGGCCACTGGCGAAAACACCTGGACGGTCTCGGGCGGCCTGCCCGACGGCGGCGTGCTGAACGTGCTGCTCGAAGCGCCCGACCCCGCCGCCGCTTACGCCACCGTTTCTGTCGGCGGCAGCGTTACCGAAGCCCCCGCCAGCCGCCTGCTTTCCACCATCACCGCAGCCCCCGGTGATACCGTTACGGTGGAAGCGGTGTGGACCGCGCCCGCTTCCTTCTGGTCCGGCCCGGTGGATTACCCCGTGACCTACACCTTCGTTGTGGAATGACCCACAGGGCCGAAAGGTCCAAAACGACAAAGGGACGAAGCGAGCTTCGTCCCTTTTCTCTTGTATCAGCCCGGCGTTTGTGCCCCCAGCCGATAAACACCGGCCCCGGAACTGCTCCGGAGCCGGTGTGCGTTGTTCTGCTGTTCTATTGCTGCTGTTTGCAGGCGTTTTACCTGGCGCGGGCCTTCTTTAAAACCACCGCGCAGGCGGCAAGGCCGAGCATAAGGGCCAGGCCGATGGAGGGCATGGCGTCGCCGGTCTTGGGCACGTCTACGGGTCCCTCTTCGGCGGGCGCTTCGCCCTCTTCGGGGAGTTCTTCCAGGCCTTCTTCGGGCAGGCCGCCCTCTTCCGAAGGGGTGTTTTCGGTGCCTTCCTGCACATCGCCTTCTTCCTCGCCGGGGGTAATAATTTCTTCCTCGCCCTCGATGATCACCTCTTCGCCGGGGACGACGTCCGGCGGGGTGACGCCGGGCAGGGCGGCGAAGGTGACGTTGGTGTACATGCTGTTGGTCAG
>CALWSW010000039.1 GCA_944384305.1 uncultured Christensenellaceae bacterium
TCATGAAAGAGATCGGCGCGCTGTTTTCTCCCAAGAGCATCGATCTTACCGGGCGCTTTGCCGACATCGCCTTCTTTGTGCCGGGCGGGGGAGAGCAAGCGGCGGCGCGCGCGGCAAAAATCCCGGGTGTGAGCGCTGCAAAGTGTTCGGGCGGGTATTTGAACCTCGTGCTGTCAAACGAGCTGCTGCAGGCCGCTCTGCCCGCTTTAACAGAGCCCTGCGCGCCCTTTGAGGCAAGCGAGGTGGAGCTTCGGGCGCTGTTTGGGGCGCATTACGCCGCCGCCCGGCTGAGCGAGTACGTTTGCCGCCACGGCGGGCTTTTGCCCGAGCTGCCCAAATCTTCCGCCGGGCGGCGCGCGGTGGTGTTTTGCCTGTGCGCCGCGGGGGTGCTGCCCGAAGGCGCCCTGCGCCGCGCCGCGGGGCGGCTGCCGCATTGGGCCATGGAGGCGGTAGACCTGGCCGGACGGCCCAAAGACCCCGAAGAGACCAAAGCCGGGGCGCTTGCCGCCGCGCGCTGCGCGCTCGCTTTTTTAGAAAACCTTCCAAACGGAGCAAATAACAATGGCTGAATGGAAAAAGGGCCTGCGGCAGGCGACGCGGCAGACCCCTAAAATGCGGGCGGCGCTGCACACACTGTGCGCCGCAGCCGCAGGATTGCTGCTCGGTACTGCGGCCAAGTTTGCGGATTTATATACTCAAAATCTGGGCAATATTTTTTCAGAAGCGTCGGTATGGATCTTTTTGTGCACGCTTCTTGCGGCGTATAGCAGCACACCCAAGCGGGCCGCCCTGCGGGTGTTTTTGTTTTGCGCCGCCATGCTGGGCGCATATTATCTGACGGCAGAGCTGACGCACAGCGTCTATTCCCTTACGTTTGTTCGCGGATGGGCGGCGGTTTGCCTGTGTTCGCCCGCGCTCGCGGCTGCCGCTTGGTACGCGCGGGGCAGGGGGGTGGCGGCGAGGTTGCTCGCCGCCGGCATTCTGCTTGTGATGTTGGGCGTTGCCTGGCTGCTGTTTGACGGCCCGGGCCTTTCGGATATTGTGCTGGCGGCATTGACCGCCCTGGCGCTCTTTCGCTAAAAAAACGCCCCTGCTTTGAGACGAAAGCAGGGGTGATTTGCCGTTGGGGCCCAAGGGGCCTTATTTTTGTATGACCGGGCTTTTTTGCGGGCCGTCCACAATGCGGTAGTACACCTTGGAAGTCAGGCCGTACACCGCCACGTAGAGCACCGCAAACACCAGGAAGCACAGGCCCATGCACAGGGCAAAGGGAATGTCGTTCGAGCCGGTCATGGCGGTCATGGCGCGGCTGAGCATGGGCAGGGCAAAAGCCGAGTGAATGCCCGCCGCCACAAGGGGCAAAAAGAACACCGTGAGCACCTGGCTGTGGATGCTTTTTTTGATCTCGCCCTCGGTCAGGCCGACCTTCTTCATGATTTCGAAGCGCCTGCGGTCGCTCAGGCCCTCGGAGAGCTGCTTGTAGTAGATGATGAGCGCTGCCGAGACCATAAACACCGAGCCCAGCAGAATGCCCAGGAAGAACAGGCCGGAGTAGAGGCTGATCATGTCGGAATAGTCGAGCTCGCGGGAGGAGAGGCTGGTGGAAACGCCGCTCAGGTCCTCGCCGAAGATCTTGGAGGTTTCGCGGTAGAGCGCGGTGCTGAACGCCGCGCGCAGCTCGTCTACGGCGTTGGTATCTAAAATATCGCCGCCCAGGTCTTTTGAAAGGTCGAACCCCAAATAGCAGGAGAGCTGGGCGTAGCCGCCGTAGGCTTCGCGGTAGGCCTGGCGGGTGGCCTCCAGGTCGTCCATGCCCGGCACAATGACCGTTACCAAATAGGGCGAAAGGTTTCTTAAGACCCCGTCGGCTTTAAAGGTTTCGACCTCGTCCGTGAGGGTGTAAGTGACTTCGCGGTAGTTGAAGTTTTCGCTGCCTTCGGAACCAAAGGTAAGCTCGATCTCGCCGGCATCGAACAGGTCCTGCGGGTCGTAGAGCGCCGCCTGGCCCGGCTGCAGGGCCAAAGGCTGCGCGCTCAGGCGGTTGTAGTCCTCCTGCGGCACCACGCAGAGCGTTGACGGCACTTCAAAGGAAAAATAGTCGGTGGCGGCTGTTTTCCCGTCGATGGAGACCGAGAAGGAAAGGTACCTGACCGGCAGCTCGTTGACCGCCGCCATGCCGCGCTCTGCGAGCGTGCTGTCGACAGCATTGGCGAGCGCCTGGGTGCAGGCGGGGTCGTAGGGCAAATCGTAAAGGTACACGCCGCTGTTGAACTCCCGCGGGTAGCGCTCGGAGACGATGTTGTCCACCCCCACGTACAGCGAGAGCGTGGAGGAGATGGTCACCAGCACCATGGTCGAAAGGATGCAGACGTTGGCCAAACTCACGGCGTTCTGCTTCATGCGGTAGAGCATGCCCGAGACCGAGATGAAGTGGTTGGTGCGGTAGTAGTAGCGGCGGTTGCGGCGCAGGGCCTTCAACAGCACGATGCTGCCCGCCGTGAACAGCAAGTAGGTGCCCAGCATGACCAGTATGACCGCCACAAAAAAGAGCGCCATGGCCTTTACCGGGTCGGTGATGGTGACGGCCAAATAGTACCCGCCGGCGAGCAAAACTGCCCCCAGAAGGGCCAAAAGCACCTTGGCCTTGGGCTCGCGCTCGCCCTCGCTCGCGCTGTTTAAAAGGTCGATGGTGTTGGTGAGCGCCACCGAGCGGGCGTCGTTTGCGAAGATGAGGAGCAAAATGGCGCAGAATGTCACCAGCGTAAAGAGCACGGAGGGCCAGGGAAATACGAACTGCGCCGTGGCGGGCAGCCGCAGAAGGTTGAGGAGCAGCAGCTCGCCGGCGTAGCTGAAGAGCGCCCCCACCAAAAGCCCCAGCACCAGGCCAAACAGGCCGGTGAGCAGGGTCTCGGTGAGCAGGATGCGAACGATGTGCCGCTTGCCCATGCCCAGCACGCTGTACAGCCCGAACTCCCGCTTGCGCTGCTTGATGACCATGCTGTGGGTGTAAAACAGGAAGATGAGCGAGAACAGGCCCATAACGACGGTGCCGAACTGCAGCATGGCAACGACCGAGCTGCCGGCAAAGGAGTTTTGCCAAAGGGGCTGGTACGCCAGGCCGTTGAGCAGAAAGAACACCGCCGACATAAAGGCCAGCGTGCAGATAAAGGGAAAAAACAGCCGCCGGTTTTTGCGGATGTTGTCCCGCGCAAAGTGAACATAAAAGCCCCGCTTCATTGGACCGCACCGCCTGTCGCAAGCAGAGTAAGGGTGTCGGAGATCTTCTGGTAGAGCTGTTCGTCGGTGTCGGCGCCGCGGTAGATCTGGTGGAAGAGCTCGCCGTCGCGGATGAAGAGCACGCGCTTGGCGCGGCTGGCGGCCTTGACGGAGTGCGTGACCATCAAAATGGTCTGGCCCTCGGCGTTGAGCGCGGCAAACAGATCTAAAAGCTCGTCGGTAGAGCGGGAGTCCAAAGCGCCGGTCGGTTCGTCGGCGAGCAGCAGCCGGGGGTCGGTGATGACGGCGCGGACCACGGCCACGCGCTGCTTCTGCCCGCCGGAGATCTCGTAGGGGTACTTGAGCAGAATGTCGAAAATGCCCAGCTTGGTGGCCAGCGGCACGATGCGCTCCCGCATTTCGGGGTATTTTTTGCCGGCGAGCACCAGGGGCAAAAAGATGTTGTCCTGCACGGTAAAGGTGTCGAGCAAATTGAATTCCTGAAACACAAAGCCCAAATGATCCCGCCGGAAGGCCGAAATGTCTTTGTCCCTTACGGTCGAAAGGCTGCGGCCGTCAAGCAGAACGTCGCCCTCGGTGGGCTTGTCGAGCGCGGCGATGATGTTCAGCAGGGTGGTCTTGCCCGACCCCGATTCGCCCATGATGGCGACGTATTCGCCCTCCTGTGCTGAAAACGAAACGTTCGTTAAAGCCTGCACGCGGGTGCCGCCCAGGCGGGAAGCGTAGATCTTTTTTAAATTGCTGACTTCGAGCAGCGCCAATGGTTCCACCTCCGTTTGTTTTATGGCTTTATTGTAAAGCAAACGCCCGGCGGCAACCATCGATTTGCCTTTCAAAACCGCCCATAAAGCTTACGGTTTTGAAAGGATGAAGAGCGCTTTTTAAAAAAACGGGCGTTTTGGGCCGAAAAAACGCGCCGCAGGGGCAAAGCCAAACGCCCCTGCGGCGCGTCGTTCATTCCGCCAGAAAGTCCCGGCGGGAAAGGTCGATGACGATCTCGGTCCCCTCGCCGGGGGCGGAAAGGGCCGAAATGCTGTGCCCCAGCCGCTTTGCAATGCGGCGGCAAAGGTACAGCCCAATGCCGGTCGAGCGGCTGTCGGCATGGCCGTTGAGGCCGGTGTACCCCCGCTCGAAGATGCGCGGCAGGTCGGAAGGCGCAATGCCCACGCCGGTGTCCTTGACCGAGATCACCGGCCCCGGCCGCACCGCGATGGTCACGCTGCCCGCGGGCGTGTATTTTACGGCGTTTCCCAGTACCTGCTCCAAAAGAAAGAGCAGCCATTTTGCGTCGGTAAGGGCGCTTGCGCCGGTGGGCTCGTAGTGGAGCTGCAGCTTTTTTGCGATGAAGAGCGGCGCGTATTTTCTGATCGCCTGGCGAATGACGCCGTCGAGCGCGCAGGTGCGGATGACGTAGTCGCCCGAAGGCGCGTCCAGCCGCAAATAACACAGCGCCATTTCCACGTACTGCTCCACTTTAAAAAGCTCGGCAGAAAGCAGCGCTGGGTCGGGCTCGCCGCTTTGCAGCAGCAGCCGCATGGCGGCGATGGGGGTTTTGATCTGGTGCGCCCACAGCGTAAAGTATTCCTGCGCCTCGGTCTGCTTTTTGCCGAGCTGGGTGAGCTTTTGCGCGCGGTCGGCAAACAGGGTCTTTAAAAGAACCTGGTAGTCTTCTTCAAACAGCCCGTGCGGGGGCGGCAGGCACTCCAGCGAAAGGGCGATCTGTTTTGCGAGCGCCTGGAGCGCGGCGTGCTTTTTGCGAAAGGCCGAAAAGTCTGCCGCAAAAATGATCAGGGCAAAAAACAGGCAGATGAGCAGCGCGTACCCCACCGCGAGCAAGGAGATCTGAAACAGCGCGAACACGGCAAAGAACACCGCCGCAAAAAAGAGCAAGAGCAGCAGGTACTTTGCGCGGTACTGCAGGTACTTCAAAAAGATGGGCATGGCGCCTCCTTGGGGCGGGCTATTCCACGATGTAGCCCAGGCCCTTTTTTGTGGTGATAAAGTCTGTAAGCCCGGCGGCTTCCAGCTTTTTGCGCAGGCGCGCCACGCTCACCGAAAGGGTGTTTTCGTCCACGTAGCTGTCAGTGGCCCACAGCCGTTCCATCAGCGCGGCGCGGCTGATGATGCGGCCGCGGTTTTCCATTAAAGCCTGCAAAATGCGGTAGTCGTTCTTGGTCAGCTCGATCTTCTGGCCGCGGTAGGTCAGCGTGGCGTCCGAAAGGTCGAGCGTCGCCCCGCGGTGGGAAAGGGCGGGCCGGCTCTCTGCGAGGTCGTAGGAGCGGCGCAGCACGGCCTGCACCTTGGCGAGCAGCACGTCCAGGTCAAAGGGCTTGGCGATGAAGTCGTCGCCCCCCATGTTCATGGCCATGACGATGTTCATGTTGTCGGAAGCGGAGGAAAGGAACACCACCGGCACGGTGGAGACCCTGCGGATCTCGGCGCACCAGTGATAGCCGTTGTAGCAGGGCAGCGCGAGGTCTAAAAGCACCAAATGGGGCTGAAACTGCAAAAATGTGTGCATAACGTCCTGAAAGTCATGGGCGCACAGCGCCTCCATACCCCAGTTTTTTAGGTGCTTTTTTACGGCTGCGGCAATGACGGCGTCGTCTTCCACAATGAGGATGCGGTACAAAACAAAGGCCCTCCTTTGGCTTTTTGGCTCGAACACGGCAAAAAAGCCGTCAATGTACAGCGTCATTATAACGGGTGGAAGGCGGCGGGTTCAAGCGCGGGGGCAAATCGTAAGAAAAAGGCCGCCCGCAAGGGCAGCCCAAGGGTCAAAGCGAACTAATATTTTAAATATAGCGCCGCATATTGACCAAAACAGCGTGGGGCACGGCTTTTTCTATGCCGGGGTTCTCCTTTAAAAGCTCGGCCTGCGGCACGCCGAAGCGGCGGCCGATCTCCCACGGGCTTTCGCCTTCTGCGGGGAAGTACACCACCGGCCCGTAGGAACCGCCGCGGCTGCCGGCCGGCTGCGCGTCGGTGAGCACGGTCTCTTCGGCCAGCAAATACCCCGTGACAGAGGCGGTGAGATTGAGGCGCGCCGCAATGCCTCCCGGCATGCCCGAGGCGTTGAGCAGCTCGGCATTGAGCTGGGCTTCGGCGCGCATCCCCGCTTTTGCGGCGGGGCATTCGCACTGCGCGTCGCAGAACACTGTGGTTTCAAAGCTGTGCAGCAGGCCCGCAGCGCAGGTATAGAGCGCCGAGGCGTGCAGCGTGGCGCTGAGGCGCACCGAGCCGTCGGCGCACTCCACGCCGCAGGCGACGGGGCGCAGGCGCACGTAGTGCACGGTTTCGGCCTCCGGCATGCCGGCGGGCAGGGGCAGCTCGATGCGCGCCGTGGCCCGGCAGTCGGCCCACACGTCCCGCCGCAGCGCGAGCGTGAGGAAGGCGCAGTCCAGCTTTTCGGCCGAAGAATAGGCGTCGGTGGTCAATTCGGTTTCCTCTTTGACGGCGGCGATGACCCAAAGCTCCGCCACGGCGGTGAGCTCGGCGGTGTCCTCTCCGGTAAGGACGGCTTCGGCCGAGATCACCCGGCAGCGCGCACAGGCCGATTCCGCCCCCTCGGGCAGCTCGGCTTCGGCCTCAAAGGGCAGCGAAAACGCCGCCTGAGCGGGAATGCCGTCCGGCCCGGCAAACAGCACCTCGGCGCACAGAACGCCGTTTACAGAGGCGTTTGCGCCGCTGACCGACACGCCGCTGATGCGGCAGAAGGCGGAAGTGGAAAGGATCTCTGCGGCGCTCTGGGGAAGGTGGATGTCCTCGGTGAGGGTCAGCTCGTCGTCGGCGCGCACGGTGTGGCACAGCGCGGCCGGGCGCTTCAGCAGCTCGACCACCCCCGCCCCTTCGATGCCGGAAAGCACCGCTGCGCTGCACTGGGGCAGCACGGTGTAGCGCAGCGAAAGCTCGATGCGCACGTTGATGGTGCCGTTTGTGACGGTGTGGCGAAGCTCCGAGACCACGGGGTCGACCGTGACGGGCGCGCCGGCCGGAAGGTCGGGGCAGGCCGCTTCGTTCGAAAAGGCCGCCGTGGACTCAAAGCCGTGGATGCCGCCATCGGGGTCGGCGTATACCACGGAAAGGGTCACGCCGCCGTCGCAGGAAAGGCCGGACTCGGTGGTGCGGCCGGAAGCCGTGGCCGACGCGCCGATGGAGAGCACGCGCCCAACGGCGTTCATGCCCACGGGCGGGGCGAGCACCCCTTCGGCGGCGGCGCGCGACACGTGGACGATGGGCGCGCCTTCATAGAGCAGGGTAGCAGTGGTGATTTCCATGGAATGAATCCTCCGCATTTGGTATTTTTAGACAGTTTATGCTCGAATGCGGGGGGTTATGAGCAGGGCGAACGCCGCGCCTTTGCACAGCGCCCTTGTGCTGCCGCCGTATTTGCCCCGTAAGCGCGCTTGTATCGCTTGTGAGCCCCAAGGGAAGGAGAAGCGCACAAAAGCCGTTTGCAGGCCGTTTTTTGGCCTGTAAAACCAAATAATGCTTTTCAAGCCCAAGGGTTTATAGTATAATATTAAATAAGAAAGCTTAGAACACAGTTTTTATTTTTTTTGCTCCGGCGGCTTTTGCCGGGAAAGGAAGATTTTATGCGCGATAACCACAAAGACGGCATTCTGAACGAAGGCGAAGCGCGGGAGTTCCAGTACGACGGCGAACACGACGTCAGCGAGGTGGACAGCGTTGCAGCGCAGCTCGCCGGCGAGGACGCCCCGGTGGACGACACGCTCTCTGACGACGAGCGCTCGGCGATCGAAGCGGTGCGCGCCGCGCCCAAGGCGGCCTCCAGCCATTACGACGCTTCCGACATCCAGGTGCTCGAGGGATTGGAGCCCGTGCGGGTGCGCCCCGGTATGTACATCGGCTCGACCGATGTCAGGGGCCTGCACCACCTGGTGACCGAGGTGGTGGACAATTCCATCGACGAGGCGCTGGCGGGCTTTTGCACCGACATCGACCTGACCATCCACGCAGACGGTTCCATTTCCGTGCGGGACAACGGCCGCGGCATTCCGGTGGACATTCACCCCGTACACCAAAAGTCCGCGCTGGAACTGGCGCTCACGGTGCTGCACGCCGGGGGCAAGTTTGGCGGCGAGGGGTACAAAATGTCCGGCGGCTTGCACGGCGTGGGCGTTTCGGTCGTCAACGCCCTTTCCACCAAGCTCGTGGCCGAGGTGCGCCGGGGCGGCGAGACCTACCAAATGGAATTTTCCCGCGGGCAGGTCACCAAGCCTTTGACCGTGGTGGGCCCGGCAGAGGACACCGGCACGACCATCACCTTCACCCCCGACCCCGAAATTTTTGAGACCTGCGATTTTTCGCTCGAGCTCATCACCGGCCGCATGCGCGAAATGGCCTTTTTGAACCGCGGGGTGACCATTACCGTCAAAGACGAGCGGGTGGACTCCTTTAAAAAGTACCATTACGACGGGGGCATCATCTCCTTTGTGAAGTACCTGAACAAAAACCGCGACACCCTGCACCCCGAGCCCATCTACTTCAGCGCCGAAAAGGACGGCTCCATTGTAGAGGTGGCCATGCAGTACAACGACGGCTACCAGGAGAACGTGCTCAGCTACGCCAACAACATCAACACCCACGAGGGCGGCGCGCATTTGATGGGCTTCAAGGCCGCGCTCACCCGGGTGATCAACAACTACGGCATCAAGTACAAGATCTTAAAGGAAAACGACAAGCTCTCGGGCGAGGATGTGCGCGAGGGGCTGGCGGCCATCGTTTCGGTCAAGCTGCGCGAGCCGCAGTTTGAGGGCCAGACCAAGACCAAGCTCGGCAATTCTGAAATGCGCCCCCTGACCGACGCGGTGGTGGCCGAAGGGCTGACCAATTACCTGGAAGAGAACCCGCAGGTGGCCCGCGCCATTTTAGACAAGTGCATGCAGGCTTCCCGCGCGCGCGAAGCGGCGCGCAAGGCCCGCGAGCTCACCCGCAGAAAGAGCGTGCTGGAGTACTCCGCGCTGCCGGGCAAGCTGGCCGACTGTTCCGAAAAGGACGCTTCGCAGTGCGAGATCTACCTGGTGGAGGGCGACTCGGCAGGCGGCTCAGCCAAGATGGGGCGCGACAAGCGCATCCAGGCCATTTTGCCGCTGCGCGGCAAGATCCTGAACGTGGAAAAGACCCGGCTGGACCGCATTCTTTCCAACAACGAGATCAAGAACATGATCACGGCCTTCGGCGCGGGTGTGGGCGAGGACTTCAACGTCGAAAAGCTGCGCTACCACAAGATCATCTGCATGACCGACGCCGACGTGGACGGCTCGCACATCCGGATCTTGCTTTTGACCTTCTTCTACCGCTATATGCGGCCGCTCATTGAACAGGGGTATGTGTACATTGCCCAGCCCCCGCTCTTCAAGATCAAAAAGGGCGCGGCGGAGGTTTACGTTTACACCGACGAGGAGCTGCAGAAAGAGCTCGACCGCCTGGGCCGCGACGGCAAGGTGGAGATTCAGCGCTACAAAGGCCTGGGCGAAATGAACCCCGAGCAGCTGTGGGAGACCACCATGGACCCGGAAAACCGCACGATGTACCGCGTTTCGGTGGACGACGCTGTGGCGGCCGACGAGATCATGAACCTGCTGATGGGCGACCGCGTGGAGCCCAGGCGCGAGTTCATTGAACAAAACGCCAAGCTCGTGGCCGACCTCGACATTTAAGGAGGGTGAGTGAATGTCTGAACTGATGGAACCCAAGGGTACGCGGCTCATGCCCATCGACCTGGAACAGGAGATGAAAAAGTCCTTCATCGCCTATTCCATGGCCGTCATCATCAACCGCGCCCTCCCCGATGTGCGCGACGGTTTAAAGCCTGTTCACCGCAGGATCCTGTATTCTATGAATGAACTGGGCTTGTCGCCAGACAAACCCTTCCGAAAATCCGCCCGTATCGTGGGCGACTGCCTGGGCAAATACCACCCCCACGGCGACTCTTCGGTGTACGAGGCCATGGTGCGCCTGGCGCAGGATTTTTCCACGCGCTACATGCTCGTGGAAGGACACGGCAACTTTGGCTCGGTGGATGGCGACGGCGCCGCCGCCATGCGTTACACCGAGGCGCGCCTTTCCAAGCTCGCCATGGAGATGATGCGCGACCTGGACAAGGACACGGTGGACTTTTACCCCAACTTCGACGAGACTTTGACGCAGCCTTCGGTCATGCCCTCGCGCTTCCCCAACCTGCTGGTGAACGGCTCGGGCGGCATTGCCGTTGGCATGGCCACCAACATTCCTCCGCACAACCTGGGCGAAGTCATCGACGGCTGCGTGGCCATGATCGACAACCCTGCCGTCACCAACGAGGAGCTCATCAACATCATTCCCGGGCCGGACTTCCCCACCGGCGGCATCATCATGGGCCGTAGCGGCATCCGCGAGGCCTACCGCACCGGCCGCGGCCGCATCGTGGTGCGCGCCCGCACCGAGATCGAGCCCATGGGGCCCAACCGCTCCCGTATCATCGTCACCGAGATCCCCTACCAGGTCAACAAGGCAAACCTTGTGGCCAAGATTGCCGACTTGGTGCACGAAAAGAAGGTGGAGGGCATCAGCGATTTGCGCGACGAATCCGGACGGGACGGTATGCGCATCGTCATCGAACTCAAAAAGGACATCAACCCCACCATCGTTCTCAACACGCTTTACAAGCACACCCAGCTGCAGGATACCTTCGGCGTCATTTCCATTGCGCTGGTCGACGGCGAACCCAAGGTGCTTTCCTTGCACCAGATGATCCGCCACTACCTGGACCATCAGCTCGACGTTGTGACCCGCCGCACCAAGTTCGACCTGGCGAAGGCGGAAGCGCGCGCCCACATTTTGGAAGGCCTGCTCACCGCGCTGGACAACATTGACGAAGTGGTGACGATTTTGCGCACCAGCAAGACAGCTGGTGAGGCAAAACAAAGACTTTCTGACCGGTTTGGGCTTTCTGACCGGCAAACCCAGGCCATTTTAGATATGCGGATGCAGCGCCTTGTCGGCCTGGAGCGCGACAAGATCAAGGCGGAGTACGACGAGCTGCTGCAGAGCATCCGCTACCTGCGCGGCCTGCTGGAAGACGAGGCCCGCCGCTGGGCGGTGGTGCGGCAGGAGCTGCTGGAGATCCGCGACAAATACGCCGACGAACGCCGCACCGAGATCGGTGCCACTTTCAGCGAGATCGACTTTGAAGATCTGATCGAAGAGGAGGACATGGCGGTCACGCTGACCCACTTTGGCTACGTCAAGCGCACCAGCGCCGCAACTTACCGCATGCAGCACCGCGGCGGCAAGGGCGTGGCGGCAGCCGCCATCCGCGAAGAGGATTTTGTGGAGCACCTGTTCGTGACCAGCACGCACTCCGAGATCTTGTTCTTTACCAACCGCGGCCGCGTGTTCTCTGAAAAGTGCTACCGCATTCCCGAAGCCGGGCGCAACGCCAAGGGTTCGGCCATCGTCAACCTGCTGCAGCTCGGCAACGGCGAAAAGGTGACCAACGCCTTCCCCGCGAGCGAGGGCAAGTACCTTGTGCTGTGCACCAAGGGCGGCGTTATCAAAAAGACCGAGCTTACCAGCTTTGAAAACATCCGCAAGGGCGGCTTGATCGCCTGCAGCCTGCGCGAAGACGACGAGCTCATCAGCGTGCAGGTCTCGTCTGGCACAGACGACTTCCTGGTGGCTTCCCGCAACGGCAAGTGCATCCGCTTCAGCGAGGAGGATGTTCGCCCCATGGGACGCACGGCGGCCGGTGTGCGGGCCATTCAGCTCGACCCCGGCGACGAAGTGGTCTCTTTGGAGCGCATCTTCCCCGGCTCGCAGGTTCTGGCCGTTTCTGAACTGGGCATGGGCAAACGCACGCCGGAGTCGGAGTACCGCCGCCAGAGCCGCGGCGGCAAGGGCGTGGCTGCCATGCTCATCACCGACAAGACCGGCCCGCTCTGTGCGCTGCATGTTGTAAACGGCGACGAAGACGTGATGCTCATTCGTGACGACGGCACCATCATCCGGATGCCGGTCACCGAGATCCGCGAGATCGGGCGCCACACCCAGGGTGTCAGGCTGATGCAGGTGGACAGCGGCCTCCGCGTAGTCTCGGCCTGCATGACCGACCACGAGGATCCGGAAGAGGAGGGGGCTGTGACTGCCGAACAGGCCCCGTCGAGCGATAATTCATGAACGTACTGATAGAAACAAGCGCCCCGCTTGGGGCGCTTGTTTCTTGCCTTTTCAACGCAGCTGGGCTGCGCGATTTGCGCTGTACCGCTCGTTCTGCAAAAACAGCACGACCTTGTGGGGCGTGCTGTTTTTTGCCGTTCGCTTATTTGTTTTCTTCCAGGTACTTGTTGATGGCATTGATGAGTTCATCTGCGTCGATGCCGTGGACTTCGGCGGCTTCGGCAAGGGTCTCGCCATGGGCCATTGCGCAGCCGATGCAGTGCATCCCAACGCTCATCAAAATCGGCACGATCCCTTCGTTCATGCGGACCGCTTCCATAATCGTGGTATCTTTGGTGACCATGTTTTCCTCCGGTTTCAGGCAGTCTGCCTATGATTCTATTTTATCATATACCAGTTTGCAGCATCTTTCAAGAGGCGATTTGCCAATGTTTCACGTGAAACATTTGGGGGAAGAGGCAATATTTTTGTTTCACGTGAAACAAAAGCGTGGAAATCACGTTGACGCACGCCGCAAAAAAAGATAAAGTATAGATAACACCTCTAATCAGCACGGGAGGGCAGCAATGGCAGCAGAAAGCAAGAACAAAAAAGGAAAAATCATAGCGATTGCCAATCAGAAGGGTGGCGTGGGCAAAACCACGACCACCATCAACCTCAGCGCTGCACTTGCAGCCAAAAAGCAGGACGTGCTGCTCATCGATTTAGACCCGCAGGGCAATGCTACGAGCGGCTTGGGAATAGAAAAAAACCTGGAACCTTCCATTTATAATGTCATGATCGAAGAGATCGGGGCAGAGGAAGCCATTACAAAGACGGAATACGACCATTTAAAAGTCATTCCCGGCACCATTCAGCTGGCGGGTGCAGAAGTGGAGCTGGTGGGCATGCTGGCCCGCGAGCAGATCTTAAAAAGCGCTTTGGAACCGCTGCGGGGGGAATATGACTTTATTTTGATCGATTGCCCGCCCTCGCTCGGCCTGCTCACGCTCAATGCACTGACGGCAGCAGACAGTGTGCTGGTGCCCATACAGTGCGAATATTTTGCCTTGGAAGGGCTGAGCCAGCTGATGAACACCTTTACCATGGTCAAAAAGAAACTGAACCCACAGATCGAGATCGAAGGTGTTGTGCTGACCATGTTCGACGGCAGGACCCGCCTTTCCAACCAGGTGGTGGCAGAGGTCAAAAAGTTTTTCAATTCCAAGGTGTATCGTTCAGTCATACCGCGCACGGTGCGCCTTGGCGAAGCGCCAAGCTACGGCCAGCCGATTTTGCAATACGCGCCCATCAGTGCAGGGGCGCGGGCATACCGCTCACTTGCCGACGAAGTGCTGAAGGACAATGGAGGCTAATATGGCAAAAGAAAAAGAAGGACGCGCACAAAAAGGAGGTTTGGGCAGGGGGCTGGACGCACTTTGGGGCGAAAATCTTTCGATCGAGGAAGAAAAGCAGAGCAAAGTGCAAAACGTTCCCATCAACAACATCGACCCAAACCGTGACCAGGCCCGCAAATACTTCGATGGCGAAAAGCTGGAAGAGCTGGCAGCTTCCATTCGCACTTCGGGCATTGTGCAGCCATTGATCCTGCGGGAGCACGAAGGCCGTTATACCATTGTTGCGGGCGAGCGGCGCTGGCGGGCGGCGAGACTGGCAGGGCTTGCAGAAGTGCCTGCCATTGTGCGGGATTACGACGACAAGACGCTGCTGGAAGTCTCGCTCATTGAAAACCTGCAGCGCGCCGACCTCAACCCCATGGAAGAAGCCTCGGGAATCAAGCTGCTGATGGAGGAGCACGATCTGACGCAGGAAGAGGTCTCGCAGCGCTTGGGCAAGAGCCGCAGTGCTGTGGCAAATTCCCTGCGCCTGCTGAGCCTGCCGGAGGAAGTGATGCTGCTGCTGCGCGATGGACGGCTGAGCGCAGGGCACGGACGCTGCATTGCCGGCTTGAACGATGTGGAGCAGCAGATGTTCGTTGCAAGGGAGATCGAACGCCGCGGGCTTTCGGTGCGCCAGACTGAAGAGCTTTGCCAAGGCCTGAAGGAAGCAAAGCCAGAAGGGGAGAAGCCGAAGAAAAAGCAGCTGAGTCCGGAATTGTTTGATGTTCAGAACAAAATGCAGAGCCTGCTTGGCACCAAGGTCAATCTGCAGGGCAGCGAAAAGCGGGGAAAGATCGTTATTGAATATTATTCGAGGGTACAGCTGGAACAGCTGTACGAATACTTTGGCGGGAAGCCGGAGTAAAGGTCCGCAACTTAAAAGGAAGGGGGAAATGACCCTTCCTTTTTTGTTGCAAACAGGCGCAGAAACAAAAACAACGAAAAGGGAGCTTTGGGCATTTTGACGTTTCAGACGAAGTCCGGGCCACAAAAAAGATTTTGAGCAGGAGTTTTGGAATTTAAAAAAAAGAGCAAAAAAATTCCGGAAGCAGGACAAAAAAAGAAGGCGCCTGATTTGGGCGCCTTCAGGGGGAAACAGGTGACGCAGTCACTTGCAGAGGGGCAGATTTGTGAGGTAAGCCTGCACCTCGGTCGCCGTCGGAAGTGAGAGCGCGGGTTCCACAATGGTTTTGCACTCTTCGTAAGAAAGAGAACGGATCAGCCGGCGGGCGGCGAGCAGGGAGCCGGCAGACATAGAGAATTCGTCGAGCCCCATGCCGAGCAGCAGGGGGATGAGCCGGGTGTCGCTGGCCGCCTCGCCGCACATGCCGCAGAAGATGCCCGCGCGGTGGGCCGCCTCGATGGTCATGCGGATGAGGCGCAGCACCGAGGGGTGGAAGGGGGTGTAAAGGTGCGAGACACGCTCGTTGCCGCGGTCCACCGCCGTGGTGTACTGAATGAGGTCGTTTGTGCCAATGGAGAAGAAGTCGCACTCCTTGGCCAGCG
>CALWSW010000040.1 GCA_944384305.1 uncultured Christensenellaceae bacterium
AAGGACTCGTGGCCGGCCAGGAAGGCGAAGCACTCGGTCTCGTCGCGCAGCAGCATGGCGGCCAGGTTGCCGTGGCCAAGACCGACCTTGCGCTGGTCGGCCACAGAACCGGGGATGCAGAAGGCCTGCAGGCCTTCGCCCAGGCACTCGGCGGCCTTGGCGGCCACGGTCACGCCGGACTTGAAGGCGATGGCGGCGCCCAGGGTGTAGGCCCACACGGCGTTTTCAAAGCAGATGGGCTGGATACCGCGGACGATGGCGTCCACATCCACACCTTTGTCCAGGCAGATCTGGCGGGCTTCTTCGAGGTCGGCGATGCCGTATTTTTTAAGGACGACGTTGATCTGGTCGATTCTTCTTTCGTAGCTTTCAAACATGGCCATGGTGTTCACCTCCCAGGATTACTGATGGCGGGGGTCGATGACGGTGACGGCTTCGGCAAAGCGGCCGTAGGTGCCGATGTTCTTCTCATAGGCTTCCTTGGGATCCACGCCCTTGTTGATGGCGTCCATCATCTTGCCGAGGGAAACGAACTGGTAGCCGATGATCTCGCCGTCGGCGTCCAGGCCGATCTTGAGCACGTAGCCTTCGGCCATTTCCAGGTAGCGCGCGCCCTTGGCCTTGGTGCCGTACATGGTGCCTACCTGGCTCCTGAGGCCCTTGCCCAAATCTTCGAGGCCGGCGCCGATGGGCAGGCCGTCGTCAGAGAAGGCAGACTGGCTGCGGCCGTAAACGATCTGCAAAAACAGCTCGCGCATGGCGCAGTTGATGGCGTCGCAAACCAGGTCGAGGTTCATGGCCTCGAGCAGGGTCTTGCCGGGAAGGATTTCAGACGCCATAGCGGCGGAGTGGGTCATGCCCGAGCAGCCGATGGTCTCGACCAAAGCTTCTTCAATAATGCCGTTTTTGATGTTGAGGGTGAGCTTGCAGGCGCCCTGCTGGGGAGCGCAGTGGCCAACGCCGTGGGTCAGACCGGAGATGTCCTTGATCTCCTTGGCATGCACCCATTTACCCTCCTGGGGAATGGCGGCGTTCTCATGGGTCGCGCCCTGCTTCACGCAGACCATTTCTTCCACTTCTTTGGAATACTGCATGTGATGTTGCCTCCTTGCAATGGAATGTTCGACTTCAAACTTTAGACTCATTCAGCCTGATGAATAGTCTATCACAGCCGGCGGGCAAAATCCAGCGCCAACCGGGCCGAATACCGGGAAAAATCGGGAATTTGCGAATTTTTTTGCAAATTGGGCAAAAAAGCCGTAAAAACCAGGGAAAACAGGCGGCCGTGGGGCGCGGCAGAGGGAGCGTCAGGGCGCATCAGCAAACAAAAAGGGTCACAGCCCAAGCAGCAGGTCGCCGGCTTCTTTTAAGGTGTGTACCTCGTAATCGGGCTGGGGGCCGCTGGGATTGGGAAGGCCTGCGGGGTTGAACCACACCGTGCGCAGCCCGGCGTTTTTGCCGCCCTGAATGTCGGAAGTCAGGCTGTCGCCTACCAGAATGCTGTCTTCGGGTGAAAAATCGGGGATCTGGGCAAAGCAGCGCTCAAAGTATTCCCGGCTGGGCTTGTTGCACCCCAGTTCTTCCGAAATGAAGATCCCCCGGAAGTATTTGCCGATGCCGGCGCTTTTGAGCCGGCCGCGCTGCACGGCGAACGAACCGTTGGTGACCAGGTAAAGGTCCATGCGCCCGTACAAGCGCAAAAGCAGCTCTTGTGCCCCGGGAATGAACCAGTGCCCCTCCGAAAGGTGCCCTTCGTACCTGTGGGCGGCTTCCTGGGGGGAAGCGCTTTGGCCGAGCTCTTCAAAGAGCTGGGCGTAGCGCTGCACTTTGAGTTCGGCGCGGGTGATGCCGCCGCGCTCCAACAGCTGCCAGAAGGAGCGGTTGATCTCGCTGTAGCGGGAAAGGACGGCGGGCGCGGGGTCGATGCCGAGCTCACGCAGCGTGGCGGTCAGCGCCGCGCGCTCGGCCGCGTGAAAGTCCAGCAGGGTATCGTCCAAATCAAAAAAAACAGTGCGGATCATGGCGGGGCCTTCCTTATTTCTATTGCGCTTCTATTGCGCTTCTATTGCGCTTCGGGGCGGCTGTGTGCCGCCTTATTTCAGTATAACAGGCTTTGAGGGGCGGCAACAGGCCCCAAAAACAAAAAACAGAGCACGGGCCTGTGTGGATTTACGAACATTGCGCAAGCCGGGCGCAAAATAAAGCGAACCCCGCCGAAAGTTTATGGCGCCGTAGCCTGTGTACAAACGAATAATTTGAGAAGTGATTAACGAGCTGCAAAAGGGCCGAACGTTTGTGTTGCTATATGTTGATTTGTTAGGGAAATTAGGATATAATACCGACGGATTTCGTACTCAATTTTGAGCCACACTGAGGCACACACCAGGAGGAAAACATGTTCGGCGATATGATGGATACCATTGGATTTGTAGAACAGCGCGACAGCGAAGTCGGCGCGGCGATGCGCCGGGAGCTGACGCGCCAGAGGGAGAACATCGAGCTCATCGCGAGCGAGAACATCGTCAGCCCGGCGGTCATGGCGGCTATGGGCAGCGTGCTGACCAACAAGTACGCCGAAGGCTACCCCGGCCACCGCTACTACGGCGGCTGCGCCTATGTGGACCAGATCGAAACTCTCGCCATCGAACGGGCCTGCAAGCTCTTTCACTGCAAATTCGCGAACGTCCAGCCCCATGCCGGCGTTCAGGCCAACGTCGCCGTTTATTTTGCACTGCTCGATCTGGGCGACACCGTCATGGGCATGGATCTTTCCCAGGGCGGCCACCTCACCCACGGCAGCCCGGTCAACCTTTCGGGCAAGTACTTCCACTTCGTCTCTTACGGCGTGAACGACGAGGGCTTTATCGACTACGACCTCTTCCGCGAAAAGGCCATGGAGGTCGAGCCCAAGCTCATCGTCGCCGGCGCTTCGGCCTATCCGCGCGCCATCAAGTTCGACGTGCTGCGCGAGATCGCCGATGCCTGCGGCGCGCTGCTGATGGTCGATATGGCGCACATTGCCGGCCTGGTGGCCACCGGCTTCCACCAGAGCCCCCTGCCCTATGCCGACGTGGTGACCACCACCACGCACAAGACCCTGCGCGGCCCCCGCGGCGGCATGATCCTTACCAACAACGAAGAGATCGCCAAGAAGATCAACAAGGCCATCTTCCCCGGCACGCAGGGCGGCCCGCTCGAACACATCATCGCCGCCAAGGCGGTGTGCTTCGGCGAAGCGCTCAAGCCCGAGTTCGTGGAATACGAGCGCCGCATCATCGAAAACGCCAAGGTGCTGGCCGATGAACTGATGGCCCGCGGCGTCAAGCTGGTGTCGGGCGGTACCGACAATCACATGATGCTCGTCGACCTCAAGGAAGAGGCAGTGACCGGCAAAGAGCTCGAGCACATGCTCGACGAGGTGCACATCACCGTCAACAAGAACACTGTGCCGGGTGAAAAGCGCAGCCCGTTTGTGACGAGCGGCGTGCGCATCGGCACCCCGGCTGTTACCACCCGCGGCTTCGGCCCGGAGGAAATGAAGGTCGTGGCCGGCTGCATTGCCGACGCTATCTTCGATTTCGAGAACAAGAAGGACAGCATTGCCGCCCGCGTGAAGGACCTGGTGGAGCGCTTCCCGCTTTACCTGTGAGTTGATGATTGCGCAAAGCCCCTGCAATTTTGCAGGGGCTTTGGCGTTTGCCGCGGCTTTACAGCAGCGGAAAGGCCGTGCGGATGAGGATCATGTACACGGCGGTGCCCGCCACGATGCTCAAAAAGGTCTTTTTTAGAGTGAACTGCAAAAGAACGACCACGAGCACCGAGATCGTTTCGGGGATGCCGCTGGGGTAGGCGGCAAAGTCGATGCTGCGCAGGCAGTACGCCACTAAAATGACCATGATGGCGGCAGGCAGCGATTCGCCCAAATACGAGACGGTTTGGGGCAGCTCTGCCCGGCGGCTGAAGGCCAGGTGGGGCAATATGCGGGTGAGCGCGGTCATGGCGGCGGCAATGAGGATGACCGCGAGGGTGTAGCCGTTGTTCATGCGCGGTCCCTCCTTTTTTGAAGCAGCGCGCGGTCCTTTAAAAGGAGCAGCACGATCAGACTGGCAGAAAGCGCGGGCAGCAAAAAGTCCTCCGGGCCGAGCAAAAAGTAAAAAGCAACGGCCGATACGGCGCCGGCAATGGCCGGCAAATGAGATGAGCTTTTGCGCCATTGGTCCACGCAAACCGTCACGAAAAAGGCCGTGGCCGAAAAGTCGATGCCGGTGAGGTCGACGGGCAGCGAACCGGCGAGCAGCGCCCCCGCGACCGACGCGGCGATCCAGGTGAGCTGCGAAAAAAGCAGCACATAAAAGTCGGCGTCTTTGGGGGAAACTCCCTCCGGGCAGGGGCCCATGGAGCACAGTACCGAATAGGTCTCGTCGGTTACGGTGAGCGCCATGTAGGGGAAGCGCAGCTTTTGCCCGCGGAAGCGCTCGATCATGCCCAGGCCGTAAAAAATGTGCCGGGCGTTCACAAAAAACGAGGTGACCGCCACCAAATAGAGCGGCGCGCCGGAGGTGAGCAGCGTGACCATGATGATCTGCAGCGACCCGGCGTATACGATGACCGAGGAAAGCAGGGTCCACAGCGGCGAAAAGCCCGCTTCGCTCATGAGGATGCCGTAGGCGATGCCCACGAACAGGTAGGAGGGCACGATGGGCAGGATCTTCTTTAAGGCAAAGGTTTGGGTGCGCATGGCGTGGTGTACCAGCCTTTTTTGTAATGTCGACCAGAAGATTTTAGCACCGCCGCGCCGGTTTGACAACCGTGCGCACAACAGCCCGCATCGCGGGAACAAACAGGGGCTTGACAAACCGCTCAAATAGAATTATCGTATAAAAATACAGAATGTTGGTTTAAATATTCAAATTTAGCGAGGATACTATGACGAAGGTATTTATCGACGGCAGCGCGGGCACCACGGGGCTGAGGATCCACGAACGTTTGAAACAGCGGGGCGATCTGGAGCTTTTGGCCATTGCGCCCGAGCTGCACCGCGATCCGGCCGCGCGCGCTGCGGTGATGGACCGGGCAGACATCGTGTTTTTATGCCTGCCGGATGCTGCCGCGCGCGAGGCCGTGACTTTGATCGCCAATTCGCAGGTGCGTGTGCTGGACACCTCGACCGCCCACCGCACGGCGCCGGGGTGGCAATACGGCTTCCCCGAGCTTTCGCCCGCCCACCGCCGGGGGGTCGCGGCCAGCAAGCGGGTGGCTGTGCCGGGCTGCCACGCCAGCGGCTTTGTGGCGCTGATGGTACCGCTTTTGCAAACGGGCATTCTGCGGGCGGATTTTCCCGCCTGCTGCTTTTCGCTCACGGGGTACAGCGGCGGCGGCAAAAGCATGATCGCCGAGTACGAGGCTTTTACCCCGCCTGCAGAATACGCCGCCCCGCGCCTGTACGGCCTGACGCAGGCCCACAAGCACCTCAAAGAAATGAAGGCCGTCACCGGCCTTGCAGCCGAGCCGGTATTTTTGCCGGTGGTGGACGATTACTACAGCGGCATGCTGGTCTCGGTGCCCATTTACGCTTCGCAGATGGCGCGCCGCTGCAAGCCTCAGGAGGTGGCGGAGACTTTTGCTTCTTATTACAAAGGCGCAAAGCTCGTAAAAGCGCTGCCCGGCGTGTGTGCCGAAGGCATGCTTTCGGCCAACGCCCTTGAGGGCAAAGATCTTATGGAGATCATGGTGAGCGGCAATGAGGAGCGCATGGTGGTCTCGGCGCGGTTCGACAATTTGGGCAAGGGCGCTTCGGGCGCGGCCATTCAGTGCATGAACCTCATGCTCGGTCTGGACGAGACCGAGGGGCTGGAGCTGTAAAGCAAAGGGTCCAATATACACAGTTTAAAATTCAGTTTAAAATTTTGAAAGAACGGGAGGATCGTTCGATGGAGATCAAAGAGATCGCGGGCGGCGTGTGCGCGCCCAAGGGATTTTTGGCCGCGGGGGTGCACTGCGGCATCCGCAAAAGCCGCACCAAAAAGGACCTGGCGCTGATCGTGAGCGAAAAGCGCGCTGCCGCCGCGGCGGTGTACACGCAAAACCTGGTCAAGGGCGCACCCCTGGCCGTGACCAAGGCGCACCTGAAGGATGGGTATGCCCAGGCCATCATCTGCAACAGCGGCAACGCCAACACCTGCAACCCGGGCGGAGAGGCGGTGGCCGAAGAGACCTGCGCTTTGCTGCAGGAGGCCTCGGGCATTGCGGCGCAGGACGTTGTGGTCGCTTCCACCGGCGTCATTGGCCAGCCCTTGGACCTTGCGCCCATTGCAGCGGGCATAACGCCTTTGGTGCAGGCGCTTTCCTCCGCTGGCAGCGGCGATGCTTCCGAAGCCATTTTGACGACCGATACCGTAAAAAAAGAGATCGCCGTGGAGTTTGACGTGGGGGGTAAAACCTGCCGCATGGGCGGCATTGCCAAGGGTTCCGGCATGATCCACCCCAACATAGCCACCATGCTGGTGTTTGTGACGACCGACGCCGCCATTTCCCCCAAAATGCTGCAGCAGGCGCTTTCGGAAGACGTAAAGAGCACCTTCAACATGATCAGCGTGGACGGTGACACCAGCACGAACGACATGGTGGCCGTGCTGGCAAACGGCATGGCCGAAAACCCCGCCATCGACGGCCCGGGCGAGGGGTACGAGGCCTTTTGCAAAGCGCTCAACGCCGTGACCACCCATCTTTGCATTGCCATCGCCAAAGACGGCGAGGGCGCGACCAAGCTGCTCACCGTGCGGGTTTCCGGCGGCAAGGACCAGGAAAACGCCCGCAAGGTCGCCAAGGCGGTGGCCTGCTCGAACCTTTTTAAGGCCGCCATGTTCGGGGCCGACGCCAACTGGGGCCGGGCGCTGTGCGCCATTGGCTACAGCGGCGCGCAGGTCGATGTAGAGGCCGTAAAGCTGGCCTTTTGCTCCAAGGCGGGTTCGGTGTTGGTGTGCGAACAGGGTCGGGGCGTGGCGTTTTCGGAGGACTTGGCCAAACAGGTGCTTTCAGAAGACGAGATCGTGGTGGAAATTGGGCTTGGCGACGGCGCGGCCCAGGCCACGGCCTGGGGGTGCGACCTGACCTATGATTACGTAAAGATCAACGGCGACTACCGCACCTGAGAGGGGGCAAAGCGATGACGCAGCATTTGACCAATGCGCAGCGGGCAGAGGTGCTGACCGCCGCGCTGCCCTATATTCAGGAATACACCGACAAAATCGTGCTGGTGAAGTACGGCGGCAACGCCATGATCAACGAGGAGCTCAAAAACAGCGTCATGCGCGACATTGTGCTGCTTTCGCTCATCGGGGTGAAGGTGGTGCTGGTGCACGGCGGCGGGCCGGAGATCTCTGATCTGCTGCGCCGTGTGGGCAAGCAGAGCGAGTTCGTCGGCGGGCTGCGCGTGACCGACGAGGAGACCTCTGAGATCGTGCAGATGGTGCTGGCGGGCAAGATCAACAAGAGCCTGGTAGGCAAATTGGAACTGCTCGGCGGCAAGGCCGTGGGGCTTTCGGGCATGGATGGGCACATGCTCAAAGCCGTGCCGGTCTCAAAGGAACTGGGCTATGTGGGCGAGATCACCGAGATCAACACCCAGCCCATTTTGGATATGCTGGAAAAGGGCTACATCCCCGTGGTCTCCTCTTTGGCGTTTGGGGAAGACGGGCATGTTTACAACGTCAACGCCGATACCGCCGCCGCCTGCCTGGCCGGCTCCTTAAAGGCCGAGTGCCTCATCTCCATGACCGACATCGCGGGGGTGCTGCGCAACAAAGACGACCCTGCCTCGCTCATTCCCCGCATCAACGTCAGTGAAGCCCCCCAGCTCATGGCCGAAGGGGTCATTTCGGGCGGCATGATCCCCAAGGTGGAGTGCTGCATCGAGGCCATCCGCCGGGGGGTAAAAAAGGTGTTCATTTTAGACGGCCGCATTCCTCATGCCATTTTGATCGAGATCCTGACCGACGAGGGGATCGGCACCATGTTCGTGTGACCTTGGGAGGAACGCCATGACTGCTTACAACAGCGCAAACATCCGCGCGCTCGACCACGAGTTCGTGGAGCATACCTATAAAAGAAACGACGTCTGTCTGGTATCGGGCAAGGGCAGCCTGCTCTTTGACGAGACCGGCAAGCGCTACATCGACCTGGGCACGGGCATCGGCGTCAACGCCTTCGGTGCGGCGGACGATGTGTGGGCCGCCGCAGTCAAGGCGCAGATCGACGCGCTGCCTCACGCCTCCAACCTGTATTACACCGCCCCGCAGGCGCTGCTTGCAGAGGAACTCTGCCGCCGCACGGGCATGAAAAAAGTGTTTTTCGGCAATTCCGGCGCCGAGGCCAACGAGTGCGCCCTGAAGGTCGCCCGAAAGTACGGCGCCGGCCATAAGGGCCCCGATTGTTTCACCATCGTCACCTTAAAAAACAGCTTCCACGGCCGCACCATCGCCACGCTGGCCGCCACCGGGCAGGACGCCTTCCACCAGGACTTCGGGCCCTTCCCGGCGGGCTTTGCCTACGCCGCGGCCAACGATTTGGAAGATATGGAGCGGATGTTCAAAGAGCACGCGGTCTGCGCCGTGCTGATGGAAATGGTGCAGGGCGAAGGCGGCGTAAACTGCCTGAAAAAAGAATATGTGCAAGGCGTGGCGAAGCTGTGCGGGCAAAACGATGCCTTGCTGATGGTGGACGAGGTGCAGACCGGCAACGGCCGCACCGGCACGCTCTACGCCTACGAGCAGTTTGGAATTTTGCCCGATGTGGTGACCACCGCCAAAGGCCTGGGCGGCGGGCTGCCCATTGGAGCCTGCCTGATGGGCGAAAAGGCTGCGGGCGTGCTGGGCTTTGGCCAGCACGGTTCTACCTTTGGGGGCAACCCCATCGCTGCGGCGGGGGCGCTTTCCATCCTTTCGCGCATCGACGATGCGCTCCTCGCGGGCGTCAAAGAGCGGGGGGACTACATCGCAAAGGAACTGACGGGCGCAAAGGGCGTCAAAAGCGTCAGCGGTTTGGGCCTGATGGCCGGCGTGGAATGCGAGCGCCCCGCGGGCGAAGTGCTCGCCGAATGTATGGAGGCGGGCGTGCTGGTCCTCACCGCAAAAACCAAGGTCCGCCTGCTGCCTGCCTTAAACATCCCCATGGATCTTCTTGGGGAAGCCATTTGCATTTTGAAAGGAGTACTCGCCAAATGAAGCACCTCTTAAAGCTCGGCGATCTGAGCGCCGAAGAGATCACCGAGATCCTCAACCTCGCCGACCAGCTCAAGTACGAGCAGCACAAGGGCATCGCCCACCACCACCTTGCGGGCAAGACCCTGGGCATGATCTTTCAAAAATCCTCTACCCGTACCCGCGTGAGCTTCGAGGTGGGCATGTACCAGCTGGGGGGCAGCGCGCTTTTCCTCAGTTCGCGCGATCTGCAGCTCGGAAGGGGCGAACCCATCAAAGATACCGCCCGCGTGCTCTCGCGCTACCTCGACGGCATCATGATCCGTACCTACGAGCAGAGCGACGTTGAGGCTTTGGCGGAGTACGGTTCCATTCCCATCATCAACGGCCTGACCGACTACTGCCATCCCTGCCAGGTGCTGGCCGACCTCATGACCATCCGCGAGTACAAAAAGGTGCTGCGCGGCAAGAAGCTGGCCTTTATTGGCGACGGCAACAACATGGCCAATTCGCTGATCGTCGGCGGACTGAAGATGGGCATGGAAGTGGCCATCGCTTCGCCCGCGCAGTACCGCCCCGACCCCGGCGTGGTGGCCTGGGCCGAACAGAACGGCAAGCTCACTCTTACCGAGGACATCAAAGAAGCTGCCAAAGACGCCGATGTGGTGTACACCGACGTGTGGGCCTCCATGGGCATGGAAGGAGAAGCCGAGCAGCGCCGCGCAGCTTTTGAGGGGTACCAGGTCAACGCCGGACTGATGGCGCTCGCCAAGCCCGACGCCATGGTGCAGCACTGCCTGCCCGCCCACCGCGGCGAAGAGATCACCGACGAGATCATGGAACAGCACAACGACGAGATCATGGACGAGGCCGAAAACCGCCTGCACGCCCAAAAGGCCGTTATGGTGCTGTTGATGAAGTAAAGTTTTTTTGAAGTTTTGCCAGCGCGGCAGGGGGATTTTCTCTGCCGCTTTTGCTTGGGAAAAGGGAAAAGTTGAGAAAAACGATTTTGTACATTGCCATGAGCTTGGACGGCTTTGCGGCGGACGCCCGGGGCGGCACAGCGGCTGGAGCTCGTGGAGGCGCACAGGCGCGGGCAGATGGCGGCGCTCTGTTTTCGGCCCGCTGCGCCCAAAGCCCGCGCGTGACAAAAAGGCCCGCGGTGTGCTATACTCAGCATATCGGGGTTTTCGCCCGCTTTTCACAGCCTTTCGGCAAGAAATTTTCCGTTTTGTGTTTTGATTAACAACATAGATCTATCATCTGCAAAAGAACGAGGTTTTGCCCATGTACAAAATGCTGGTGCTCGACATCGACGGCACGCTTTACAACAACCGGCACGAACTGACCCCGCGCACCAGGGAAGCCGTGCGCCTGGCCCGCGAAAAAGGGGTAAGAATTGCCATTGCCACTTCGCGCGCTTTCGGCGGCGCGGCCCGGGCCATCAAAGATTTGGGCATCGACGACCTGTTGGTCATCGCGGGGGCGGGCACGTCGGTGTGGGACTGCGCCACCAACGAGGAGCTTTGCCATTTGGAATTTGCGCCTGAGCTCGCGCGGCAGGCCATCGACTTTTTCCGCGGCCACGGCTACGATTTTTGGGTGGTCAAGCACGACGGCAGCTACTATTACGAGCGCAAGACCCCCAACAACCGCGCCTATATGCGCACCTTTGGCTACGAGGGCACGCAGGTGGATTTTGACGGCTGGGACTGCACGGACGTGTGCAAGTTGGTGGTCATTACCAGCTATGAAGACGAGGACTGCAAAAAGACCGAGAGGATGCTCGACGACGCCTACACCGGCAAGTTTTTTGCCATGAAGGTGTGGCTCTGCATGTTGGACGTTTACGCCGCCGGCGCCGGCAAGGAGCTGGGCATGCGGCAAATCGCCGGGCGGCTGGGCATCCCCATGGAAGAGGTCATCGCCGTGGGGGACGACGTGATCGACCAGGGCATCGTGGAAGAGGCCGGGTTGGGCGTGGCCATGGGCAACGCCGACGCGCGATTGAAGGCCGCGGCGGACTACGTGGCCCCCACGAACGACGAGGACGGCGTGGCCGACGTGGTGGAGCGCTTCATTCTACAAACCGAAAAGTGAGTTTTTGCTGCTGGCCGGCGAACAAAACCGGCGCCGGAAGCACCGGCCTTTTTGCAGCGGCAGGTCGCTTCAAAAATCGGTCGGTCTGTTAAGCTCGTGAGCCATTGGGAGACCGGTTATTCCCAGCCAGATGTCGATACCCTCGGCGTTTTGCTGCGCCTGTACGGCGTCGACGCCAACCATTCTTTTGGTTTTCCCGCTCCTGCTCCGTCTATTTCTGTTTCTGCCGCCGAACGCTCCTACCTATCCAAGGTTCGTGCCCTCGATGACAGCGGCCGGGCGCTGGTCAAGATGGTCATCGACCACGAGCACGAGCGCTGTTCCGCGCCGGCGGCCGAGGCCGTACCGGCCGACGACGACTCCAATGTCGTCAACCTCACCGGCCTGTTCCCGCACCTTGGCCTTGCTTCTGCCGGCCCGGGTGCGCTTGCGCAGGACGCCCCCGTCGACTGGGAGCAACGCAGCCATGCGCCGCGCAGCGCAACGGCCACCATGACCATCAAGGGGCACAGCATGGAGCCGCTGTACCACGACGGCGACCTCATCTGGGTGGACACCACCCGCCCGGCCGAAGAGAGTGGGATCGGCGTCTTTGCGGTCGACGGGCAGACTTACTGTAAGCGCCTGCGCTACATCGACGGCCGCGCCGTGCTGGAAAGCATCAACCCGGCCTGCGGCAATATCACCGTTACTCAGGATGACGCGCGCCAGATCGGCCGCGTTGTCCAAAAATAAAAACAGGGCCGCCGAACTCACGAAAACGTGAGCGCAGCGGCCCAAATTGGAGGGCTAGATGAGTTTCTTCGATTTTTTGCACTCAATATTCAGCCGCGATAGTGCTGCCAAAAATTCTCCAAGCAACAACAGCAACAACAACATACTTGGCGGCAGGCCTTCCGTCGCGCCGCAGCCTAAAAGCGAGCCTGCGCTTCCCGCTCCGCCGTCCTCTTTTCACCTGCCCCGGACTAGGTATTATCCTCCGTTCTTTAGCGGTTGTTTTAAGCCTGCCAATATTTTTGAGCATCCAGATTGCCTCGCTTCTTACAAAAGTGCCTTTGTTGCTTTTGATACGGAGACGACCGGCCTCGATCCTTATGTCGATAGGATCATCCAAATTTCTGCCGTCAAATTCGAAAACCTTATCCCTACGGCCTCTTTTTCCACTTATGTTGACCCCGATATTCCCATTCCTGCGCGAATCACAAAAATCAACGGGATAACCGATAGGGACGTGCGTGGCGCGCCAAACGCCATTTCCGCCATCAGGGACTTTTACGCTTTTGTGGGCGATTTGCCCCTTGCTGCCCATAACGCCAAATTTGACATAGGTTTTGTTGATTGCGAGCTTGAGCGTTTTGGGGCAAATACGACCGGCGAATTGATTGTAAGCGACACCCTGAGCATCTCCCGGTATTTGTTCCCCGACTTGGTCAACCACAAATTAATTACGGTCGCAAACAAGGTTAGATCACCCGTTATGCCGTCTCACAACGCGCTGAGCGACGCAAAAGCCTGCGGCTATGTTATGTGCTTTGCAATCAACGTCGCCCACCCCGAAGATTGCGCGGCAACCGCGCCGCGCGCTACTTCTAGTTCTATGTTTAGCACTTTTAACTTCTTTCATCTTTCCAATAATGAAAAAAAGGATTTCTTGTTTGATTGTATGCAGTTTGTGAAAAGCACGCTTGATAATTCCGGGTTTGATTGTGAAAAGTTGGGTTATTGTTTAATGACTACCGACCATTATATTAACTTCTTTTATTGTGGCCGCCTTCTTCTTTCCATTAAAATTGGCAAGTCGGTCTACGCCTTAGTCAATGAAGACTTTGTTAATAATAGTTCTTTTACCAATATTGCAAGTTGCCCATCTTCCGAAGGCTACAAGCAAAAAAGATTTCTGTTTGATTCTGTTGAAACGTTAAAACCGTTAAGTAGTTTTATTGTTTCTCAAGCCAAATGGATTGAAGATTATATTGGCCCTGCCAAAAAAGAATCTTATGCCCTTGATGTTTGGTTAAGAAGTTTTGATAATTTTGATTTTAATTTATAAAAACCCCGCGGGTCATCGCCGCGGGGCGTCAAAGGGGCGCAAGCGGTCGGACAAAACCTCTCACGCCCCTTTATTATACCAAAGGGGGTACCATTATGGCAAGAGCTAAGAGACGCGGCGCGAGCGGCGGCGGCACTATCCGCCAACGTGCCGATGGCCGGTGGGAAGCGCGCATTACCATCGGCCGCGATCCCGTTACGGGCAAGCAAAAGCAGTGCGCTTTTGACGGCGCGGCGCACCGCGAGGTGCGGCAGAAGCTGCAGCAGGCCGCCGTTGAGGTCGATGCGGGGACCTACGTCGAGCCCAGCCGCATGACGCTCGACCAATGGCTCAACATCTGGCTTACGGAGTATAAGGCGGGGCTGCGGTTTTACAAAGCGGGGGGATTGTGGTATGATGCTGAACGTACCCGGGGCGCGGCCCCGGACAGGTTTGGCACACGTCGGGCGAAAGCCCTTTTTTGAAAGGAACGCGAATGAACAAAGCACCAATCTATGTGTGGCGGGCGGTGTGGTACGTGCTGCGCGTTGCGGTGGTCGTCGGGCTGGTCATTCTCATTTTTGTGGTCGCTTTCAACACGGCGATGAACCTCGGGTCGATCTACATCATGGCCACCGAGGGCATGGAGCTGCGCGCCGACGTCGTTTTGGGCACGGCGAGCGCAGACGAACTGACCAACTACTTTACCGGCGAGTGGATCGAATCAGACCCATTGGTCCAGTCTTCGCCCTATGCCGACTTTAAGATCTCGAGCTACAATTACACCGCCAGGCTGACTTCCATGAGCGCCTGGGCCTGGTCTTCGACCGGCACCGTGACCATTACCGAGCGCGTCGGCGCCATCAGCGGCAGCTCTACCTCCGGCGAGACCGACGCTTCGGGCAACGCTGTGCGCCCCCCCGCGTGGGAGGAACGGACGTATGAGCTGACCATGCAGAAGGACGAGAACGGCCGCTGGTGGATCGCTTCGGTCGAGGTGACCGAAACGGGTACAGAGACGAGCCCTTCGCCCACACCGGCTGCGTGAGGGCGAAGCAGAGGAAGACGATGCAGGAACAAAGCCAAAAAATAGCTGCTGTACGGCGGCTGCTGGAGCAGAACGACGTGCTGCTCGCCCCCATGGCAGGCGTAACAGACCAGAGCTTTCGCGAGATCTGCCGGGAATTGGGCTGCGGGCTGACCTACACCGAAATGGTAAGCGCAAAAGGGCTGTACTACGGCGGCCCTTCTCTTTGTGAACGCACCCGCCGGCTGCTCGCCATTGGCGCGCGCGAGGCCCCGGCGGCAGTGCAGCTCTTTGGCAGCGACCCCGAGATCCTCGCCAAGGAAGCGGCGGCGCTGTGCGGACGCCTGGGCCCGGCGCTCGCGCTCATCGACATCAACATGGGCTGCCCGGTGCACAAGATCGTCTCCAACGGTGACGGCAGCGCCCTGATGCTCGACATCCCCCGCGCCAAGCGCATCGTCGAGGCGGTCAACGCCGCCGTGCCCCTGCCGGTCACCGTCAAGTTCCGCAAGGGGTGGGACGACGAGCACGTCAACGCCGTGGAATTCGCCCGGGAAATGGAAAAGAGCGGCGCTGCGGCGGTGACGGTGCACGGCCGCACCCGCGCGCAGCTTTACGCGGGCAAGGCCGATTGGTCGGTCATCGCCCGGGTCAAGGAGGCCGTGGCCATACCGGTCGTTGGCAACGGCGACGTATTTTCCCCCGAGGACTATTTTGCCATGAAGCAGGCGACCGGCTGCGACGCCGTCATGATCGCCCGCGGCGCGCAGGGGAACCCCTGGATCTTCGAACAGATCGCCCAAAGGAAGCGCGGCGAACCGGCGCACCTGCCCACGGCCGGCGAGCGGCTGGATATGGCTTT
>CALWSW010000041.1 GCA_944384305.1 uncultured Christensenellaceae bacterium
CTGATGGTGGAAAACCCGGTGTCTGCCGCCGTGCGCTCGAAAGACATGATCCAAAGAGCGGCAAATAGCGACGTAAAGATCGTGTTCATGCTTTACGGCGCTATCGGCGAGCTCGAAGCCCAGTGCCGTGCGCTGCACGAAGCGGGGAAGCTCTGCTTCCTTCACGTCGACCTCATCGACGGCCTGCGGCCGGACGCCGTGGGGATCCGCTATATTGCCGAGCGCATCCGGCCGGCTGGCATCATCACCACCAAGGGCGCCTGTGTGCGCATGGCGCACGACGTCGGCCTGTTTGCCATTCAGCGGGTCTTTTTGCTCGACAGCGCCGCGCTAAAGACCGGCGTGCAGAACATCCTTTCCTGCAAGCCCGACCTTGTGGAGATTTTGCCCGGCGTGGCAGACAAGGCGCTTGCTCTGGCAAAGAGCCAGGTGAACGTCCCCCTGATTGCCGGCGGGCTGATCTATACCAAAGAAGACGTCATCGCCGCCTTGCGCTCAGGTGCGGTGGCGGTTTCCACCAGCACGCCCGAGCTGTGGGAGGACTGAATGGGAAAAACCACCCGATGCGGGTGGTTTTTTTCGCAGGCCGCTGGTTTTTCAGCCCCGGTTCTGGCAGCTGAACTTTTGCTTGGCCTGGTCGATCTTTTGCTGGTCTGCCATGGGCGTGGGGTAAAACCCTCGGTTGTGCATTTCGGTGAACACATCGAACTGAATGGCGTGTTCGTCGTTCAAGAGCTGCATCAAAGCGCCGCGCAGCTGCGGGTTGGCGCACTCGTTGGCAAAGGTGTTGTAGGTGCTGGTCAGGTGCTTTTCGCTGTTCAGGGCGTCGTTCAGGATTTCCTTGTCGCCAAAGTTGGGAATGTTGAGCTGCATAGCCGGCCTCCTTTTAACCCAAATGCTGGTAGAGCGTGTTGAAGTGGCGCTGGTGCATGTCGGCAATGGAGCAGAATTTCTGCTTCAAGGCGGGGTCGGTCGCCGCGTCGGAGAGCATGTGGAACTTTTTGATCTCCAGCTCCTCAGAAGAGAGCAGGTCGTTGAGAGCGGAGAGTTCCTTTTCGGTGAGATTTGCCATACAGGGCCTCCTTGTTTTCAGGATGGCCCTATTTTTTGCAGCGGCACGGACGGTTATGCACGGCTCCCGGCAGCAAAGGCCGGTTTGTGCCCCGTTTGACAAAACAGGCCATAATGTTCGAAATAACTCGAATGTTAGGGAAGAATCAAGACGGTTTTTGTTGAAATTTCCGAAATAAAGATTGCGAAAAGAGCGGATTTGTATTATAATCGCACCATAACTTGACCTGCTTTTTACGGAAATCATAAAAATACAGTGTGTGGAGGAACAGCACCATGGAGGTTTTGGAACAGCGCATCCTGAAGGACGGCACCGTAGCAGACGGCGGGATTCTAAAGGTAGACAGCTTTCTGAACCACCAGTGCGACATCGGTCTTTACAACGAGATCGGCAAGGAGTTCCGCCGCCATTTTACCGGCGAGATCACCAAGATCCTCACCATTGAAGCGAGCGGCATCGGCATTGCCTGCGTCGCCGCGCAGTATTTCGGCGTGCCCGTGGTCTTTGCCAAAAAGAACAAGTCCTTAAACCTCGACGGCGCGCTGTACACCTCTGTGGTGCGCTCTTATACTTACGACCGCGAATACACCATCACCGTTTCCAACAAATTCATCAAACCCGAAGACAAGGTCCTGCTCATCGACGACTTTTTGGCCAACGGACAGGCCATGCACGGCCTGATCGACATTCTGAACCAGGCGGGAGCCACGCTCGTGGGCATTGGCATCGTCATTGAAAAGGGCTTCCAGAACGGCGGAAAGTCGCTGAGGGAAAAGGGGATCGACCTGTATTCCCTCGCCATCATCGACGAAATGACGCCCGGCGGCATCCGCTTTCGCCACTGAGGCAGATCTGCGCTTTGTCCCCCGCACGGGGAAGAGATAAACCCTTAAGGAAGATGTTTGAGGAGGAGTGAACATGAAGAAGCTTTTGGCAGTGTTGCTCGCCGCTCTGATGCTGTTCGCCGTTGTGGGCTGCAGCTCGGAACCCGCCGCGAACGACGGCGGCGACGATCAGAACGTCGAGGGCGCTCAGACCGGTGAAGAGCTGACGAAGGACAACATCAAGATCGGCTTTATCTACATTGGCGACGCCAGCGACGGCGGCTACAGCTACACCCACATTCAGGGCACCCAGAAGATGAAGGAGACCCTGGGCCTCTCGGACGACCAGATCGTTGAGAAGTTCAATATCACCGAAGACGCTGCCTGCGAGACCGCCATCAACGAGCTCATCGAGGCCGGCTGCAACGCCATTTTCGGCACCAGCTTCGGTTACGACGCTTATATGCTCGCCGCGGCGGAAGCCCATCCCGAGATCCAGTTCTTCCACGCTTCCGGCACGCAGTGCGGCCAGTCCGGCTTGGAAAACGCCCACAACTACTTCGGCAAGATCTATGAAGCCCGTTACCTCGCCGGCATCGCCGCTGGCCTCAAGACCGAGACCAACGTGCTGGGCTACGTAACGGCCATGCCGTTTGCCGAGTGCATCAGCGGCTTTACCGCTTTCTACCTTGGCGCCAAGAGCGTCAACCCCGACGTGACCATGAAGGTCATGTATACCAACAGCTGGGCCGACGCCACCAAGGAAGCCCAGGTCGCCCAGGCGCTGATCGACGCCGGCTGCGACGTGCTCTCGCTGCACGCTGACACCACCTCCACCGTCACCACCGCCGAAGCGAACGGCGTGTGGGCCTGCGGCTACAACTCCGACATGGCGCTGGCTGCGCCCGATGCCGTGCTGGTCTCGGCTGTTTGGGACTGGAGTCAGTACCTGGTGATGGCCGTGAACGAAATGCTGGGCGGCGAGGCCGTGCCCGCCGACTACACCGCCGGCCTTTCCGAGGGCTTTGTGGACATTACCGAAGTGACCGACGTTTGCGCTGAAGGCACTGCGGAGGCCATTGCCGAAGCCCGCGAGAAGATCGAGAGCGGCTGGAACGTCTTCAGCGGCCCCATCCACGGCGTGGCTGCCGACGGCACCGAGATCAACCTGGCCGAGGGCGAAGAGTTCGTAGAACCCCTTTCCGCTCCCAGCTGGACCTACATCGTCGATGGCATCGAGGTCATCGAGTGATCGCACGCTTCGCGTAATTTACGGAAATCGCCCTCTCTTACCAGAGGGCGGTTTCCTGCTGTATTCCGGACTCTTTTTTTCGCGCTTTGCAGCAAAAAAGAAAGCCGGGCAGCCTTTTTGCTTCCCTTCCTCGAACACAGGCAATGTTGATAAACGGATCGATTTTTCAGCAAAAGAACGACCGAACAGAGAGAAAGCAGGATGCTTATGACGGAAAATGCCATTGAACTTGTGAATATCACCAAGACCTTCGGCGACGTGGTGGCGAACGACTGCGTCAACCTCACGGTCAAAAAGGGTGAGATCCTTGCGCTTTTGGGCGAAAACGGCTCGGGCAAGACCACGCTGGTCAACATGCTTTCGGGCATTTACTTTCCCGATTCCGGCGAGATCTTCGTCAACGGCGAGCGCGCGGTCATCCGCTCGCCCATCGACGCCTTTTCTTACGGCATCGGCATGGTGCATCAGCACCTCAAGCTGGTGGACGTGTTCACTGCGGCGGAAAATGTGGTGCTGGGCTTAAAGGGCGGGGTGTGCATCGACCGCAAAAAGCTCGCCGTAAAGATCCGCGAGATCGCAGAAAAGTATGGCTTTGAGATCGATCCCAAAAAGAAGATCTACGACATGGCCATCAGCGAAAAGCAGACCGTGGAGATCATCAAGGTGCTGTACCGCGGAGCGAACATCCTCATTCTGGACGAGCCCACCGCCGTGCTGACCCCGCAGGAGACCGAGAAGTTCTTCGACGTGCTGCGCAAAATGAAGGAGGACGGAAAGTCCATCATCATCATCACGCACAAGCTCAACGAGGTGCTGGCCATCAGCGACCGCGTGGCCATTTTGCGCAAGGGACGTTCGGTGGGGGTGGTAGAAACCAGGACCGCCACCGCGCAGAGCCTGACCGAAGCGATGGTGGGGCGCAGCGTGTCGCTTTCTATCGAGCGCCCGGAAGTGCCGCTCACCGGCGACCGCCTGACCGTGCAGGAGCTCAACTGTGTGGACCACGAGGGCGTGCGGGTGCTCAAAGACGTCAGTTTTGTGCTCCATGGCGGTGAAATTTTGGGCGTGGCGGGCGTTGCGGGCAGCGGCCAGCGCGAGCTGTGCGAGGCGCTTTCCGGGCTGCAGCCCATCAAAAGTGGCCACATTTACCACAACGACGGCGATTTTTCGGAAGATATCGTGGGCAAGTCGCCCTTCGACATCGCCCGCATGGGCATCCGCTCGGCTTTTGTGCCGGAAGACCGCCTGGGCATGGGCCTGGTCGCCGGCATGAGCATGGTAGACAACATGATGCTCAAGAACTACCACGAGTCCAAAGGCCTGTTCGTCGACCGCAAAAAGCCGCGCATGGTGGCAGATGAGCTCATCAAGCGCCTGGGCATCGTCACGCCCAACGCCTCGACGCCGGTCCGAAGGCTTTCGGGCGGCAACGTGCAGAAGGTGCTTTTGGGCCGCGAGATCAACAGCAACCCCTCGGTGCTCATTGCCGCCTACCCCGTGCGGGGGCTGGACATCAACTCCTCGTACATGATCTACGACCTGTTGAACGAACAGAAAAAGAAAGGCGTTGCGGTTTTGTACGTGGGCGAGGACCTGGATGTGCTGATGCAGCTTTGCGACCGCATCATCGTCATGTGCGGCGGCGCCATTACCGGCGTGGTCGACCCCAGGGCCGTTACAAAGGAGAAGATCGGCGAGCTGATGATGCGCCATGAAAACGACAGGAGCGAGGAGGTGGCAGGATGAGCGACGGCATCAGAAAAGAGCCGGTGCCGCAGGAAAGCGAGGCGGCGCGCGCACAGCAGCAGGAAGAGGACATTCGGGTGCGCGAGGCCATTAAAACGGCCGAACTCGAAAATGTGCGGGAACACCACCGCCAAGCCAAGGCGCCGTTGGTGCGCATGGTCAAGCGGGACGATATCTCCCGCAAAAAAGCAGTGGTCATTCGCCTGGCAGCCGTGGTGTGCGCGCTCGTTACCGGCGGGCTGCTCATTTTGGCCCTGGGGCACAACCCCATTTCGGTCTATGCCGAGATGGTGGTGGGCTCGCTCGGCAGCACCACAGTGCTGCAGGAGACCATCCGCAACGCCATTCCGCTGCTCATCACCTCTATGGCGGTTTCGCTGGCCTTCCGCATGCGCTTCTGGAACATCGGCGCAGAAGGGCAGATTTTGGCCGGCGCGGTGGCGGCAAGCTATGTGGCGCTCTTTTTGAGCGAGAGCTTGGGGCACGTGCCCTCGCTGCTCATCATGGCGGTGGTCGCCGTTGTGGCGGGCGGTTTGTACGGCATGATCCCGGCGGTGTTCCGCGCCAAGTGGAACACCAACGAGACGCTGTTCACCCTGATGCTCAACTACATTGCGCTCTGCTTCGTGAAGTACCTGCAGAACGGCCCCTGGCGCGACCCGGCCTTAAACGGCTTCCCCAAGATCGCCATGTTCGGTTCCGAAGCCAGGCTGCCCAAGCTGTTCGGCGTCAACATCGGCTGGATCATCGCGCTCGTGCTGGTGGTGCTGGTCTCCATCTACCTCACCCGCACCAAGCAGGGGTACGAGATCTCGGTGGTGGGCGAAAGCAGCAACACCGCCCGCTACGCCGGCATCAACGTCACCAAGGTCATGCTGCGCACCATGTTCATCTCGGGCGCGTTGGCAGGGCTGGTGGGCTTTATTCAGGTCAGCGGCGCCGACTTCACCCTTTCGGAAAACACCACTGGCGGCGTGGGCTTTACGGCCATCACCGTGGCGTGGATGTCCAAGCTCAATCCGCCCGTCATGCTGATCGTCGCCTTCTTCATCGCCATGCTCACCAAGGGCGCCGGCAGGATCCAGACCGCGTTCAAGATCCCCGCTTCGGCAGCGAATGTTTTGATCGGCATCATTCTGTTCTTCCTGCTGGGCTGCGAGTTCTTCATCAACTACAAGCTGGTGTGGAGAAAGAAACAGACGGCCGGCGCACCGCCCAAGGAGACCGCAAAGGAGGCTGTGAACAATGGATAGCGTCATCAATCTGGTCAATGCGGCCGTGCTTGCCGGCACGCCCTTGCTCTTTGGCACGCTCGGCGAGATCCTCACCGAAAAATCCGGCAACCTCAACCTCGGCGTCGAGGGCATGATGTTCATGGGCGCTGTGAGCGGCCTGTGGGCGGCGGTGTTTTACGAATCCATCGCCGCGACGGTCTCGGGGGTGCTGGCGGCCATTTTCGCCGTCATCGGTTCCTTCCTGTTCGGGGCGCTGGGCGCGCTCATCTACAGCTTTTTGACGGTAACGCTGCGCGCCAACCAGAACGTGACCGGCCTTACGCTCACCATCTTCGGCACGGGCATCGCCAACTTCCTGGGCGAGATCCTCGCCCAGAACATGGGCGGCTACGCCCGCGTCACCACCGTTACGCAGGGGGCGTTTGCCAACCTGAACATCCCCGGGCTTTCAGACCTGCCCGTGGTGGGCAAGCTGCTGTTTTCCTACAACTTCGTGGTGTATTTGGGCATCGTCATCGCGCTGGTGATGTGGTGGTTCTTCAAAAAGACCCGCGTGGGCCTCAACCTGCGCGCGGTGGGCGAAAGCCCCGCCACGGCCGACTCGGCGGGCATCAACGTCACGCTGTACAAGTACCTGGCCACCTGCATCGGCGGCGGTATCTGCGGCATCGGCGGCATGTACGTTTCCATGGTCACCACCAACGGTGTGTGGGTGTACAACTGCGTCAGCGGCCTGGGCTGGATCGCCGTGGCGCTGGTCATCTTCGTGGCCTGGAAGCCGGCGCTCGGCATTCTGGGCGCGCTGGTGTTCGGCGGGCTTTCGGTGCTGCGCATGTACGTGCCGCTGGGGATCCCCATGGAGATCTACGAAATGGTGCCTTATGTTGCCACCGTCATCGTGCTCATCGTCACCAGTATTCGCCAAAGCAAGGAAAACTCGCAGCCCAAGAGCTGCGGCCTCAACTACTTCCGCGAGGAACGGTAGAGTACCGTTTGGGGGCTGTTTGCAGAGCTAAAATTCTGCAGCAGCCCCCAAAGTCTTTGATGTCCGCCCAGGTACGGCGGACTTTTTGTTTCAGCCTGACAAAATCGTCACGTGACAAGGGGCGCTTTGCATGGTAAGATGAATTTCCAGGGCCGGCAAAAACGCGCCCTGCCGGGGCAGAAAAACTCCTGCGCAGCAGGGCGCTGCGGGCTTGTTCAAAACCCTAAATGGTATTATACTGTACCTTGCCGGGCAGAATACTTTGTGAATGCTGAGGTGCCTGATCGATGAAGTGGACCGTGCCGAATATCCTGACCATCCTCCGCCTGCTGTTGGTGGGCGTGTTTCTTTACCTGTTTTTAGGGGCGGAGAATTACGTGGCGGCAGTGGTGGTGTACTGCGTAGCCGCCGTGACCGATGTGGTGGACGGCTATATTGCCCGCCGCTACAACCAGATCACGGACTTTGGCAAGGTCATGGACCCTTTGGCCGATAAGCTCATGCTCATTTCGGCGCTGCTGTGCCTCACCATCAGCGGCTGGATCCCGCCTGTTTTCCTTATTCTGGTGTTGATTCGAGACGTTGCGCTGGTCGTGGGCGCGGCCTTCCTCTTTAAAAAGCACGTGGTGGTATACGCCCGCATTTGGGGCAAGCTTTCCACCCTGTTTTTCAACGCCGGCATTGTGCTGGCCTTTTTGAAGAATTTTGTGCCGGAATTCAGCCCGTTCGACTTGGTCGCCTTGGGCTTGGCCGTTGCCTTTGCCGTGCCGGCCATGGTGCAGTACGGCAAAACCTTCCTTGAGAGCCGCAGGGCCATTCGGGAGGGGCGGGATGTGGACGATATTGCCGGCGCGGGCGAGGCCGTGGATGAACCGATCTTCAAAGAGGATGCAAAGGAAGAAGAACAGGGCCTGAAAAACGAAAAATAACGCTTGCCGCCGTTGACAGAACGGCGGTTTTTCTATAATATGTTCTTTGAACGAATAGAAAAGGCGAAGATGGCGAGGAGTAGGCGCCGCATGGCAGCAGAGAGCGTTTTCCCCGGGCTGAAAGAAAACGCGGCAGATGAACGCCGAAGGTCGCGCCGGAGCCGCCCGTGTGAAGTGTTGTCAGCGCGGGCCGGGGGTTCGACGTTATACGAACAGCGAGTGGGGCCGTTTGGCCCAATGAAGGTGGTACCGCGGAAGATTCCGTCCTTTCTGTTTGAGAAAGGGCGGTTTTTTGCCGCAAGGACCCAGCGATCACACCAGAACAGCAAAGAGGTGCCTCATGCTCAAAGAAATGCCCAAGACCTATGACCCTTCCACGGCGGAGGACCGCATTTATCAAATGTGGGAAAAGGCCGGCTATTTCCACGCCGCTCCCAACCCCGAAAAGGAGCCCTTTACCATCGTCATTCCCCCGCCCAACATCACCGGCCAGCTGCACATGGGCCACGCGCTCGACGATACCATTCAGGATGCCATCATCCGGTTCAAGCGCATGCAGGGCTACGAGGCCCTGTGGATGCCCGGCACCGACCATGCCTCCATCGCCACCGAGGTCAAGATCGTGGACGCCATGGCCAAAGAGGGCCTGACGAAGAAGGACGTTGGCCGCGAGGAGTTTTTGCGGCGCGCGTGGTCCTGGCGGGAAGAATACGGCCGCCGCATCGTCAACCAGCTCAAAAAGCTGGGGGCTTCCTGCGATTGGGAGCGTGAGCGCTTTACCATGGACGAGGGCTGCAGCCGTGCCGTGCTGAAGACCTTTGTGGATCTGTACGAAAAAGGGCTGATCTACCGGGGCGACCGCATCATCAACTGGTGCCCGGATTGCAAAACAGCGCTTTCGGACGCCGAGGTGGAGTACGAAGAGCAGGATTCCTTCCTGTGGCACATCCGCTACCGTGCGGAGGACGGCGGCGAGGGCCTGGTGGTGGCTACCACGCGGCCCGAGACCATGCTGGGCGATACCGCCGTGGCAGTGCACCCCGAGGACGAGCGCTACGCCGGCCTGGTGGGCAAAAACGTCATTCTGCCCATTTTGAACAAGCCCATTCCCGTGGTGGCGGACGAATACGTCGAACGGGAATTCGGTACGGGCTGCGTGAAGATCACCCCCGCGCACGACCCCAACGACTTTGAGGTCGGCCTGCGGCACGGCCTGCCCGTCATCCGCGTCATGGCCGACGACGGCAGCATGAACGAGAACGCCGGCAAGTTTGCGGGGCTCAGCGCCAAGGAGTGCCGCAAGGCCGTGGTGGAGGAGCTGGAAAGGACAGGCGCGCTGGTAAAAACCGAGCCCTATAAGCACAACGTGGGCACCTGCTACCGCTGCCACAGCGTGGTGGAGCCGCTGGTCTCCAAGCAGTGGTTCGTCAACGCCCGCGAGCTCGCCAAGCCCGCCATCGAGTGTGTGCGCGACGGCCGCATCAAGTTCGTGCCCGAGCGGTTCGATAAGATCTATTTCAACTGGATGGAAAACATCCGCGACTGGTGTATTTCCCGCCAGCTGTGGTGGGGCCACCGCATTCCCGCCTATTACTGCGAAGACTGCGGCGAGGTCACCGTGGCGGCCGAAGCCCCCAAGGCCTGCCCCAAGTGCGGAAGTACACACCTGCACCAGGACGAGGACGTGCTGGACACCTGGTTCAGCTCCGGCCTGTGGCCGTTTTCTACGATGGGCTGGCCGGACGACACGCCCGAGCTCAAATACTTCTATCCCACCTCGGTGCTTTGCACGGGCTACGACATCATCTTCTTCTGGGTGGCCCGCATGATCATGTTCGGCATGTCGCAGATGGGCGAAGTGCCCTTCCACACGGTGTTCATCCACGGCATCGTGCGCGACGAGCAGGGCAGGAAGATGTCCAAATCGCTGGGGAACGGCATCGACCCCCTGAAAGTCATCGAAAAGTACGGCGCGGATTCGTTGCGCTTCTCGCTGACCATGGGCACGAGCGCCGGCAACGATATGCGCTTCTACGATTCCAAGGTGGAAGCCTGCAGGAATTTTGCCAACAAGATATGGAATGCGTCAAGATTCGTGCTGATGAACGCCGAAAGTGATATAATACCGGTAGAGCAGGCAAAGCTCGACGCTGCCGACAGGTGGATCCTGACCCGCCTGAACGATGCCGTGCGCGCCGTAACAGACAATTTGGAAAGCTACGAGCTCAGCCTTGCTTCGCAGAAGATATACGATTTTGTTTGGAGCGAGTTCTGCGACTGGTACATTGAACTCACCAAGACCCGCCTGTACGGTGAGGATGCGGAGGAAAAGAAGAGCGCGCTTTCGGTCCTTCTTTACGTGCTGGACGCCACGCTGCGGCTGCTGCACCCCTTTATGCCTTTTGTGACGGAAGAGATCTATTCCTATCTTCCCCACACCAGCGGCACCATTATGCGCGCGCCCTGGCCGAAGGAAGTGCCTGCGTTCAATTTCCCCGAGGTCGCTCAGAACATGGACGGCATGATGGAACTGGTGCAGTCTATCCGCAATGTGCGCGCCGACCTTTCGGTGCCCCCTTCGAGGCGCACGCACATCACCATCGTTACCGACGAGGCGCACCGGGCGTTTTACACCGGCGCCGGTGCCTACTTCAACAAGCTCGCCGGCGCTTCGGGCGTGACGGTGCAGACCGATAAGGCCGGCATCGCGCCGGACGCCGTGCCGGCGGTGTGCGCCGCTGCGCAGGCCTACATGCCTCTGGCCGAGCTCGTCGATCTGGAGAAGGAGCGCGCCCGGCTGGAGAAGGAAAAGGCCGCGGCAGAGGGCGAGATCGCCCGCGCGCAGGCCAAGCTCCAAAACGAGGGCTTTGTGAAGAAGGCGCCGGAAAAAGTGGTGGAGGACGTGCGCGGCGCCCTGCTGAAAAATCAGGAGCTTCTGCAGAAAATCAACGAAAGACTGGAGAGTTTGGCGAAATGAGCCGTTTTGACTTTGCAGAGTATTTCCGCAATCGAAGTCAAAGACAGCGTGACCTGAACGAATTCCGCTCGGTCCTCAAGTTGCTCGGCGATCCGCAGGATACCTTCAGAAGCGTCCACATCGCCGGGACGAACGGCAAGGGCTCGACCTCTGCTTACCTCGCTTCCATTTTGTGCGAGGCCGGCATCCACACCGGGCTGTACACCTCGCCCGCGCTGGTGCACATTTCCGAGCGCATCTGCATCGACGGCGAGCCCGTGCCCGACCACCTCATTGCCGAACAGGCCGAGCGCGTGAGCGAGGCCGAAAAGCTGTCGGGTTACGAGCTGGTGGGGTTCGACCGCATGACCGCCACGGCCCTGTGTATTTTTGAGCAGTGCGGCGTGGAATACGCCGTGCTGGAGGCGGGCCTGGGCGGCCGGCTGGACGCCACCAACGCCGTAGAAGCCGAACTGGCCATGATCACGTCGATCTCCAGGGACCACACCCAGGTGCTCGGCAACAGCTACGAACAGATCGCCGCTGAAAAATGCGGCATCATCAAGCCGCACCAGACCGTGGTGGTGCACCCTCAGCGCCCGGAAGCGATGGACGTGATCGAGGAGTTTTGCGAGGAGGAGAACGCCCGCATGGTCTGCGTTTCCGACTGCGGCATCCAGCCGGTCTCGCGCTCCCCTTACGGGCAGTGCTTCGACCTGTATACCGAAGAGGGCTGCTACTCGCTGCACACCTGCATGTTGGGCGAACACCAGCTGGAAAACGCCTCGGCGGCCGTGCTGGCCGCGCGCGAGCTGGGCATCGACAACAACGCCATTCTGCGCGGCATCGACGCCATGAGCTGGCCGGGCCGCATGGAGTACTTCGACTGGGACCCCGACATCCTCATCGACGGCGCGCACAACCCCCAGGGGATGCGCGTGCTGGTCAAGGGCATTGAGGACTTCTTCCCCCAGCGCCACGTGGTCGCCATCGTCGGCATCATGCGCGACAAGGATTACGAGACCATGCTCAAGCGGCTCGTGCCGCGCGTCGATCATTTGATCGCCGTGGCGGTGAACGAGCGCAGCCTTCGCCCGGAGGAGATCGTGTTCGAGGCCGAGCGTTTCGGCGTGGCCAGCACGCACATTGCCGATACCGTCGGCCACGCCTACGAGGCGGCGCTGCGCTACTGCATCGAAAATTACGAAGACCAGCCGCTCATCGTTGTGGCGGGCTCCTTGTACCTGGCAGGGGCGCTGCGCGAGCTTCTGGTGTGATCGGGCCACTTTTGTTTGAGAAACCCTAGATTCCTGTTAAAAACAGGTGTATAATAGTCACAGGACGGTTATTTTCGTCCGGTTCCCCCATCAATTCAAAGGAGGGATGCTCATATGCTCCGAGTCATATTCGCCGAAAAGGGTGCGGGCAAAACCAAACGCATCATCGAAGAGGCCAACGAACTGCTCAAGACCGCTAAAGGTACCATCGCTTTTATCGACGACGACAAATCCAATACCAGAGATATTCATTATAACATTCGTTTTATCGATGCTTCGGAATATTCGCTGCACGGCCCCGAGATGTTTTTGGGGTTCATCTGCGGCATTGCGGCGCAGGATTTCGATCTGGAAGCGCTGTACATCGACGGCTTCCGCAAGATCGTAAAATCCGACCTCGAGCAGCTTGCCGGCTTCTTTGAAGAGGTCGAAAAATTCTCGGTGAAGTTCAACATCGCCGTTACCATCAGCATCAACTCCAAGGGGGAGGAGCCTCCGGAATACCTCAAGCGCTACCTTGCGTAAGGCAGGTTGGTTTATTGTTGCAACACGGCAAAGCGCCCGGAAACAGTTCCGGGCGCTTTGCTGTGTTAAGGGGCAGGTGCTGCCGGCCAAAGAACGGCTCAGCCAATATCGGCCATAGCGGTTTGAGCGACGACCTTGCCGAAGATGATCGAAAGCGAAGCCATGCCGGCGTCGAGCGTGTTGCCTTCGCCGCAGTGCGCGGCGCCGTGGCCGGCAGCGTACAGGCCGGGCATGATTTCGTCCTGCGTGTTGAGCACGCGGCCGTAAGTGTCCACCGCCATGCCGCCGCCGGTGTTTTGGATCGAGGCGGTCACGCGCGCGGCGTAATACGGAGCCTGGTCCAAACGGTAGTTGAGCGCGCGCCCAAATTCATCCGGCGTGCCGGCGTCGTAACTTTCCTGGTAGGCCTGCACGGTGGCCGTGAGAGAGGCGGCGTCCACGCCGATGAGGCTGGCCAGCTCTTCCAAACTATCGGCCTGCACAAAATAGCCGCGGCCGACGTAGTTGCGGATGTTGGCAATGGAGTCTACAGCCTGCTGGTCAAAGAGAATGAAGGCTTCGCGTCCTTCCTGCTGCACGACGGCTTCCGCCTTGACGGTTGTGGAAGAAAGATCTTCGTTGACAAAGCGTTCGCCGCTGTGATTGACCAGGATGCTGTAGGGCAGCGCGCCGATGAGCGAGAAATTGCCGTCTTCTGTTTCCAGGCAGACCGGGTTGGTTTTGACCACGTTCATGCTGATGAGTTTTGCGCCAACCTTTTCTGCCATGATCTGGCCGTCGCCCGTGAGCGCAGGGGAGCCGGTAGAGGGGCTGCCAGCCCATTCGGGAATGTAGGTCTCGATCATTTCCTGGTTGTTCCCGTAACCGCCGGTGGCTAAAATCACGGCTTTTGCACGAATATCGTAGCTGCCGTCGGTCGTTTCGACGCGCACGCCAACAGCGGCGCCGTCTTCCATCAGAATTTCAACGGCCCTGGTGTTGAGGCGGTAGTCGACTTCCAACCGGTCCAGTTCGCCCCACAGCGCTTCCACGATCTTCGGGCCGGGCGCGCTGCCGTCGGAAAGAGTCAAACGGGTGGTATCGCTTTTGGTGACCTTGCCGAAGTCCAAACCAAGGCTGACGAGCCAGTCTGCGGTGGGGCCGCCTTCGTCGGCGAGGATGCGAAGCACATCCTTGTCGATGTTCGGGGTCTCAGAAAGGACCTTGTTGTAATAGTCGTCGGCTTCGTCGGCGTCTTCAATGCCAAGGTCCTTCTGGACCTGAGAGCCAGCAACGCGGAAATACGACGAGATCTTAATGGTGTCGCCCGAGCCCAGCGTGCCGAGCTTTTCCACCAAAATAACGTGGGAACCGCCCTCGGCTGCCGTAATGGCCGCGGTCATGCCAGCGCCGCCGCCGCCGACTACGACGATGTCGCATTCGGCGTTTTCCGGAACGCTGGTTTCAGTCTGGCCGGAAGAAAGAGGAGCGGCGTTCGGGTCGCCCCCCGCCTGTTCTATGCAGCTTTTTACAGCAGAGATCAGCCCTTTGCTGCTGTTGGTGGCGCCGGAGACCAGGTCGACTTCGGCGCTCTGCAGTTCGACGATCTGTGCCGGGATATTTTCGAGCGCCGGATCAGAAATACCAGGGGTCTCGCTGTGGCTGGTGATCTCGACCGATGCAATGGCGTCGTCGGTAAAGGTGACCGCAACGGTAATGTCGCCGTTGTTGCCTTTTCCAGTGGCGGTGTAGGTGCCGGCCGTATACTTTGCGGCGCCCGTCTGTTCAGCGGACGGCGTTTCCGTGTCGGTTGGCGCCGACGGATCGGGCGATGCTGTGGGCTCTTTCGCTGCCGAGCAGCCGGCAAAGGCCGCTGCGATCAAAAGCGCGGCCAGCAAAACCGCCAGAAACTTCTTCATGATGATGTTTCCTCCTGTGTGTGGTATTGTTAAGACCGCAGCGCAGGACCGTGGGAGAGTGGAAGGCCCGGATCATGCGGCCGCGGTATTTGGCTGTTCCCCGGAAAACACAGATGTGCCGCAGAATGTAAAAAGCTTAAAAGAAGATGCCGCAGCAGGACGGAACACGGTGTTTTTGGCAGAGAGGATGACAGATTCGTCTGTTTCTTGATATATAGAAGGATACCCTTAGCAGACAAGGGGAACTACGGTTTTCACAATCCCGGACCCCCATAGAACATTTTCAGCGACCCCGGGATCGTGAAAACTCCGCGACCTGAACGGAGCCTGCTTTGGTTCAGTTCAAGGC
>CALWSW010000042.1 GCA_944384305.1 uncultured Christensenellaceae bacterium
CCTGCCGCCGAAGTACCCCGGCGCGCAGGTCCCGTTCGGCGCTGCGCGCGGAAAGGCTGGCGATCAGTTCGGCCTGCGCCGCAATCTTGCTGTGTGCGCGGTCGTACTGGTGCAAAAACGCCGTCAACTCAATGGCCTTCAGTTCCTCTTTGAGCTTGAGGTACTGCCGTGCGACTTCGGCCTGCTCCTCCAAAGGGCCCAGGCGGTCCTGCAGTTCACCCACAATGTCGCCGATGCGCACCAGATTATCCCTTGTGGCGGCAAGCTTTCGCTCGGCCTCCTCCTTGCGGGCGCGGTATTTGCTGATGCCTGCCGCTTCTTCAAACACCGCGCGCCGGTCTTCGGAGCGGTTGGAGAGGATTTCGTCGATGCGGCCCTGGCCAATGACTGAGTACCCCTCTTTGCCAATGCCGGTATCGCGGAACAGCTCTACGATGTCTTTCAGCCGGCAGGGGGTGCGGTTGATGAAGTACTCGCTCTCGCCCGAACGGTACACCCGCCGGGTGATGGCGATCTCGTTGTAGGCGACGTCGAGCAGCCGGTCCTCGTTGCTCAGCGTGAGCGTGACCTCGGCATAAGCCAGGGGTTTTTTGGCCTGCGTGCCGGAAAAGATGATGTCTTCCATCCTCGTGCCGCGCAGGCTGCGGGCGCTCTGCTCGCCCAGTACCCAGCGGATCGCCTCGGAAATATTGCTTTTGCCGCTGCCGTTGGGGCCAATAATACCGGTCACGCCGCGGTCAAAGCAGATCTCCGTACGGTTGGCAAAGGACTTAAAGCCTGCCAGCTCGAGTTTTGTCAGAAGCATGTTCCCTTTCCTTTCTTCGTTCAAACCAATTTATTGTACCATACGGCAAACAAAAAGTCGAACGGCCTTTGGCGCGGCCCCAAAGAACACGTGTTTGCCCCCAAAGAACAAAAGCCGTCCCAAAGAAAAAGAGGAGGCGCTTAAAAAAACGCTCCCTCTTTGTGATGCTTTGCGCTTTAATCTAAGTCAGACAGCGCCTTGCGCGCTGCTTCCTGCTCGGCTTCTTTTTTAGAGTGACCTTCGCCCTGTGCCAGCACAGCGCCGTTTGAAAGCACCTCGGCCTGAAAGCGCTTATCGTGGTCGGGGCCGCTTTCCCCTACGATGCGGTAGGTGCATTGCTGGCCGCAGCTTTGCAGCAGCTCCTGCAAACGGGTCTTGCAGTCGGTAGCGCCGCTTTTTCGTTCGGCCCGCACGGGCAAAAAGCGCTCAAAAAACCCGTCTGCCGCGCTTGCGCCGCCATCAAGGTAAATGGCGGCAGAAAGCGCTTCAAAGGCGTCTGAAACGATTGAGGGCTTGTCACGCCCGCCGCTTTGTTCCTCGCCGCGGCCCAGGCGCAAATATTGCCCCAGGCCGAATTTCTTGGCGGCCTCGTACAGCGCGGTCTCGCACACTGCCGCGGCGCGCGCCCGGCTCATTTCGCCCTCGTTCAGCTCCGGCTCAACGGCGTAAAGCAGCCGCGCAGCGTAAAGCCCTACCACGGCGTCGCCTAAAAACTCCAGACGCTGGTTGTGCTCCCCCCCGCGGGAGGTGTGCGTGAGCGCCCGCACGAGCAGGCGCTCATCCTTAAACCGATAGCCAATGGCCTCCTGCAATTCCAACAGGCGTTCCATTTTCGTACCCAACGCGCCTTCCGGTTTTTAGGAGTGCGCTTCAATGTAGTCGACGATGTTCTGAATGGTCTGAAGCTTTTCCAGATCTTCATCGGGAATGCGGATGCTGAACTTGTCCTCCAGCTCCATGATCATTTCCACCACTTCCAAGGAATCGGCCTTGAGGTCTTCGATCAGCCGGGTCTCGGGGGTAATGGACGCGGGGTCCTTGGCAAGCTGGTCAGCGATCATCGCAACGATCTGTTCATACATGGGTCAAAGGCTCCTTTCCTGTTCCGGTCAGGGTCATTCGGCATCTGCCGCAATGGCCTGCACGTTGTTTCTTATGATCTCAACGACGTCACCGTCGATGAAGGCACATGCCTGGTGGATGGCCGCGCAGATCGAAGCGGGGTCCGAAGAGCCGTGCGCCTTGATGACGCCCCCTTCCAGGCCGAGCATGATAGCGCCGCCGTAGCTGTGGTAATCCATGGCAGACTTCAAGTTGGCAAAGGCCGGCTTGGCGAGCAGCGCGCCCAGCTTGGTGCGGGCCGAACTCATGAGTTCCCGCTTGAGGAGCTTCATGAGCATGGCCGCCATGCCTTCCACCGACTTGAGCGCCACGTTGCCGGCGAAACCGTCGCACACCACCACGTCAAAATCGCCTGAAAGAATGTCGCGCCCTTCGCAGTTGCCGGCAAAATTCACAGGGGTCTGCGTTTTGAGCAGAGCGTAAGCCTGTTTGGTCAGATCACAGCCCTTCTCGGCTTCTGCGCCGTTGTTGAGCAGCCCAACGCGCGGGTTTTTAAGGCTCAGGATGCGCTCGGCATAAACCGAACCCATCACGGCGAACTGCTGCAAAAACTGCGGCTTGCAGTCTACATTGGCGCCGCAGTCCACCAACACCACGCCGTGGCCGGCCAATGTGGGCAGCACGGGCGCAAGCGCCGGCCGGCGGATGCCGCGGATGCGCTTTACAATGAAGGTGCCGCCGGCAAGCACAGCGCCGGTGGAACCGGCCGAGATCATGACCGAGGCCTCCTTATGCGCCACCAGCTCCATGGCCTTTACCACAGAGGACTGCTTTTTGCTGCGCACGGCCTGCACGGGGTGCTCGTTGTTGGTAATGATCTCCGGCGCGTGGCAGAGCTCTGTGCGCGCGCTGTCCAGCCTGCAGCGCGCCGCTTCCTCCTTTAGGCGGTTTTCGTCGCCGGTGAGGATCAGCCTGAGGTCTGCGATCTCACTAAGGGCGCGCGCGCAACCCTCCACGATAGCCTGCGGCGCGTGGTCGCCGCCGAATGCATCGACTACTACCGTTTTCAACTTCTGCTCTCCTTATTGTTGGGGTTCATAAAGACAGAACCAGTATAAACAATTCCCCGGGTATTTGCAAGCCGGGGAGCGCTTTCCAAGGGCAAAAGAAAATAGCCGTCCGAACGACAGCTATTGTTCTTTTCGCTCTTACTGGTTGTTGCCGGAAAGGTTGAGGACCTGCCGGCCGTCATAGTAACCGCACTTTTTGCAGACGCGGTGAGAGAGCTTCATCTGATGGCACTGCGGGCATTCGACGATGCCGGGAGCCGACAGTTTCCAGGTATTCGCCCTACGGGAATCGCGCCTGGCTTTGGAAGTTTTTCTCTTGGGTACTGCCATGGTATCTTACACCTCCTCCTCTTCATCGTTGAACAGCGCCGCCAAAGCTGCCATGGGGCCGGTAGGGCGGGCGTTTTCTTCACAGGAACAATGCGGGGTCTCGTTCAGGTTGCACCCGCAAACCGGGCACAGGCCCTTGCAGTCCGGCTTGCAGAGCACCCGCAAAGGGGCTTGCAGCAGCAAACCGTCGCGCACAAAGTCATCCAGCACCAGCGCGTCGTTTGCAAAGGGGTACCATTCCTCGTTTTGTTCCGAACCCGCGCGGGCAAAACGCTCGCAAAGGTCGAACTCGAGCGGCACCTGGACCGGCGCAAGGCAGCGGGCACACTCGCCCTCGTAAACGGCACGCACGTGGGCGGACACTTCGTAAATGCCCTCGCCAACGTTCACCGCTCTGCCGGAAACTTCGATGCCGTCTTCAAAAACAGCATCCTCTTCAGACCCGATCTCGCTCCAGCCAGTGACGAATTGAAAGGGCAGCGATTCGCCCGGCTGCTTCGAGATCGGCGTGATATCGAGCTTCAAATCCATCACCTCACAATATGGCCGAATAGTATTATATGGGCTGCGGCGGGTTTTGTCAACGAAAACTTGTTCGCTTGTTACCAACGATCCCTTTCTTTGCTCCAAAGGGAGCAGCCAGCAGGCTGCAAGGTGTGAAAACCTGCGTTTTTCGGTGCTGTATTGCAGCGCGATCGCGCAATGAGTCAAACACCCATTGCGCGAAAGCCCTGTTTTTGTGGTTTACTTCGTCAATTCGTAGGTGTCGGTCGCAATGACCAGCTCTTCGTTGGTGGGAATGATGAAGGCGCGGATCTTGGAGCCGGGCTTGGTGATCTCCACCGGGCCGGGCTCTTTATAGATCTTGCCGCCGGAGTACTTGGAATTGACCTCTTCGTCGAACTCAATGCCGAAGAACGAAAGGTCCGAAAGCACCTGCTTGCGCACCGTGCAGTCGTTTTCGCCCACGCCGCCGGTAAAGGCGATGACGTCGCACCCATCCATGACGGCGATGTAGGAACCCACGTATTTCTTCACTTGGTACGAGAAGGCTTCCACCGCCAGCTTTGCGCGTTCGTTGCCCTCGTTCGAGGCCGCTTCCAAATCGCGGAAGTCCGAAGAAATGCCCGAAAGCCCGAGCACGCCGCTCTTCTTGTTGAGGTAGTTGTTCACCTCGGCCGAGGTCATGCCGCGGCGGTCCATCAGCGTGGTGACCACGGCGGGGTCCATCGAACCGCTGCGGGTGCCCATCAGCACGCCTTCAAGTGGCGTAAGGCCCATGCTGGTATCCACGCACTTGCCGTTGAGCACAGCAGAAAGCGAAGAACCGTTGCCCAGATGGCAAACGATGACTTTAGAATCTTCCACCGGCTTGCCGGCAGCCTCGGCGGCCAGCGCCGAAACGTAGCGGTGGCTGGTGCCGTGGAAGCCGTACTTGCGGATCTTCAGCTCGGTATAGTCCTCGTAGGGCAGGCCGTACAGGTAGGCCTTGGGCGGCATGGTCTGGTGGAAAGCCGTGTCGAACACCGCCACCATGGGGGTGTTGGGCATGAGGCTCTTGCAGGCGTTGATGCCCATGATGTTGGCGGGATTGTGCAGGGGGCCGAGAGGAATATTGTCTTTGATGGCCTGCATGACCTCGTCGTTGATGAGCACCGAGCCCGAGAAGTCGGCGCCGCCGTGCAGCACGCGGTGCCCCACCGCGCGGATCTCATCCATCGACTTCAGCACGCCATACTCGGGATTGACCAGGGCGTCGAGCACCAGTTTGATGGCGTCGGTGTGGTCGGCCATGTCCTGGTCGACTTCGAACTTGCCGTTCACGCTCTTGTGCTTGAGGTGCGAGCCGGGGAAGCCCACGCGCTCAGCCACGCCGCTGGCCATTACGCCCTTGGTGTCCATATCGATGAGCTGGTACTTTACCGACGAGCTGCCGGCGTTGATTACGAGAATGTAATACATGGCGTTGTCACTCCTTTACCGGTCGGCTCAGCCCTGGGCCTGCAGCGCGGTCATCGCCACGACGTTGACCACGTCTTCCCTCGAGCAGCCGCGCGAGAGGTCGTTGATGGGCTTTGCGAAGCCCTGGCACAGCGGGCCGATGGCCGAGGCGTGCGCCAGGCGCTGCACCAGCTTGTAGCCGATGTTGCCCGACTGGATCTCGGGGAAGATGAGCACGTTGGCCTCGCCGGCAACGGGGCTGCCGGGGCACTTGAGCTTGCCCACGGTGGAAATGAGCGCGGCATCAGCCTGCAGCTCGCCGTCCACGTTCAATTCGGGCGCAGCTTCCTTAATGAGCCCGCAGGCCGCCACGACCTTGTCGACCGCGTCGCCCTTGCCGCTGCCCTTGGTGGAGTACGAAAGCATGGCCACCTTGGGGTCGATGCCCACCACGTTCTTGGCGGTGGCGGCAGAGGCGACGGCAATGTCGCACAGCTGCTCGGCGGTGGGGTCGATGTTCAGCGCGCAGTCGGCAAACACAAAGGTGCCTTCCGAACCCAGCGTGCAGTTGGGCACTTCAATGACGAAGCAGGAAGAAACGGTTTTGACCCCAGGCGCGGTCTTTACGATCTGCAGGCCGGGGCGCAGGGTGTCGGCAGTGGTGCACAGCGCACCGCCCACCAAACCGTCGGCATCGCCCAACTTCACCATCATCGTGCCGAAGTACATGGGGGTCTTCATGGTCTCAAGCGCCTTTTCGGGGGTCATGCCCTTGGCCTTGCGCAGCTCGTAAAAGGCCTCGGCGTAAGCGGCAAGCTTGTCCGACTTGGCGGGGTCGATGACCTCTACGCCCGCGAGCGTCACGCCCGCTTCCTTGGCGGCGGCGGCCACTTCTTCCTCGCTGCCCAGCACGGTCAGCTTGGCGATCCCCTGCGCGGCGATGTCCGCCGCAGCGCCGACGATGCGCGCATCCTTGCCTTCCGGCAGCACAATGTGTTTTACATCGGCTTTAGCGCGGCCGATGACCTTTTCCATCAGAGACATGAAAGACGCTCCTTCCGCCGTTTTTGATTGGAACGGCACGATGTGTAGTTGTGTAGAACAGACAAGCAGAGGCCTGCCGGACCTAAGAAATGGGCAGGTCGGTTGTCATGATATAATATTATAACCAATTCTTGCCCGGCGCGCAACAATTCCGCGATTTTTCGGGCGGGGTTTTCGCCGCACACCGCAGGTTTGCGCCCGCGGCAGAGGCAGCACGGCCCGCGCTGTGGTATAATAAGCAAAAAACCGCGCCGGTGCGCGGTGCACAAAAGACCAAAAGGAGGAGCAGCCTTGACGCTTTGCGGTATCGTCGCCGAATACAATCCGCTCCACTGTGGGCACATCTACCACATGGAGCAGGCGCGCGCGCGTTCCGGGTGCCAATACGTTGCAGCCGTTTTGAGCGGCAGCTTCGTGCAGCGCGGCGACATCGCCTGCGCCGATAAGTGGACCCGCGCGCGCTGGGCACTTTGCGCCGGGGCAGACGTGGTCTTTGAACTGCCCACGGCTTACGTGCTGCAGTCCGCCGAGCAGTTTGCCGCGGGCGGCGTGGCGGTTTTGAGTGCCACGGGCATGCTCACGGCGCTTTCCTTTGGCAGCGAGCGCGCAGAGACCGAAGCATTGCAGCGCGCGGCCAGCGCTTTGGACACGCCGGCTTTTCAAGCACTGCTGCGCGCAGAGCTCGCTGCCGGGCGCGGTTACCCCGCTGCCTGCCGCTCAGCATTTGCCGCCCTTTTGCCCGAGCTTGGCGAGGCCGCCGGCGCGCCGAATTTTTTGCTGGGGGCCTCATACCTGCGCGCGCTGCAAAGGCTTTGCCCGCAGGCAAGGGCGCTGCCCGTGCTTCGCGTGGGCGAAGGGCATGAAAGCCAAAAAAACGCCGGGCGGTACTCTTCTGCCACGGCCTTTCGGACCGCGCTGCAAGAGCGTGACGAAGCCCTCCTTGCCCAGCTCCCGCCCTTTGTTCGTCAGTCGTTCACTGGCCGGGAACCGGCGGGTTTGCAGCGGCTCTCGCAGGCCCTGCTCTACCGCCTGCGCATCGCTTCAGACAGCGAGCTCTTTTCGCTTTGCGGCGCAGAAGAGGGGCTGCAAAACCGGCTGCGCCTTGCGGGGAACCAAACCGACGCTGCTTCCTGCCTCGGCGCGCTCCGCACCCGCCGCTACACCGACGCCCGCCTGCGCCGGCTGCTGTGCGCCGCGCTCGTGGGTTTTACCAAAGACCTGCAGCGCGCCGCAAACGCCGCCCCGCCTTATCTGCGCGTGTTGGGCATCCGCAAAGAGTCGCGCGCTCTTTTGGGCGAGCTGAAAAAGACCTGCACAGTCCCCCTACTTTGCCGGGCCGCCGACATGAAGGCGCTTTCCGGCGCTGCGGCCGGGCTCTGCGCCCTGGACCACCGCGCAGCCGACATCGCCGCGCTTGCCCAGAGCCCCGCATTCCCGGCCGGACGGGATTACACCGAACCCTTGGTGGTCGTATAGATCACGCCATGGTGTCGGCCGCCTCGGGGTGGTATTTGAGCAGCGTTGCCTTTCCGCCCCGCAGGTGCCGTTGGGCCTTGTTGGTCTCCAGTACCTTGCGCACCTCTTCGGCCAGCGTAGCGTCAATGCCCGGCAGGCGCTCGGTAGCGTCTTTGTGCACGCTCGATTTGCTCACCCCGAACTTCTGCGCCGCCGTGCGCACCGTGCAGCCGGTCTCGGCAATATACGCCCCGATCTTTTTCGATCTCTCCCTGATATACTCCTGCATCAAATCCCCCCCTGGCCGTTTTTACCATGTGTATGAACTTTCAGGGGGCTTGATTCGTTTCTTTGCTGTTTTGCGCCCGTGCAGTTTTTCAAGGTAAAAAGCGCCTGACAAAAGCGCCTTCGCCCGTTTGTTCTTTCTTGATGACGGGCACGGCTTTTCGTTTGCAGCGCCGCGCGGCCGGACCCGAAAGACCGGCGGGGAATTTTATTGCGCTTTCTCCCGCATCTTGGAAAGGATCCGGCTTTCCAGCCGGCTGATCTGCACCTGCGAGACCCCGAGCTTTTTTGCCACCTCCTTTTGGGTCTCATCCTTCAAATAGCGCAGCACAATGATCTGCCGTTCCCGCGGTTCCAGGGCGCCCAGCATCTCTTTCAAAAAGATGCCGTCTGTTGGGTCGGTGTTCTGTTCGGCGCTGATGCGCTCCACAAGCGCCGCGCTCTCCTGTTCGCACACCGGTTCGTCGAGCGAGCGGCAGCGCCTCGCGCTCTCCTCGGCAAACACCAATTCTTCGGGCGGCACGCCCAAATGCGCCGCCAGCTCCTCTGCTGTTGGTTCCCGGCCCAGCTGGACGCACAGCGCTTCGCGCCCCTTCGCGGCCTTGGCCGCCAGCTCCTTGGCTGCGCGCGAGACCTTCACCATGCCGTCGTCGCGCAAAAAACGCCGGATCTCTCCCGCGATCATCGGCACGGCATAAGTCGAAAACCGCACCCCAAAGGCCGGGTCAAACCGGTCGATCGCCTTCAACAGTCCAATGCCGCCGAGCTGCACCAGGTCGTCGTATTCTGCGCCCCGGTTCAAAAAGCGCCGCACCACGGCTTTTACCAACGCCACATTGCACTCAAACAACTCGGCACGCGCCGCTTCATCGCCTTTTTTTACCCGCTGCAGCAGCGCCAGCGCGCTTTCGTGATCCAGCGGGCCCTTCATTTCAGCGCTCTCCCACCAGGCTGCTTGGGCAGCGCTTTGCCAGCCTGTGCCCCAAAGGATTCCGGCAGCTTACAGGGGTCAAAACTTTCCATTCCCCTGGCGAGCGCGTACCGGCTCAGCAGCGCCTCCCAATACTTGCGGTCCACCGTGATCTTGATCTTCATGGCGCACCGTCATTTCCCGGCGATGGCGCGGCTCATGGTCACGGTCGTGCCGCGACCCTGTTGGCTCGAGACCTCCAGCGTATCCATAAACGCCTCCATTACCGTAAACCCCATGCCCGAGCGCTCTGTGCCCGGTTCGGTCGTAAAAAAAGGCTCGCGGGCTTTGGCAACGTCTGCAATGCCCTTGCCCTCGTCGCTTACCGAAACCACAGCCACCCGGCCCTCTATGCTCACCGTCAGTTCCACAAAGCGCGTGCCGTCCCCGCCATAGCCGTGCACGATGGCGTTGGTGACCGCCTCGCTCACCGCGGTCTTGATCTCGGCTAATTCTCCCATCGTGGGGTCCAGCCGGGCCAAAAAAGCTCCTGCGGCCGCCCTGGCAAAGCTTTCGTTTTCCGACAGCGCCGAAAAGCGCAGCGTCATACTGTTCTGCATGTCTTCCCTCCTGCAATGCGTCAGCCGATCAGGTCCCCAAGCCCGGCCATCTTCAGTATTTTTTTCATTTGTGCCGACGGGTTTAAAATGGTCAAGGACCCGCCCGTGCGCTGGAGTTCTTTCAACCGCCCTAAAATCACGCCGATCCCCGAGCTGTCCATAAAGGTAACGCCCGCCATGTCCAGCACCAGTACGGCCGCCGGTTCTTTGTGCATCGCCCGGCTGAGCGCTTCGCGCGCCTGTGGGGCGCTGTGGTGGTCGAGCTCGCCCGAAAGCTTTGCCACGACGCGTCCGCCCTGCTTTTTGCAACTGATCTCCATTTTGCCTCCTTCGGCGGGCCGCCTGGCCCGCACGGCCGTTTTCCAAGTAAATAATTGTTCCTGCGCGCTGTCGAATCCTGCTGCGGTTTTGGGGGACTTTTGCCCGTATTCCACTGCTTTTGACGCAGCCTAAAAAACGACAAAAAGCCCCCGGAAGATCCGGGGGCTCCGTTTGCGGCATAAGATCAAATTGTTTAAAAATCCCAGGTGGCGCCTTCGTAGCAAATATCCAAAAGCCTTACTTCCCACTTTTTGTTCAGGGTCTTTACAAAGTTGGCCATGCGCTGCACGAACTGGCGGTAGTCACGGTCGAGGAAAGCGATCATGGTAGGCCCTGCGCCCGAAAGGCAGCACCCCAGCGCGCCGGCGTTTTCGGCGGCGGTCACAATGTCGTCGTAACCGGGGATCAGCTCTTTGCGGTAAGGCTGGTGCAGTTTGTCGCCGATGGCGGTGCGCACCAGTTCCAGCCGCCCCTGGGTCATGGCGCCCACCATCAGCGCCGCGCGGGAGGTGTTGTAAATGGCGTCGGCAAGCGAGACCTGCTTGGGCAGCACGGCGCGCGCCTTCTTGGTGGAAAGTGTAAAGTTGGGAATGAACACGCAGCACTTGAGCTGGTGCGGCGGCTCGATGTGCACATAGCGCACCCGGCCGTTTTCAATGGCGCCGGCCGTCATGCCGCCAATGAAGGTGGGCAGGATATTGTCCGGGTGGCCCTCGATCTCGGCGGCAATGGAGACCATTTGGTCGGTCGAAAGGCAGCCGCCGCTGATGATGTTGGCCGCGATGATGCCGCCGACGATGCAGGCCGAGCTCGAGCCCAGGCCGCGGGTCTGCGGAATACGGTTGGTCTGGCGGATGCGCAGCCCCGGCATGGGGCAGCCCGTCGCCTCCAACCCGCGCTGAATGGAGCGGTAGATCAAATTGCGCTCGTCTGTAGCGATGCGCGGGCCGTTCTGCGTGCCGGGGTCGATCTGCAGCCCTTCCTTGGTGATCTCAAACTCGATCTCGTTGTACAGGGTCATCGCCATGCCGATGCTGTCGAAGCCCGAACCCATGTTGGCCGTTGAGCAGGGGATTTTGATGGTAGGCATCTTTGTTCCTCACAAATCAAAATGATTGCAGCGCCTGCGCGCTGGATCTCGCAAAATTTCCTGCTCATTCGGCAGGATATTAGGATTATACCACAAGCGCGCTTCCGCCGTACAGAAAAAAACCGCTGTTATAAGGGCGCAAAAAAGGGAAGGTCTCCCTTCCCTTTTTTACCGGCAGCTTGCCAGAAATCAGTCTTCGTCTTCCTCCAGGTCCTTCTTGGCCTTTTCGATGATCTTCGAGGCGATGTTGGCGGGCACTTCGTCGTACCGCTCAAACTGGCAGGTGAAGGAACCGCGGCCCTGCGTCATGGAGCGCAGGTCGGTGGCGTACTTGAACATTTCGGCGTAAGGCACTTCGGCCAGCACTTCCTGCAGCCCGCCGCCCAGGGGGTTCATGCCCAGAATACGGCCGCGGCGCTTGTTCATGTCGCCGATGATGTCGCCCATGTAGCTGTCCGGCACCACCACGCGGTAGCTGTAAATGGGCTCGAGCAGGGTGGGCTGGGCCTTGGCGCAGGCAGCCTTGTAGGCCAGGCGCGCCGCCGACTTAAAGGCCACTTCCTTGGAGTCCACGGGGTGGTACTTGCCATCGTACAGCGTGGCCTTGATGCCGGTCATGGGGTAACCGGCCAGCACGCCCTTCTGAATGGCTTCGCGCGTGCCCTTTTCCACCGCGGGGATGTATTCCTTGGGCACCACGCCGCCGACGATGGCGTTCACAAATTCAAAGTCTTCGCCGTTGGTCAGGGGCTCAAAGCGCATCTGCACCACGCCGAACTGGCCGCTGCCGCCCGACTGCTTCTTGTGTTTGCCTTCGGCCTCGGCCGACTTGCGAATGGTCTCGCGGTAGGCGATGCGCGGGTCGTCGAGCTGCGCTTCCACGTTGAACTTGTTCTTCAGCTTGGCACAGATGACGTCCAGGTGCATCTCGCCCACGCCCGAAAGCAGCATGTCGCCAGTGTCGGGCGATTTTTCCAGGCGGAAGGTGCCGTCTTCTTCCATCAGCTTGTTCAAGCCGCCGTACACCTTGTCTTCTTCACCGCGCTTCTTGGCGGTAACAGCCATGGAAATGGCGGGTTCGGCGAACTCGATGGCGGGGTAAACGATGACGTTGTTGGGGTCGCACAGCGTGTCGCCCGTCGAGGTGTACTGCAGCTTGGCCAGCGCGCCGATGTCGCCCGCGCAGATGGCGTCGATGTTGTAGGTCTTCTTGCCCAGCATGTAGTACAGGTTGCCGGCCTTTTCCGACTTTTCGCTGTTGGGATTATACAGCGGGGTGTCCACGGTCATCTTGCCCGAATACACCTTAAAGAGCGAGATCTTGCCCACGAAGTTGTCGGTGAGGGTCTTGAACACCTGCGCCGAGAAGGGCTGGTCGTTCGAGCAGGCGCGTTCGGCGTCGTCGCCGCCGGCGGTCTTGCCCTGCTTGGGCGCGTGCTCGTTGGGCGCGGGCATGAAGGTGACGATCATGTCGAGCAGCGAGGAAATGGCCAGCTGGGGCGCGGCGGCCGTGCACAGCACGGGCGTGAGGCTGCCCGAAAGGATGCCGGCGCGAATGCCGCTGTTCAGCTCGTCCTCGGTAAACTCTTCGCCTTCAAAGTACTTTTCCATCAGCTCTTCCGAGCTTTCGGCAGCGGTCTCGGTCAAAATGCCGCGGTACTCTTCCACCTCGGCGGCCAGATTGTCGGGCACGTCGATCTTCTTCACGCTGCTGCCGGCAAATTCATAGGCCGTGCCGCTTGCAATGTTCACGTAGCCCACAAAGGACTCGCCCTTGAGGATGGGCAGCTGCATGGGCACCACAGAAGGCCCGAACTGTTCGCGCAGGGCGGTGAACACCTTTTCGAAGTTGGCGTTTTCAGTATCCATGCGGTTCACGACGAACGCGCGGGGGGTCTCCTTTTCCTTGCAGCGGGCAAAGGCCTTTTCGGCGCCCACCGTAACGCCCGAAACAGCGCCCACCACGATGAGGGCGGCGTCGGCGACCAGCATGGTCTCTTCCACTTCGCCTTCAAAATCGAAATAACCAGGCGCGTCGATGACGTTGATCTTGTGGCCGTTCCACTCCATGGGAGCGAGCGCCGCGCCAATGGAAATGTGGCGCTTGGTCTCTTCCGGATCGTAGTCCGTGGTGGCCGTGCCGGAATCGGTGCTCCCCATGCGCGAGATCGCGCCAGTCGTGAACAGCATTGCCTCGGTCAGCGTGGTCTTGCCCTCGCCGCCGTGGCCGATCATGCCGATATTCCTGATCTTGTCGGTTTCGTAGACTTTCATAGGATATGTTCCCCCTCGGATAATATTGGGTGTGCTGATACGGCGCATAACCAGGCCTGCAACAGAGTACCGCAGGTCCATAGCGCCGTATGATATGAAAACTGTAAAAGAAGTTCAAAAGGAAACAGTCTTGTGCACTTTTTTTATTTTAACAGCACTGTTGCTTCCTGTAAACCCCCTTCCTTCATACAGTTCAGCTCTGCCGCGCAAAAAGCCGCCGCTTCCCCGGTTTTATAAAAGTGTGCCCCGGGTTTTTAAAGCAGAACGCAGAGAAAGCCGGCCCCAGCGTTCAAGGCGCCGGGGCCGCAAAAGCTCATGCCGGCCAAACTCTTTTAAAACCCATGCCGGCCGGCGGCAAAATCCAAACACAACAGGCGTTACACGTCGTGCTTGCCGTGCACTTCTTTGTGCTCGGCCTCACAGTCCAGGCGGTAGCGCACCATCATCTCGCGGAAAAGCTGCGCCGAGGTCGGCGGCGTGTAGGTGATGGCGTTGGCGCCGGCGTCAATGGTCTTTCGAATGCTCTCCTCGGTGCTGCCGCCTGTGGCGATGATGGGTACATCGGGGAATTTTTCGCGGATGGCCGCCACAATGGCCGGGGTCTTGGCCGCACCCGAAACGTTGAGGATGGAGGCCCCGGCGTCCAGGCGGGCCTGAATGTCGGTCAGCTCGGAAACCACCGTCACCACAATGGGAATGTCCACCACCTCGTTCAGGCGGTAAATGGTTTCGTCGGGCGTGGGGGCGTTTACCACCACGCCGGTCGCGCCCTGAAATTCTGCGTCGCGCGCGAGGTTGATGACCCGTTTTCCCTTGGTAGTGCCGCCGCCCACGCCGCAGAACACCGGCATTTCTGCCGCGGCAATGATGGCGTGGGAAATGGCGGGCTGGGGCGTAAAGGGGTAAATGGCCATTACGGCGTTGGCGTTGATGTTGCGCACGATGGCCACGTCGGTGGTGAACACCAGCGACTTGATGAGCTTGCCGAAAATATTGATGCCGCTCACTTCCTGGATTACCTCGGGCACGGTGATCATGTGCTTTCTGAGCGTTCCCGTAAAGACCGGCGCTTCTTTTTTCATGGCATAGTTCTCCCTGCTTATGAATTTTTGTAATGCGTTGCTTTCATTTTAGCTCTTCGGCCACCGGTTTGTCAAAGTGCCTAGCCTCAACAGACGGAAAAGCCGTGTAGGAGTACAATACATATTGGACAGAAGAAGTAAAAAAGATGAAGGATAAGGTCTCATCGGTTATAGTTGAGT
>CALWSW010000043.1 GCA_944384305.1 uncultured Christensenellaceae bacterium
TCGCTTCTGACGAGGGCGTGACGCTATGCTGAAGAAGATCCGTATTGCCGTTCTGGTCTCGGGCGGGGGCACGAACATGCAGGCCCTGCTGGACGCGCAGGGGAGCGCCATCACCAGCGGCGAGATCGCCCTGGTGGTCTCGAACAAGCAAAACGCCTATGCCCTGACACGCGCAAAGAAGGCCGGGGTGCGCGCCGTGGCGCTCACCCAGAGCGGCCCGGCGTTTGAAGAGGAGCTCTGCGCGCTGCTTTTGGAAGAGAACATCGGCCTTGTTGTGCTGGCCGGGTTTTTGAAGATCCTCAGCGCGGAGTTCACCCGGCGTTACGAGGGCCGCATCATCAACATCCACCCCTCGCTCATCCCCTCTTTCTGCGGGGCGGGGTATTACGGGCTGAAGGTGCACGAGGCGGCGCTGCAGTACGGCGTGAAGGTCACGGGCGCCACGGTGCACTACGTGAACGAGGTGCCCGACGGCGGAAAGATCCTTTTGCAAAAGGCTGTGGAAGTAAAGGAAGGAGACACGCCCGAAGTGCTGCAAAAGCGCGTGATGGAGGAGGCCGAATGGCTGCTGCTGCCCAGGGCGGCAGAGCTGGTTTGCCAGAAGCTTTTGCAGGAAGAACGCTGAAAAAGGCGCGCGGGCGCAACGAGCGGAAAATACGGAAAGGAGAATCAGAAACACATGGCGTACACAGCGCTTACGGAGCTTCTCAAAGGGAACGCTTACGCCGGCCGGGGCATTATGATCGGCCGCACACAGGACGGCAAACAGGCGGTGGTGGTCTACTTCATTATGGGCCGTTCGGAAAACAGCCGCAACCGCGTCTTCAAAGAAGAGGGCGAGGGCATCACCATCTACCCCTTCGACGCTTCCAAGGTCAAAGACCCGTCGCTCATCATCTATTCCCCCATCCGCACGCTGGAAAACCGGCTGGTGGTCACCAACGGCGACCAGACCGACACCATCTGCGATTACCTTTCCGAAGGGCTGAGCTTTGAAGCGGCCCTGCGCACCCGCACCTATGAGCCCGACGATCCTAACTTCACCCCCCGCATCAGCGGCATGGTGGAGTTTGACGGCGGTGAGTTTGCCTACAGCCTGAGCGTGCTCAAAAAGCAGGCCGCCGGTTCGGACTGCTGCACCCGCCAGACCTTTGAGTACTGCGGCGTGCCCGGCCAGGGGCACTTTGTGCACACCTACGTGCACGACGGCGACCCCCTGCCCTCCTTTGCGGGCGAGCCCGAAGCGGTGGCCGTGCCCAACGACACGGCGGCTTTTGCCAAGGACGTGTGGGAGGCGCTCAACGCCGAAAACAAGATCTCGCTGTGCGTCAAGGGCGTGGACCTGAAGACCGGCGAGACCAAGACCTACCTGTTCAACAAGAACGTGTGAGGAGGGCGCAATGAAGGAATTTGAACTGAAGTATGGCTGCAACCCCAACCAGAAGCCCGCCAGGGTGTTTATGGCGGACGGTTCCGACCTGCCCTTTGCCATCCTTTCCGGCCGGCCGGGGTACATCAATTTTCTGGACGCCTTCAACAGCTACCAGCTGGTCAAAGAGCTGAAGGAGGCGACCGGCATGCCCTGCGCTACCTCCTTTAAGCACGTCAGTCCCACCAGCGCCGCCGTGGGCAGCCCGCTGCCCGAAGCGCTGAAGAAGGCCTGCTTTGTGGACGACATCGAGGGCCTGGACGATTCGCCCCTGGCCTGCGCCTACGCCCGCGCCCGCGGCACCGACCGCATGAGCTCTTTTGGCGATTTTATCGCCCTGAGCGACGTGTGCGACGTGACCACGGCCAAGCTCGTCAAGCGCGAGGTCTCGGACGGCATCATTGCCCCCGGCTACGAGCCCGAGGCGCTGGAGATCTTGAAGTCCAAGCGCAAGGGCAACTACAACATCATCCAGATCGACCCTGCCTACGTGCCTGCCAAGCTCGAGCACAAGCAGGTATACGGCGTGACCTTTGAGCAGGGCCGCAACGACTTTAAGATCGACGCCGCGCTGCTGCAAAACATCGTCACCAAGAACAAGGCGCTGCCCGAAAGCGCGGTGCGGGATCTGATCGTGGCGCTCATCACCCTGAAGTACACGCAGTCCAACTCGGTGTGCTACGCCGTGGACGGGCAGGCCATCGGCGTGGGCGCGGGGCAGCAGTCCCGCATCCATTGCACCCGGCTGGCCGGCAACAAGGCCGACATCTGGCACCTGCGCCAGCACGAAAAGGTGCTGGACCTGCCGTTCTTGCCCACATTGGGCCGGCCGGAGCGCGACAACGCCATCGACGTGTACATTTCGGACGACGACGAGGACGTGCTCGCCGAAGGCGCGTGGCAGCAGTACTTTACCACCCGCCCTGCGCCCTTTACCAAAGAGGAGCAAAAGGCCTATTTGGCCACGATCTCGGGCGTTTCGCTCGGCAGCGACGCCTTCTTCCCCTTTGGCGACAACATCGACCGCGCCCGCCGCAGCGGCGTGACCTACGTGGCCCAGCCCGGCGGTTCGGTGCGCGACGAGCAGGTCATTGGCCAGTGCGACAAGTACGGCATGGTCATGGCCTTTACGGGCATGCGCCTGTTCCACCATTGATCTTACCCCCCTTGGGCGGCGCGACGAGTCTTTTTGCGCCGCTCTTGCCCTGTTTTACGGTTTTTTTCTGATTATCATCGAGCGGAGGATGACCCATGAAGGTACTGGTAGTGGGCAGCGGCGGCCGGGAGCACGCCATCGTCAAAGCCCTGAAAAAGAGCCCCGAGATCACCGAGCTTTACTGTTTGCCCGGCAACGGCGGCATCGCGCGTGACGCGGTGTGCGTCCCCATCGGCGCAAAGGACATCGACGGCATCGTAAAATTCGCGGTGGAGCACCGTGTGGACTACGCTGTGGTGGCGCCCGACGACCCGCTGGCCCTGGGCGCGGTGGACGCTCTGAACGCCGCGGGCGTTCCCTGCTTTGGCCCCCGCAAAAACGCGGCGGTCATTGAAAGCAGCAAAGCCTTTGCCAAAGAGCTCATGCACAAGTACGGCATTCCCACGGCGCAGTACCGCATTTTTACCGATGTGGGAGAGGCCCTGGACTACGTGAAGGAATGCCCCATTCCCACCGTTGTAAAGGCCGACGGATTGGCCCTGGGCAAGGGCGTGGTGATCGCCAGCACCCGCGAAGAAGCCGAGGAAGCCATCAAGAGCATGATGGTGGACAAGGCCTTTGGCCACAGCGGCGAAAAGATCGTTGTGGAGGAGTTTTTGAGCGGGCCGGAGGTCTCGGTACTGGCCTTTACCGATGGCGAGACCCTGGTCCCCATGGTCTCTTCCATGGACCACAAGCGCGCGCTGGACAACGACGAGGGCTTAAACACCGGCGGCATGGGCACCGTGGCCCCCAACCCCTACTACACCGAGGCGGTGGCCAGCGAGTGCATGGAGCGCATCTTCCTGCCCACAATCCGCGCCATGAAGGCCGAAGGCCGGCCTTTTCAGGGCTGTTTGTACTTCGGGCTGATGATCACCAAAGACGGCCCGAAGGTGATCGAGTACAACTGCCGCTTCGGCGACCCCGAGACCCAGGTGGTGCTGCCGCTCTTAAAGAGCGATCTGTTCACCGTGATGCGCGCCGTGACAGAGGGGCGCTTGAAGGACGTGCCCGTGGAGTTTGACAGCGGCGCGGCCTGCTGCGTCATCCTCGCCTCCAAGGGCTATCCCCAGGCCTACGAAAAGGGCTGCCCCATCACGCTTCCCGCAGATTACGAGGGCGGCGAGATCTACGTGGCCGGCGCCAGGGAACAGGACGGCAAGCTCTACAGCGACGGCGGCCGCGTGTTGGGCGTGACCCAGACGGCCCCCACGCTGCAGGAGGCGGTGGCAAAGGCCTACGCTTTGGCCGGCAAAGTGGAGTTTGCCAACGGCTATTGCCGCACAGACATTGGACGCCGGGCTTTGGCGGCGATGGAGGACTGATGGTTTACCGAGTTTTTGTAGAAAAAAAGCCCGGCCTGGACAACGAGGCCGCAGCGCTTAGAAACGACGCCGTTTCCTTCCTGGGCATTCAGAGCCTGGAAAAAGTGCGGCTTTTGAACCGTTACGACGTGGAGAACATCGACCCCGCGCTGTTTGAAACGGCGGTGCGCACGGTGTTTTCCGAGCCGCAGCTCGACGTGGTGACCAGCGAATTGACCGGCACGGAGGGCGCGGTGGTGTTCGCCGTGGAGTATTTGCCCGGGCAGTTCGACCAGCGCGCCGACTCGGCCGCGCAGTGCATCCAGATCATCTCCCAGGGCGAGCGCCCCACGGTGCGCACCGCCAGGGTCTACGCCTTGTACGGCAGCTTGACCGAAGAAGAGGTGGCGGCGGTCAAAAAATACGTCATCAACCCCGTGGAGAGCCGGGAGGCTTCGCTGGAGCCGGTGGAAACGCTGGCGGTCTCCTACGACATCCCCACCACGGTAAAGACTTTGGCGGGCTTTACAGCGCTCGACGAAGCCGGCCTTGCCGCCTTTCACCGCGAAAACGGCCTGGCCATGGATCTGGACGACCTGCGCTTCTGCCGCGACTATTTCCAGAAGGAAGGGCGAGACCCCACCATCACCGAGATCAAGGTGATCGATACCTACTGGTCGGACCACTGCCGCCACACGACGTTTTTGACGGCCATTGCGGACGCAAAGTTTGAAGACGAGCTGCTGCAATCGGCGTATGAGCGCTATTTGGAGGCGCGCAGGCAGCTGGGCCGCACCAAGCCCGTGAATTTGATGGACATCGCCACGCTGGCCACGCGCGTGCTGAAGGCCGAGGGCAAGCTCGACAAGCTCGACGAGTCGGAGGAGATCAACGCCTGCACGGTAAAGGTGGAGGTGGAGGTGGACGGCAAGCCCGAACAGTGGCTGCTGCTCTTTAAGAACGAGACCCACAATCACCCCACCGAGATCGAGCCCTTCGGCGGCGCGGCCACCTGCATTGGCGGCGCCATCCGCGACCCGCTTTCCGGCCGCTCTTACGTATACGCCGCCATGCGCATCACCGGCGCGGCCGACCCCACCCGCCCAGTGAGCGAGACCATTCAGGGCAAGCTCCCCCAGCGCAAGATCGTCACCACCGCCGCTGCGGGCTACAGCTCGTATGGCAACCAGATCGGCCTGGCGACCGGCATTGTGGACGAACTGTACCACGATGGCTACGCCGCCAAGCACATGGAGATCGGCGCGGTCATCGCCGCTACGCCGGCCGAAAATGTGCGCCGTGAACGCCCCGAGGCGGGCGACGCCGTCATTTTGCTGGGCGGCCGCACCGGCCGCGACGGCTGCGGCGGCGCGACGGGCTCCTCCAAATCGCACAACCTGTCTTCGCTCGAGACCTGCGGCGCAGAGGTGCAGAAGGGCAACGCCCCCGAAGAGCGCAAGCTGCAGCGCCTGTTCCGCAACGCCGAGGCTTCCCGCCTCATCAAGCGCTGCAACGACTTCGGCGCGGGCGGCGTTTCGGTGGCCATCGGCGAGCTGGCCGACGGGCTGGAGATCGACCTGAACGCCGTGCTGAAGAAGTACGACGGCCTGGACGGCACCGAGCTGGCCATCAGCGAGTCGCAGGAGCGCATGGCCGTGGTGGTGGAAGAGAAGGACGCTGCCCGCTTTATGGAACTGGCCGAAGGCGAGAACCTGGAAGCGGTGCAGGTGGCGCGCGTGCAGAGCGACCCCAGGCTGGTGATGCGCTGGAACGGCCGCACCATTGTGGATATTTCGCGCGAGTTCCTTTCTTCCAACGGCGCGCCCAAGCACACTGCGGTCGCGCCCGCGGCGCCGCAAGCCTACCAGCGCAGGGCCGAGGGCAGCTTTGCCGAAAACCTGCGCCGTATGGCGGGCGATTTGAACGTTTGCTCCAAGCGCGGGCTTTCGGAACGGTTCGACTCGACCATCGGCGCGGGCACGGTGTTTATGCCCTTTGGCGGGAAGTACCAGCTCACGCCTATTCAGGCCATGGCGCACAAAATCTCGGTCGAAAAGCGCCACACCGATACCTGCTCACTCATGGCGTGGGGCTACAACCCCATGATCGCCGAAAAGAGCCCCTTCCACGCTTCGTATTTGGCGGTGGTGGAGTCGCTCTCCAAGCTCATTGCCGCCGGCGCGTCCTTCGACGAGACCTATTTGACCCTGCAGGAGTATTTTGAAAAGCCCGGCCACGACCCGGCGCGCTGGGGCAAGCCCTTTGCCGCGCTGCTGGGCGCCTTCTCGGCCCAGCTCGACTTGGGCGTGGCGGCCATTGGCGGCAAGGATTCCATGAGCGGCAGCTTCGAGCAGCTCGACGTGCCGCCCACGCTGGTCTCCTTTGCCGTGACCACCGAAAAGGTGCAGAACCTGCTCACCCCTGAATTCAAGGGCGCTGGGCATGTGGTCTGCCTGCTGGAGCCGCCCTGCAACAAGGCCGGCCTGCCCGACCCCGAGTGCGTCAAGGCGGTGTTTGCCCAGGTGACCGAGATGGCGCGCGCCGGGAAATTGGCCGCGGCTTATGCCGTGGGCTTCGGCGGCGTTGGCGAAGCGGTCATGAAGATGGCCTTTGGCAACGGCATTGGCTTCCGGTTTGACGGCACCATTTTGCCCGAGACCATTTTTGACTACCGTTACGGCGCCTTTGTGCTGGAGATGAACGACCCCCAGGCCGTCCGCGGACGGGTGCTGGGCTACACCACCGAAGAGGCGGCCATAGAAGCGGCCGGCGAGCGCGTGACGCTTGCGGAGCTGTTGAAGATCTACGAGGGCAAGCTGGAATCGGTCTACCCCACCGAGGTCAAGGCCGAAGAAAAGAAGCCTCAGACTTACGGATTTGCAGCGGACGCCTGGCCTTCCCCCGCGCTGCGCGTGGCAAGGCCCAAGGTGCTCATTCCGGTGTTCCCCGGCACGAACTGCGAGTACGACACCGCCAAGGTCATGGAAGCTGCGGGGGCGCAGGCCGAGATCTTCGTGGTCAACAACCTCACGGCCGAGGGCATTGCCCGCTCGGTGGAAGGGTTTGCCAAACGGGTCGCAGAGTCGCAGATCATCTTCATTCCCGGCGGGTTCTCGGGCGGCGACGAGCCGGACGGCTCGGGCAAGTTCATCACGGCCTTCTTCCGCAACGCCGCCGTCAAAGAGGCGGTCACAGCGCTGCTGGACGAGCGCGGCGGGCTGATGTGCGGCGTGTGCAACGGCTTCCAGGCGCTCATCAAGCTTGGCCTGGTGCCCTATGGGAAGATCATCGACACCGACGCTTCCTGCCCCACGCTCACCTACAACACCATCGGCCGCCACCAGTCCCGCTTGGTGCGCACCCGCGTGGCCTCTAACCGCTCGCCCTGGCTCAAAAAGACGCAGGTGGGCGAGGTGTACACCGTGCCCATTTCGCACGGCGAAGGGCGTTTCTTCGCCTCGGACGAGCTGATCGCAGAGCTCGCAAAGAACGGGCAGATCGCCACGCAGTACGTCGGCCTGGACGGTGAGCCGACCTTTGACATCCGCTTCAACCCCAACGGTTCGGCGGCGGCCATTGAGGGCATCACCAGCCCGGACGGCCGCGTGCTGGGCAAAATGGGCCATTCCGAGCGCTATGACGCCGGTTTGTACCAGAACGTGCCTGGCAGGTACGACATGGGGCTGTTTGAGTCGGCCGTGGAGTACTTTAAGTAAACGGCAATAACGCGCGAACGATCCTAAAGAAGGGGAGCCCAGCAAACGCCGGGCTCCCTCAGCCTGTCGAAAAAGTCGACAGGCTGATTTGATGTTGAGAAAACCCGCAAGTCGAGAAAGCAAGCTTGCAAATGAGGGAGCTTACACAGTAGTAAGTGACCGAGATTTGCAAGTGTAGCTGACAATGGAAGCAAGAATTGCCCCATCATTTTTCTAAAATCAAGCAATTCTTGCGGTTGTGGGCTTTATCGACGCTCTGGGAAGTCCGGCAAAAGCCAGGCTCCCCTTCTTAAATCTATTTTGCAGCAGCCCCTTTTCCGCTTGGTTTGTGCAAAGCAGAGGTGGCCAAGCAAACGGTGAAAAACGCGCAAAATAGGCGGCGGCCCATTTTGCGGCAGCGCCTGGACCGCACGGCGGAGAAAAAGCGGCGGAAAGGCCGTGTTGGGACTTGAGTTGTGCGGCGGTGTGCTGGTATAATTTAAGGCGGTTTTTGTCTACTAAAGGCACTGAGGTCAAAACGGCGAAACGAAAGACGGGCCGCAAAGCGGCAGGAGGGGAAGCGTGAAAAAGGTTGGGTTTGACAACGAAAAATACCTGAAGATGCAGTCTGAACAGATCCGGCGGCGGCTGGCGCAGTTTGGCGGCAAGCTCTATTTGGAGTTTGGCGGCAAGCTGTTCGACGATTTTCACGCCTCGCGCGTGCTGCCCGGCTTTGAGCCGGACAGCAAGGTGCGCATGCTGCTCGAACTGAAGGACGAGGCCGAGATCGTTATTGCCATCAACGCCAACGACATCGAAAAGAACAAGGTGCGGGGCGACATCGGCATCACCTACGACCTGGACGTGCTGCGCCTCATCGACGCTTTTCGGGACATTGGGCTGTACGTGGGCAGCGTGGTCATCACCCGCTACCAGAACCAGCCGGCCGCGCACATCTTCAGCGAACGGCTGCAAAAATTGGGCGTCAAAGTGTTTTTCCACTATCCCATTGAAGGTTACCCTTCGGACATCGAGCGCATCGTCAGCGACGAGGGTTACGGCGCAAACGACTTTGTGGAGACCACCCGCAAATTGGTGGTGGTGACCGCGCCCGGCCCGGGCAGCGGCAAAATGGCCACCTGTCTTTCGCAGCTTTACCACGAGCACAAGCGCGGGGTGCGCGCAGGCTACGCCAAGTTCGAGACCTTCCCCATTTGGAACCTGCCTTTGAAGCACCCTGTCAACCTCGCCTACGAGGCCGCCACCGCCGACCTCAACGACGTCAACATGATCGACCCCTTCCACCTGGAAGCCTACGGCGAGACCGCTGTCAACTACAACCGCGACGTCGAGGTCTTCCCCGTGCTCGAAGCGATGTTCGAGCGCATTTACGGCGAGTGCCCCTACAAGTCCCCCACCGACATGGGGGTGAACATGGCCGGCAACTGCATTATGGACGACGAGGTCTGCCGCGCCGCTTCCCGGCAGGAGATCATCCGCCGCTTCTTTGCCGAAAAGTGCGCGGTGCGCCAGGGCCTGCGGGACGAAACGGCGCTGGGAAAGATCAAGATGATCTTCAAGCAGGCCGGCGCGAGCATGGAAGAGCGGCCGGTGATCGGTGCGGCGCTGGCAGTCGCCGAAGAGACCGGCCAGCCCGGCGCGGCCATCGAGCTGCCGGACGGGCAGATCATTACCGGCAAAACTTCGGCGCTGCTCGGCGCTTCGGCTGCGGCGCTCTTAAACGCCTTAAAGGCCCTGGGCGGCATCGAGGACGAAGTGCACCTCATCGCGCCGTCGCTCATCGAGCCCATTCAGGACCTCAAGGTCAACCATTTGGGCAACCACAACCCCAGGCTGCACATGGACGAGGTGCTCATCGCCCTTTCGGTGTGCGCCACCACCGACCCCAAGGCCGAGATTGCCATGCAGCAGATCGGAAAATTGCGGGGCTTGGCTGCGCACTCTACGGTCATCCTTTCGGCGGCGGACAGCTCGACCTACCGCAAGCTGGGCATGGACCTTACCTGCGAGCCGGTGTACCAGACCAAAAAGCTCTACCACAAGGTGTAAGGGCCGCGGACAAAGAACAGAAGGGGAGCTGCCGCAAAATAGGCTGCCGCCCTATTTCGCGGGGTCTTTTACCCTTCGCTTGGCCCTCTCGTTTCAAACGGCAAAACGCCCCCTCGTGTAAGGGGGCGTTTTTGTGTGGCGGGCCTTTGGGAATGGAAAACGGCCCGTCCCAAAGGTGCCAAGCAGGCTCAGCAGCCGGGCAGCTCGAGCGATTGGAGCATGTCGCCAATGTCGCTTTGGATGTCGCAAATCTTGGAGAAAACGGGAAGCAGAGCTTCGTACACGGCGTTGTCGGCAGGGTCGGGGGCAATGGCGCCGCGGCGCTCGTGCACATCGCGCACACGGTCGTAGCTGTCCCACAGCCCGCAGCCCACGGCGGCGACGGCGGCCGCGCCCAGGGCGGCGGCGTCCTGGCCGACGTTGGTCTCGATGATGGTCTTGTTGTAGATGCTGGCAAAGAGCGAGCGCCAGAACTGGCTCTTGCCACCGCCGCCCACGATGAGCATCTCGTCGGAAAGGGTGACGTTTTCGGACATGATGTCCATGGCCATGCGCAAATTCAGGCAAATGCCCTCGAGCGTGGCGCGCACCATGTCGCTCTGGGTGGTGCCCAGCACCAATCCGGTGTAGCAGCCGCGCACATAGGTGGATTTATCCAGTCCCGAACCGCCGGCCAGGCTGGGGTTAAAGACGATCTTCCGGCTGCCCGCAGGCGACTGCGAGGCGATGGCGGTGAGCAGGTCGTACACGTCTTTGCCCTGCGCTTCGGCCTCTTTTTCCAAGGGCTGGAAGAAGGTGTTTTTGAACCAGCGGAAGCTGTTGCCGGCCGAGAAAATGCTGGTGGCCGAGGTGAACATGCCGGGGATGCAGTGGGCAAACACGTAGGTGCGCTTGGCGGCGTTGACGATGGGTTCGTAGGAGGACACGGCGATCCAGGCCGAGGAGCCCAGCGAGGTGTAGGCGTCGCCGTCGTGGGTACAGGCTGCGCCCAGGCACATGCAGGAATTGTCCACGCCGCCGGCCGCCACCTTGACGGACTGGGGCAGGCCCAGCTCCTGTGCCGCTTCGGGGGTGAGGGTGCCCAGAATGTCGGCCGATTCGCAAATACGGGGGAGCTTGGCGGGATCGACGCCCGAGGCGGCGATGTATTCGTCTACATAATGGCGGCCCTTGAGGTTGTACACGCCGCTGCCGGAAGCGTAGCTGTGGTCGGTGGCCATAACGCCGGTCATGCGGTAGTTGACGTAGTCCTTGGTGCCCAGGAAGCAGGCTGCGCGCTCGTACAGGTCGGGGTGGTTGTCCTTGAGCCACATGATCTTGAAGATGCCGTACAGGCCGGCGGGGAAGCCGCTGCCGGTGGCGAGGTACCAGGATTCCTCATCGATGGTCTCAAAGAAGCGGGCCGCCTGCGCGTGGGCGCGGCCGTCCGACCAAATGGGCGTGTATTCGGTCAGAAGCGTGCCGTCGGCCGTCACGGGGGTGACGCCCAGGCTGTGCCCCGAGACCGCCAGGGCGAGGATCTCGTTGGGGTCGATCTGGGAGGCCTTTAACAGCTCCTGCGTGCTCTTTACCACAGAGTTCCACCAGTCTTCGGGGCGCTGCTCGTGGTAAAGGTCCTGGGGGTAGAAAGTGTCGCAGGAAACGAACGTGCTGGCGCAGGAACGGCCTTCGGCGTCAAACAACGAGGCCTTGGTGCCGCCGGTGCCCAGGTCGTAAGAGAGGATGTACTTCATGAAAGAGGGCTCCTTTCGGTATTTTTGTGCTGTGCAAAGCGGCCGCTCATAAAAAGGGGTGCAGGGGCCGCAAAAGATTCGTGTTTTGTTTAAAGGGCAAAGTCATCCTGCCGGCCGAGGCGCCCGTCCACTTCCTTCATGATGCTGAGGATGGAGCGCAGGCCGATGCCAAAGCGGTCGCAGCCGGCTTCGATCATTTCGAGCATGGTGTCGAGCGTGCGCACCCCGCCAGCGGCCTTGATCTTGGCGGCGTCGCCGATGGTGCTCTTGATGAGGCGCACGGTCTCCACCGTAGTGGGCTTGTTGGCCCAGCCGGTGCCGGTCTTTACGTAGGTGACGCCGGCCCGCACGGCGGCTTCGCTCGCGCGGCGGATCTCGTCGTCGGTCAAATAGGCGATCTCCAGGATGCTCTTTACGGGGTATTTGCCTTCGGCTGCTTCCACCACGGCGCGGATGTCTTCTTCCACCAGGTCGAAGCGGCCGCTCTTTGCTGCGCCGACGTTGATGACCATGTCCAATTCGTCCACGCCCATGGCGATCTGCTCCTTGGCGCTTTGGACCTTGATAAAGGTGGTGTCCGCCCCCGAGGGGAAGCCGACGGTCGCGCCCACGCGGATGTCGGGCTCGTCTTTGAGCATCTCCACCAGCCGGGCGGTAAAGCAGGGCATAGCAAAAGCGCAGATGAATTGGTAGTGCTTGGCGGCTTTGACAATCTGATCCAGTTCCTGCAGGCTGACGTCGGCGCGCACGCCGCTGACGTCTACCCGGCGGTGAATGGTTTTAAGGATTTCCTGCTGATTCATGGTGAGTGCCTCCTAAAGTGAAGGATAAGTAGCTATGTCATGACGTAACTACATAATAACGTAATTATGTTTAAAGATCAAGACCTTTCCGCAGGGAATTTGAATGCCGAGTGAAACTGCCTGTGGTCGAGCTGGGGCGCTTGCAGTGTACGGCGGGGCTTTGCCAAACAAAAACCCCCGCGCAGTCTGGAGTGCGCAGGGGAGGGAGGGGCGGCACTGGGGTCAAAACTTTTGCCGGCCGGTCATATACACTTCAAATTCGTATTTGCTGCCCACGATGCGGCAGTGGTCGGCCCCCACCACGCGGCCGCCGCTGTAGCAGATGCGGGTGAGGTAAATGAGGGCCGTGCCAGCGGGCACACGCAGCAGCGCGGCGTCGGATTCAGTGGCGGCGCGGGCAGAGATCCTGTCGCGCGCGGCGTCGATGGAAAGGCCGTAATACTCTTCTAAAAAGAGGTAGAGGCTATCCAGCCGGCCGGCGTGCTGTTCGATGTTGGGCACGAGCTGGGGCAACAGGTAGTTTTTCAGATAGGCCACCGGGCAGCCATCGGCCAGCTTGAGGCGCTGGATGCACACCACCGGCTGCCCCTGGGGGATCTGCAGCTCGGCGGCGACGCGGGCGTTGGCCGGCAGGGTGTCGATCCTGACGTCCTGAGTCTCTACCACGCAGCCGCGGTGGCGCAGGGTCTCAGAGACCGAGGTAACGGTGTTGATGTTTTGAATGGTCGTGTGGTTGATGACCGTTGTTCCCTTGCCCTGGCGGGCTTCCACCAGCCCCTCGCGCGAGAGCATTTCCACCGCCCGCCGCACGGTGGTACGGCTGACCATGAACTGCCGTTCCAGCTCGGGTTCTGCGGGTAAAAGCTCGCCAATGGCGTAGTCGCCTTCAATGATGCGGCTGCGCAGCGTGTTGTAAACGCGAAGATACGCGGGGGTCTTTTCCATAAACAACCCTTTCTTCAGGTAACGGGGCAAAGAGGGGAATCATAACGTCGTTATTCTAACACGTTCGCAAAGTCAAATCAAGCGAGCGGGCCGGGCGTTTTTTTGCTTGACAGGGAGTTGCGCCGGGCGTAGAATAGTTGCGCGTGCAACGGTTGAACGTGCATGAATCCATGATGCGGGGTGTTTGGGCGATGATTCGCAGACTGCTCTATTACATGAGACCTTACCGCAAGATCGCTATTGGAGCGATCCTTTGCATCGCGGTGGAATCGATCTTTGAGTTGATCATTCCGCTGATGATGGCGCAGATCATCGACGTCGGCGTGGCTAACGGCGACACGCGCTACATTTTTACCCAGGGTGCGTGGATGATCGCCTGCGGGCTGATCGCCATGGTGCTGGGTATTTTGAGCGCACGGCTGACCGCCGCCTGCGGACACGGCTTCGGGGCGGAACTGCGGAAGGCGGAGTACCAAAAGGTACAGAGCTTTTCCTTTGGCAATGCCGACAAGTACAAGACCTCTTCTTTGGTTACGCGCCTGACGGGGGATGTCGTCACTATTCAAAACTCCATTACGGTGGGGATGCGCCCGGCAGTGCGCGGGCCGTTTATGATGGTTACGGCAGTGGTTTCTTCGTTTTTTATCAACGCCGAGCTGGCCCTTATTTTTCTGGTGGCCATACCGGTGCTGGCGGTCATTCTGCTTTTGATCGTGCGCCGGGTGGGGCCGTTGTATTCTGTGATGCAGCGGGCGGTCGACCTCGTCAACCGCACCGTGCAGGAAAACCTTACGGCCATTCGCGTGGTAAAGTCCTACGTGAGGGAAGAGCACGAGACCGAAAAGTTCGAGGCGAGCAACGAAGCGCTGAGCCGGGCGGCCGAGCGTTCCTACCGCCTGGCGGTGCTGAACGCCCCGGCCTTTCAGCTGGTCATGTACTGTA
>CALWSW010000044.1 GCA_944384305.1 uncultured Christensenellaceae bacterium
TGTGGCGCACCTGTGCGGCAAGGGCAAGGTGAACGAATCGCTCACCGGCACGCCGGGCTACAGGCAGTTTGAGTACGTGGGGCCGGAACTGAAAGATGTGTTTGCCGCCTCGGCCATCGCGCTTTCGCGCGCGGGGGCAAACTCCATTTTCGAATTCCTGGCGCTGGCGCTGCCGGCGCTGCTCGTGCCCCTGCCGCGCGCACAAAGCCGGGGCGACCAAATATTGAACGCCCGTTACTTTGAAAAGAAGGGCTTTGCCCTTTGCCTGGAACAGGAGGAGCTGACGGGCGAAAGCCTGCTTTCTTCGCTGTTTGCCCTGTACCGCGGCCGGGAGCGCTACCGGGCCGCCATGAAGGCCGAGCCCAATGCCGACGGCACACAGGCCGTGCTGCGGGAGAACCTTTCGGCCGCGGGGGAAGCATGAAGGCCGGGCGGCCGGCGGCGCAGGGCCGCCGCACCCGCACGCCCCTGCCGGCAGCGCGGCTGAACGAGCTGTGGCAGGCGGTTTGGGGGGAGGACCCGCAGGCCGCGCTTTCGGAGCTGTGCGCGCTCGCAAAGAGCGAGCGGGTCAAAAAAGACCTGAACGCCCGAAAGGAACGCCCCGATCTGCGCGCGCTGCTCGCAGACCCCCGGCCCAAAGTGCGCAAAAACGCCGCGCGCCTGTTGGGCGCGCTGTACCTTCCCGGCGACCAAAGCGCGCTACAGGAGGCCATAGAGCATGAAGACACGCTGTACGTGCTGCCCTCGCTCCTTTTGGCGCTGGGCCAGGGCGCTGCGGCGGCCGGGCCGTTTTTGCGGGAGTTTGCCCAAAAGCGCGCGCCCTCTTCCCGCCCCGAGGACGCCAAGCACGAAGCGGCCATTGCCTCTGCGCTTTCGGCCGCCCTTTCGCGCGCAGATGAGCGCCCGCCCCTGCCCTTTTTGGGCTTTTCTGCCCCGCACGACGCATTGCTGACCGTGCACCGGGGCTGCGAGGCGCTGCTGCTCGACGAGGCCAAAGAGCGGGGGATAGCGCTTGAGCGCCATCCGTTGGGCTTTTTTCAAAAGGACGCGGACTGCGCCGCGCTCTTTTCACTCCGCTGTTTTTCGGAATTGCTGCTGCCCGCTTTGCCAGGTAGCCGGCAAACGCCCGGCCCTGCGGCGGCTCTGCTTGCGGCGCGGCCGGTGCTCTGCGAGTGCCTGGGGGAAGCGGAATTTTACCGCTACCGGCTGGAGGTGCGCGCTGGCCGCCCGGAAGAACGGCAGGCGCTGCGCCGCAGCTTGCTCGAACGCTTGGCACCCCTGACTTTTTTGAAAAATTCCCCCTCGGCCTACGACTTTGAGCTGCGTTGTGAGGCCCAAGACCCGCCCCAACTGTTTTTGCGCTTTCCGGGGGCGGACAGGCGCTTTGCCTACCGCAAAGCGGCCGTTCCGGCCTCTATCGACCCGGCGGTGGCGGCGGCGCTGGTGCGCTTTGCCAAGCCCTTCGCCAAGGAAAACGCCCGCGTGCTGGACCCCTGCTGCGGGTCGGGCACGCTGCTTTTGGAACGGGCAAGCGCCTCCCCCTGCGCCGCGCTCGTGGGGGTGGATGTGGACGGCCAGGCGGTATTGGCCGCCCGGCAGAACTTTGCGGCCGCCGGCGTTGTGGGGCGCATCCTGCACCAGGACGCCCTCCGCTTTTCGCCCGCCGCGCCTTTTGACGAGCTGTACGCCAATCTGCCCTTCGGCACGCGGGTGGGCAGCCGGGAAGGCAACGACCGCTTTTACGCCGGCCTTTTTGCCCGCATGGACCATCTGCTCGCCCCCAATGGGTTTGCCCTGTGCTACACCACGCAAAAGGCGGTGTTGCTGCGCGCCGCCCGCAAAAACGGCTTTTTCCCTGCCGCCGAGCTGCGCCTGGAGGCCGGCGGGCTTTCGCCCTGGGCGGTGGTGCTGCGGCGCAAAAAGGGCGCGGGCGCGCGTTAACCGAAAGAAGGAGGCTTTGCGAAGACTTTGCGCCCTGCGCTTTTTTCAAGTGACCTGTAAAAAGACCTGCCATGATCAAGATCATCATCTGTGACGACGAACCGGAAGTGCGCCGCGCGCTCCACGGTTTTTTGCTGAAATACGGCAAAGAAGCCGGCGTGCAGTTCGAAGTGGCCCTGTGCAAAAGCGGCGCGGAGCTTTTGGAGGAGCACCGCAAAAACGGCAGCGATCTGATCCTTCTGGACATCGAGATGCCGCAGGGCAACGGCATGCAGGCCGCCAGGACCATTCGGGAACAGGGAGGCGAAGCGGTCATCATCTTCATCACCAACATGCTGCAATACGCCCTGGAAGGCTACGAGGTGCAGGCTTACCGCTTTTTGGAAAAGCCCGTCACGTATGAGCGCTTTGTTCAGGTGATCGAAGGCGGGGTGGCCCAGGCCGCTAAAAATGGCCGTTCCCTGCTGACGGTCAAGAACGCCCGCGGCGTGCTCCGCCTCAGGATCGGCGATATCCTCTACGCCGAGACCGCCCGCGGACACGTGCTGCTGCACTGCGCCCACGGCAGCGAGGAATGCTTCCAAACCATGTCTTCTTTGGAATCATAGGGCTGCCGTTTTGGGGCCGGCAGAAGGAGGAGGGAGCGGCCTGTTTTGGGCCATTCTCTTTTGAAATGCGGCGCGCTCGTCCTTTTGCAGGGGAAGACTATATGCTATAATTTAGACAAACCGGCGAACCGCCGCACAACGACATCTGAAACAGGAGGGAACCATGCTCACCATCAAGCGCGAGACCGCCATCTATGCCATGTCGCCCGAGAATGCCCCTGTCGCTCACGCTGCAAACGGAGATCAGATCGTTTTTGAAACTACCGACTGCTTCGGCGGCCAGATCACCAAAGAGACCGACCGCATGGGCGGGTTGGACTGGTCGCGCATCAACCCCGCCACCGGTCCGGTGTTTGTGGAGGGCGCCGAGCCCGGCGATACGCTCAAGGTCGAGATCTTAAAGATCGCCCTTGCGGAGCAGGCCGTCATTTTGGAAGCCCCCGGCGAAGGCATTACCGGCCTTGCCGCCAAAGAAGAATCCACCAAGATCCTGAAGGTCGCGGAAGGCAAGGTGGTGTTTAACAGCGCGCTCAGTTTGCCCATCTGCCCGATGATCGGCGTGATCGGCACAGCGCCCGAAAAAGAAGCCGTCGCCACCGGCACGCCCGAAGCCCATGGCGGCAATATGGACTGCAAAAAGATCGGCGAAGGCGCCGTGCTGTACCTGCCCGTCAATGTGCCCGGCGCGCTCCTGGCCTTGGGCGACCTGCACGCCGTCATGGGCGATGGCGAGGTGTGTGTGTGCGGGGCCGAGATCTCGGGCGAGGTCACGGTGAGGGTCACCGTGGTCAAGGGGCGGCCGCTGCCGCTGCCCTTCTTGGTCACCCAAGAGCACGCCATGGCCATCTGCTCTGCCGGGGGGCTGGACGCCGCCGCTCAGGGCGCAACGCTGCAAATGCGCGACTTTTTGATCGGCGAAGTAAAGCTTTCCCCCAGCGATGCCGGCATGCTGCTCAGCCTGTGCGGCGACCTTCGCATCTGCCAGGCGGTGGATCCCAACAAAACCTGCCGCATGGAAGTGCCGCTTTCGGTGCTGCGCAGCTTAGGCTACGAGTTCTGAACAAGCGCTGCTTTTTAGCAACAAAGCCCAGGGCCAAACGGCCTTGGGCTTTTCTATGGGGGTCAGTCCCCGAGCAGGCGGCGGAGCATGCCCTGCGGATCGTTCAAAAAGCGCTTGGTGATCTGCACGTGCTCGATGGTTTCGTAAGCGGCTTCACAAATGCCGCTTTCGGTCAGCTCCAAAAGCTGCGCGCCCGGCAGAGCCATGAGGATGGGGGAGTGCGTGGCCAGAAAAAACTGCGCCCCGGCTTTTATCAAAGCGTTTAGCTCACAGAGCAAGGTCAAAAGCCGCATGGGCGAAAGCGCGGCCTCGGGCTCGTCCAAAAAATACAGGCCGCCCGGGCGGAAGCGGTGCTGCACCAGCGCCAGGAAGCTTTCGCCGTGGGACCAGGCGTGCAGCGAGCGCCCGCCGTACTGCGCCAGGAAGTCCTCCTTGGAAGGCCCGTCTTCGGCAATTTCGTCCACATAACTGGAGGCATTGTAAAAGCTCTCGGCGCGCAGAAAAAAGGCGTCCCGTTCCCGCCTGGCGCCCCGCACGGCCGTCAGCGCCGCATAAAGGGGGGAGTGGGTGCTGACGCTGGAAAAGGCGAAGTTTTTGCTGCCTCCTTCGGGGTTGCAGCCCACGGCTACGGCGAGCGCCTCCAGCAAAGTGGACTTGCCCGTGCCGTTTTCACCCACAAAAATGGTGGCGGGGCGGCTAAAATCCAGCCCGCCGGTTTTCTTTAGGTGCAAAACGGCCGGCAGGCGGCAAAGGTAGCTGCCCTTGGGCAGCTCGCCCGTCAGCCGCACGCCGCGCAGAAATAACGTCTGCTGCAAAGGGGACCTCCAAGAACGAAGATCTTAAAACAATGGCTGCTTTTATGGAAGCGCCAAGGGGCTCATTCGGGCAGCAGCTCGCCGGCCGAAAGGGTGCGCAGGCAGGAAGCCTCGCAGGCGCTTTGAGCGCGGGCGGCGTCGTCCACCCGCAAAATGACCACACTGTGCCCCTCCACATGCCGCACGGCGGAATACAGGTATTCTACCGCGACGCCGGCGTCATCCATGGCGGTGAGCACGGCGGCCAGGCCGCCGGCGCGGTCGTCCACCAAAATGGCCAGCACATCGCAGGAGGAAACTTCATACCCCTCTTCACGCAGCAGCTTCAAAACGGCCGGGGTGTCCTTGACAACGGCGCGCAGAATGCCGTAAGAGGAGGTGTCGGCAATGGTGGTGGCGGCCATATCGATGCCGCGGCTGCCCAGCAGGCGGCAAAATTCCGCCACGCAGCCTTTTTTGTTCTGCATAAAGACCGAGATCTGTTTGATGAGCATGGGGAAACCTCCTTTTTGTGATGAAAGCGCCTGCGCGGCAGAGATGCCTTTGCCCGCTCTGCAACAGCCCCGGCTCAACCTTGCTTTTCAGCCGAAACGAGGGTGAGCAGGTGGATCTGCGGCAGGGCGAAAAAGCGAAGGGGAATGGCCGTGGTGCCCAGGCCGTTGGAGTACAGGGTAGGAACGCCCCCCTCGGCGGCCCACAAAGGCGCATAGGCAGGGCAGAAGCGCTCCGAAAGCGGGCCCCACAGGCCAAAGATGGTCACCTGCCCGCCGTGGGTGTGGCCGCACAGCGCGTAGGCCACGCTGCCCGCCGGCAAATAGGGCGCGGCCGGGGCGATGCCTAAGGGGTTGTGGGCGATCAAAAGCAGCGCGTCCGCCCCTTCGGCCTGGGCCAGCGCCCGCTGCGGGTCGGGGGAACCGGTCAAAAAGTCGTCCAGCCCGGCCAAAGCAAGCGTGCCGGCTTCTGTTTCAATGCGGGCGCAGTCGTTCACCAAAGGGGTGATGCCGTGTTGCTCCAACAGCCCGGCAAGCCCCTGGTAACGGGCGTCGTGGTTGCCGGGCACGGCGTATACGCCGTGTTTTGGCCGAAGGCCAGCCAAAGCGTCAAAGCACAATGCGGCGCCCTCCTGGGTGTTGGCGTAGTCGCCGCCCAAAATCACCACGTCGGGGGCCAGGCGGGCGAGCTTTTCGGCCGCGCGTTCCACCCGCCAGCGCGCCATGCGGCTGTCGCAGTGCAGGTCGCTCACAAAGGCGATCTTTAGCCCTTCCAACCCCGGGGGAAGGGCGGGGTAAGCGAGTTCGTCCCTGCGCAGGGTGATGATGTGCGGTTCCACAAGCGCCCACAGCAGGCAGAGGACGAGAAGGAACAAAACGAGCAGCAAGCGGGGCCTCCTCAAAGTTTTTTTCACAGCGGCCCAAGTCAGTTCAACCCCTTGGTCAAAATGACGTCGGGCAGAATGTGGGGCGGGTCCATCTCGGGGAGCAGGGCGTTTTCGGCTGCCGAAACAAAGAGCAGGGCGCCTTCTTTGAGCTTGCTGGGGCCGATCTTGCCGGTGGGCGTAGCCAGGCGCACGCCGTCGGGCAGCTCCACGATGTAGCTTTGCCCGCTCACGGGGTCGTGGGCGCAAAGCGCCGCTACTTCGCCCTGGGCGTCGAGCAGGGGGCCGTCGTATATCAGGCTGTACTCAAAATCGACGTCTGCCACGCCCGTGCTGCCGGGCAGAAGTTCCAGCAAAAAAGCGCAGAGCAGCGCGAGCGCCAGCAGCGCGCCGCAAAGCAGCGCCGCGCCTTTTTTGCCAAGGCCGCGCCGCCCTCGGGCTGTACCGGCGGTTTCTTCGGACGGTACCGGGGCGGTTTTTTGTTCGGCTGGGCCGGGGGCGGTTCGCGCCGCTTCGGCGAGTGACTCTTCCAAAGGCGTGGGGGGCAGGGCGCTTGCCGGGGCGGCAAAGTCCTGCAAAAAGGAAGTCTTGCGTTTCATGGCGGTTTTCCTAATTTAAACTCCAGGCGCGGCAAGACCTGTTTTTTGGGCGGGAACGATGGGGCGGCGTCAGGCGTCGAACCGGTAGAGCGCGCAGGTCTCCGGCCCAACGGCGAGCTGCGCCGCGCCCGAAAGCACGTTGAAGGCCGTGGAATCGCCGCCTTCGTACAGCAGCTTGGTCAGCTTGGCCGAGCGCGGCACCTCCCCGCCGGTGTAGCCGTTTTGCCTGAGCAGGGCGGGGAAGTCGGCGTGCAGGTAGCGAAGCTCTTTGGAGCGGTTCACAAGCAGCAGATACACGCCGTTTTCGGCGCTTTGGCCCAGCGCGTCCTCGCCGTTTGCCACAAAGCGCAGCACCAGCAGCAATTCGCTGTCCGGGGCAAAAAAGGCGGCGTGACCGCGCGTCAAAGCGTCGGTGCGGCGGCGCAGGCGGGACCATTCGGCCACCCGGCTCTGCAGCGCGGCGTCCTCCTTTCCCCAGGGGAAGGGCGCGCGGTTGAAGGGGTCCATGCACCCTTCCAGCCCAGCTTCGTCGCCGTAGTAAATGCAGGGCACGCCCGGCAGGCTAAAGAGCAGCGCAAAGGCCAGGCGCATCCGCGCCTTGGCGCGCGCGAGCGCCAGAGGCTGCAGCGAAAACCGCGCCTGCTCCTCGCGCGTGAGGCCCGAGTCCTTGTCCGGCCCGCCGCCGAGCAGCGTGAGCGCCCGCGGCACGTCGTGGGTGGAAAGCAGGTTGAGGCAGGCGTAGTAAAAGGGCGGGGGGTAGTTTTCCCGAAGGGCGCTCAGGGCATCCGCCGCGGCAGGGGCGGCGATCTTGCCCGTCAAATAGTCCAGCACAATGCCGCGCAGCGGGTAGTTCATCACCGAGTCGAGCTCGGCGCCGTTTACGTAGCTGCGCAAATGCCCCATGGAAAATTTCTGCGAGGCGTCCTCCCACACCTCGCCCAGCAGCAGCGCGTCGGGCGAAATGCGCTTGACCTCTTTGCGCAAAAGGGCGATGAATTCGTCGGGCAGCTCGTCGGCCACGTCCAGCCGCCAGCCCGAGACGCCGGCGTTTTGCCAGCGCCGCAGCACCGAGCGCTCGCCGGTAGCGATGAAATCCACGTAGGCGGGGTCCATCTCGTTCACCTCGGGCAGCGAGGGGAAGTTCCACCAGCAGCGGTAGCGGTCGGGGTAGTGGAAGAAGCTGTACCACGAATAGTAGGGCGAATCGGGGGACTGTGCTGCGCCCAGCGTTTCGTACCGGCCAAAGCGGTTGAAATAGCGGCTGTCGTCCCCGGTGTGAGAAAACACGCCGTCTAAGACGATGCGGATGCCATAGCCCTTGGCCGCCTCGCACAGGGCTTTAAGGTCCTCTTCGGTGCCGAACATGGGGTCGATGTTCAGGTAGTCGCCGGTGTTGTACTTGTGGTTGCTGGGCGACTCAAAAATGGGGCTCAGGTACAGGCAGCTCACCCCAAGCGCCGCCAGGTAAGGGAGCTTGGCGCGAATGCCCGCAAGGTCGCCGCCAAAAAAGTCGCAGGGATCGTAATACAGGTTGCCGTTGACGGGCGTGTAAAGCACCTGTTCGTTCCAGTCGGCGTGTTTGACGATGGTGCGGCCCTTTTCTTCGTGAAAGCGGGCGCGCGCAAGCCCGCCCAGGCCTTCGCCCCGGCAAAAGCGGTCCACAAAAATGTGGTAGGCCACACCCTCGGTAAACCAGCGCGGGGTGGTAAAGGCCGGGTCGTACAGCGTGATCTGGTAGGGGCGCACAGAATCGGCGGAAAGCGCGCCTGCACCGCCCGCGCCGCACTGGCAGCCGTAGTAGTACAGCCGCGCGCCGTCGTTTACGGTGAACCAGTAAAGGGCGAGGCCGGGCGATTGTAAGGAAAGCTCGGCCTCGCAATAGTGCGCACCGTCGGGCGCGTCGTGGTGTTCCATCAAAATCGCGCGTTCGCCTTCGGGCAGGCGCAGGCACAGCAGGCAGTAGGCGTAGCGCAGGCGTTCGGAAAGGTACAGCCGCAGCCGCACCGTTTCCCCCAGGGGCAGAGCGCCGAAGGGGGAGCGGCAGGTGAGCAGGCGCGAGTCGTGGAAGACGTCTGCGGCAGTATAGGGCAGTTGGTCGCTCATGTTGGCTCCTGGTCGGCCGCGCAGCAGGCGTTTGCCTGCTGCGCGAGTTTTTGCCGTTTTTTTGCCGCGCCGGTTTTTTCCCAAAGAAAACAAAGCGTTTTCCCGGCGCTCCAGCCGTTTTTTTGAAAGGAACGGCCGGGCAGGCCAGCGGCGCAAAGGGCGTAGAGTTTACTGAAGATCTAGCTTGTCGAGGTGCCAGATCAGGTGATTGTAGTCTTCGATGGTGCGGTCGCTCGAGAAGTACCCGGCGCAGGCGGTGTTCATCACAGCCTTCTTGAGCCAGGCGGTGCGGTCGGCGTAGGCTGCGCGCACCTTGGCCTGGCAGTCGGCGTAGGAGGGGAAATCCTTCAGCACCAAGTAGGGGTCGGCGCTGTTGCCGTTTTCGCCAAAGAGCATGACGTGGTACAAATCGTTGAAGGAGCGGATGCCCGCAAGATCCAGCTCGCCGTTGATGAAGTAGTCCATCACGCGGCGGATGGTGGGGTTGCTCTCGTACACCTGGCCGGCGCTGTAGCCACCGTAGCGGCGCAGGCGGTCGACTTCCTGTGCGTTCAGGCCGAAGATGAAAATATTCTCCATGCCCACCTGCTCGCTGATCTCGACGTTGGCGCCGTCCATGGTGCCGATGGTGACCGCGCCGTTGAGCATGAACTTCATGTTGCCCGTGCCGCTCGCTTCCTTGCCGGCGGTAGAGATCTGCTCGGAAACGTCGGCCGCGGGGATGAGCAGTTCGGCCGAGGTAACGTTGTAGTTTTCCACAAAAGCCACAGTCAGCCGCTCTTTGACGCGCGGCGGCGCGCTTTCGAGCTTTTTGGCCACCACGTTGATGAGCTTGATGATCTGCTTGGCCAGCGTATAGTTGGCCGACGCCTTGGCGGCGAACAGGAAAGTGGCGGGCGCCATGTCGAACCCCGGGTCGTGCATCAGCCGGTCGTAGAGGTAGATGACGTGCATGATGTTTAACAGCTGGCGCTTGTACTCGTGCAGGCGCTTGGACTGCACGTCAAAGAGCGTGTTGGGGTCGACCTTTTTGCCCTGCTTTTCGTACAGCCAGTTGGAAAAACGCTCCTTGTTCTGGCGCTTAACGGCGGCAAACTTTTCGCAGAACGCCGGATCGGCGGCGTAGGGCGTGAGCTTTTTGAGCTCGGAAAGGTCTTTTTTAAAGCCAGGGCCAATGGTCTCTTCGATGAGCGCGGTGAGGCTGGGGTTGGCGTCCAGCAGCCAGCGGCGGGGGGTGATGCCGTTGGTGATGCCCACGAACTTCCAGGGTTCTACCAGGAAGAAGTCCTTAAACACATCCTGCTTGAGGATCTCGCCGTGCAGCTTGGAAACGCCGTTGACCATGGTGCTCAGCGCGATGCACAGATTGGCCATGCGCACCTGGCCGTAAGCCACGATGGCCATGGAGCTGATGCGGTCCCACTGGCCGGGGTAAAAGTTCCACAGCTTTTTGCAGTAGTCGTCGTTCAGGCCGAGGACGATGCTGTGGATGCGGGGCAAAAGCTCTTTAAAGAGATCCTCGGGCCACTTTTCGAGCGCCTCGCTCATGACGGTGTGGTTGGTGTAGTTGAACACCCGCGCCGTGATGTCGCAGGCGGTGTGCCAGTCCATGCGCTCTTCGTCCACCATGATGCGGATGAGCTCGGGAATGGCCAGGGCGGGGTGGGTGTCGTTGATCTGGATGCAGACCTTTTCCGCCAGGTTGTAGAGCGTGCCGTAGCGCTCCTTGTGCTTTTTGACGATGCTCTGAATGGTCGCACTGGTGAAGAAGTAGTGCTGCTTGAGGCGCAGCGACTTGCCCTCGCGGTGGTTCTCACAGGGGTACAGCACCTTGGAGATGACCTCGGCCTGCTCCTTGTCGGCCACGGCGCCCAAATACTCCCCGCGCGAGAAGCGCTCCATGTCGATCTCCTTGGGGGAACGGGCCGACCACAGCCGCAGGGTCCCGGTGTTTTCGGTGCCGTAGCCCAGCACGGGGGTGTCGTACGGCACGGCGATGACCTTGGTGCAGCCGGTGTATTTGATGTGCAGGCCGTCTTCCTGCCAGTCCTCTTCCACTTTGCCGCCGAAGTTCACCTGCACCTCGTCTTCGGGCACGCAGGTCTCCCAGGGATACACGCCCATTTCAGAGAGCCAGCTGTCCGGCACTTCGACCTGGGCGTTGTCGATGATCTTCTGGCGAAACAGCCCGTATTCGTAGCGGATGCCGCAGCCCATGGCGGGGTAGTTAAGGGTGGCGAGGGAATCCAAAAAGCAGCTGGCCAGGCGGCCCAGGCCGCCGTTGCCCAAGCCGGGGTCGGCTTCCTGGTCTTCAATTTCGTTCAGGGAAACGCCGAACGACGCGAGCGCCTCCTCGTAAAGCTCGGTCTCACCCAAGGCGAGCAGGTTGTTGCTCATGGCCCGGCCAGGCAAAAATTCCACCGAAAGGTAGTAGAGCTTGCGCCCTTCATAGCGGGACTGCGCCTCGCGGGACTTGAGGTAACGGATCATGATCTCTTCGCGCGCGGTCTGGGCGCAGGCCATGTAGATCTGGGCCTTGGTGGCTTCCTGCACGGTCTTGCCGAAGCTGTTGAGCAGATTGGACTTGATGGAGTCCACGAGCTGGTTCAGGCGCTCCTGGTGTTTCATCAAACGACCTCCCTATTAGTTATCTTAAAAAATGATTGCACGGCGGCCATTTCGCCGGTATGCTTAGAGTATAATCGGTGCTATTATAACACGCCGGCAATTCACTGTCATTATTTTGGCTGGTCTTTAAATTTTCGCCAAAATATGCAGGGCAAAATTCAACTTTTCTCTTAAAAAATCCATTGTGTTGTGCTATAATTATTTTGCAAAAAATTTCACGTCACAGGTTTTTACCGTTGGTTTTTTAGAGCGGGCCGGCAGCCGTCGCTGCGCCGCGCAGTTCTGAAAGGAGCATTTTCCATGGCCTATTATCTCGACAGCACAGAACTTTTTCTGTTTGGCGAGGGTACCAATGCCTATGCCTACCGCGCGCTCGGCAGCCGCTTTGTGCGGCGAGGCAAAAAGCCGGTGGTTCGGTTTGCCGTGTGGGCGCCCAACGCGCACTCGGTCAGCGTGGTGGGCGAGTTCAACAACTGGGACACCGAGTGCGACCGCATGACCCTCCACGAGGAGAACGGCGTGTGGGAAGCGCACATCGCCGGGGTGGAGAACGGCATGCTGTATAAATACGCCATCCTTACCAAGGACGGCGAAACGGTCTATCGCGCCGACCCCTTTGCGGTGGCGAGCGAGCTGCCGCCGGGCACGGCCTCGAAGGTGTGGGACCTTGGCGGCAAGGACGCCTACGAATGGAAGGACGGCGAGTGGGTCAAAAACCGCAAGCGCTACTCTCCTTATGATTCCCCCATTTCCATTTTTGAACTCCACCTGGGGTCCTGGCACGGGGTAAAGAACTACCGCGAGATCGCCGACGAGCTGGCGGAATACGTCAAAAACATGGGTTACACCCACGTGGAGCTCATGCCCGTGGCCGAGCATCCCTTTGACGGCTCGTGGGGCTACCAGGTGACGGGGTTCTTTGCGGTGACGGCCCGCTACGGCACGCCCCAGGATTTCATGTATTTTGTGGACAAGCTGCACAGCGCGGGCATCGGGGTGATCGTGGACTGGGTGCCGGCGCACTTCCCGCGCGACGCGCACGGCCTCAGGCTTTTTGACGGCACGGCCTGCTACGAATCAGCAGACCCCAGGGAAGGCGAACAGCCCCAGTGGGGCACCATGCTCTTCAACTACGCCCGCAGCGAGGTGTGCTCGTTCTTGATGAGCAGCGCGCTGTTTTGGATGGACGTGTACCACTGCGACGGCCTGCGCGCCGACGCCGTGAGCTGCATGCTCTACCGCGACTACGGCAAGCAGGATGGCCAGTGGGTGCCCAACAAGTACGGCGGCAAGGAAAATCTGGAAGCCATCAGCTTTTTAAGGCGCACGGGCGCGCAGCTTTTTAAAGACTTCCCGGGCGTGCTGTTCTGCGCCGAGGAGTCCACCAGCTTCCCGTTGGTCAGCCGCCCGGCCGCAGACGGCGGGCTGAGCTTCAACTTCAAGTGGAACATGGGCTGGATGAACGATATGCTCGAGTACATGTCGCTCGATCCCATCTACCGCAAGTGGCACCACGACAAGCTGACCTTCTCCATGTACTACGCCTTTTCGGAGAACTTCATTCTGCCGCTCTCGCACGACGAAGTGGTGCACGGCAAGTGCTCCATGATCGAAAAAATGCCCGGCGAGTACGACCAGAAGTTTTCCAACTTGCGGGCTTTTTACGCCTATATGTTCGCCCACCCCGGCAAAAAGCTGATGTTTATGGGCGACGAGATCGCACAGTTCATTGAGTGGCGCTACTACGAACCCATCGAATACAGCCTGCTCACCTATCCCCGCCACAGCGAGGTGCAGGCTTTTGTGAGGGAGCTGAACAGGCTCTACACCACCACCCCTGCCCTGTACGAGATCGAGGATTCCTGGGAGGGCTTTACCTGGCTGGTGGTCGACGACGCCGAGCAGTCCACCATCGCCTTTGCCCGCATGGGCCACAAGAACGACGAGATGCTCGTGTGCGCTTTTAACTTTACGCCCGTGGAGCGCGAGGCCTACCGCCTGCCGGTGCCCAAGCCCGGCAAGTACAAAGAGATCCTCAATTCCGACGCTTTCTGTTACGGCGGCACCGGGGTGACGAACCCCCGCGCAAAGACCGCTAAGGCCAAGCCCTACAAGGACTGCGCGTACTCCATCGAGATCCGCCTGCCCCCGCTTTCGGCGGTGTATTTTCGCTACACCCCCGTGCCGCCCAAGAAGAAGGCGGCCGAAAAGGAGGGAGCAAAGCCCGCTGCAGAAAAGAAAGGCAAAGAGCCGGCAGAACAGCCCAAGGGCTGAAGAGCAAACGCTGAGTTTCCCGCACCGCCACCACACGGACTTTGCCGGCGGGCGCGGGCGGCGCGCCGTGAGCGTTTTGGCGTCCAGGGCGCGCATACATGACTATTTTCATTCAGGAGGACCCCATGAGATCCAAAAAGATTGTTGCAATGCTGCTCGCGGGAGGTCAGGGCAGCCGACTGGGTGTGCTCACGAGCGACACGGCCAAACCGGCCGTCCCCTATGGTGGGAAGTTCCGCATCATCGACTTTCCGCTTTCCAACTGCGTCAATTCTGACATCGACACCGTCGGTGTTTTGACGCAGTACCGTCCGCTCGAGCTGAACAGCTATATCGGCAACGGCGCGCCCTGGGACCTCAACCGCAACCACGGCGGCGTGTTCGTGCTGCCCCCCTACGCCAAGGGCGAGACCGGCGAGTGGTACTCGGGCACGGCCAACGCCATTTTCCAGAACATCGCGTTTATAGAACAATATGACCCGCAGTATGTTCTGGTGCTTTCGGGCGACCACATTTACAAAATGGATTACAGCGCCATGCTCAAGGCCCACGAGGCCAAGAACGCCGACGCCACCATTGCCGTGCTGCCCGTGCCCATGGAAGAGGCCT
>CALWSW010000045.1 GCA_944384305.1 uncultured Christensenellaceae bacterium
AGATTTTGGATCTTCCCCAAGCAGAGCAAGGCGTCTCCTTGTGCACACCGTCCGGCATGGATGTTCACGGGGCGCCTAAAGAGATTCGGTCCTACCTGGAAGCGCTGCGCCGTGCAGCGGCGCCGCAGGGTGTGTATTTGGAGGCGTTACAGGGCGTGCTGGAGGAACTGGAGCGGTTGGAATGCAACGCAGCGCAGACTGCGCCCTGTGCAGTAACAGAATTGCTGGAAGAAGCGCGATGCGCACAAGATTGCGAAAATCTGCTCTGTGCACGTGCGCAGTGGATTGCGTCGGCGGAACAGGGACAGTTCAGCGAAAAAGTGCAGTATCTGTTGCGTGAGGTGCGTGCCCAGTGTGGCCGGGACGATACGCTGGATTATTTGGCGAAGCAGATGGGCCTGAACAAGGACTATATGAACAAGTTTTTTAAGAAGGAAACGGGACGCACGCTGGGAGAATATCTGCTGGACTGCCGCATGAAAAAAGCTCAACGTCTGCTGTCGAGCGGGGATTACAAGGTCTATCAGGTTGCCGAGATGGTGGGGTATCATTCTTCTCAGTACTTTAGCCAGGTATATCAAAAATACTATCAGAAAACCCCCACCGGCCGGGGAAAGGAGACCTGACATGCGGATCAAAGGCAACGGCATGCGGTGGTCTCTTTCGGTGCGCATGGCGTATTCGCTTGGGGCGATCGTGTTGCTGATCGTCGTTGTGTGCAATGTGACGATCTATCTGTATTTCTCGCGTATCCAGACACAGGAGAATTTGCGCAAAGATGCGCAGCTGCTCCACTCCAATGCAACGCAGATTTCTGCGGTCATTCAGGATTCGCAGGTCATTGCGCAAAGTCTGGCGTCGGACTTGGAACTTCAGGCGTTTTGTACCAAGACGTCGCCCGGCTATTACGAAATCGAAACCATTGCAAAAAAACTCGAGCGATTTGCTGCATTGCGCCACGCGCTGCACAGCATCACGCTGGTGACAGAGGCGCAGTGTGTGTGGAGCGCCTTTCCCATGGACCAGACCTATCGGGATCTTGTAGGAAACATGCCGCAAACGGAATATGGCCTGGGGGAACCGATCACCCTGAGCGTGGGGACGGTCAATCAGCAGATTCTTCCTTATGGTGTGGCGGTGTACGCGTTGAATGAACCGCGCAAACAGGTGGGGACGTTGTTTTTAAATTTGCAGGTTTCCTACCTGGAAAACATTGTGGCATCCTGGCAGAACACGGATGGGGGTTATTTGCTGTTGCGTGGTGAAAGTGCGCTTCTGGGGGAAAACGACCCCGCGGCTGGACAGATTCTTTCGCTACTGCACGACCGCGGCGCACAGGAAGGCGTACACAGAACTGACGGCGGTTATGTTCTCACGGCGGAGGTTGCAGAAACGCCGCTTACCCTTGCGACTTTTCGCAGCGATGCCATATTGCGTGGCCGGGCGGATTATTTGGCGGTGTATTTTGCGGTTACGACCCTTTTGGCATCGGCGCTGGTGATGCTGTGCATCAGTCGCATGGTACTGCATCTGACCGAACCCATCTCGGCACTCAGCGCCGGGATGACACGCTTTGCTCAGGGCGACATGACTGTGCAGGCCGAAGTCCATACCGGAGATGAAATCGAACTGCTCAGCAACAACTTCAACGATATGGTCCAAAGCATCCGCCGACTGATCCATCAGGCCGTGGAGGATGAAAAGACCAAAAAGAAGTTCAAGTTCGATATGATGATCTCAAAGATCAATCCGCATTTTATCTACAATACGCTTAATTCCGTCATCTATCTGGCACGGCGGGAAGGGAATGACGATGTGGTTCAGGTGGTGCGTTCCCTTATTTTGATCCTGCAGGACGGCATGTCCATTCATCGTGATCTGCTCTATGACAAGCTTTCTACCGAGCTGGTGGTGGTGGAAGCCTATGTGTCCATTCAAAGCTATCGTTACAAAAACAAATTTACCCTTTCGTGTGAAGCGCAGCCCGAGACGCTTGAGTGGTACGTTCCCAAGAATATTTTGCAACCGCTGGTGGAAAACGCGGTGTTTCATGGGATATTGCCCAAAGGGGAACCAGGCAAAGTCACCGTTTGCGCAACGGTGCAGGGAGAATTGCTGCGCCTTTGTGTACAGGACGACGGGGTGGGGATGCCGCCAGATGTGCTTTGTGCGCTGCAGGAAGGCAGATACGACGGGGAAAGCGCACAATCGTCCGGCGTGCATAAAATCGCACTGGCGAATATCGCCGAACGACTGGAATTCCTCTATCCAGGACAACATACATTCCGGATTGATAGTGCGGTAGGACGGGGTACAACCTTTGTGATCGAACTCCCTGTCCGGCGGGAAGGAGAGGGTCTTGAAGCGGAAACTTAGCTTGCTGATTGCGGTGTGCGCTCTGGTTTATGTGGCTGCAAGCAGCTGGTTTTTGCTGTATTTTTCGGGTGCGGAAACACCGCAGGTGCCTGAAAGTACACTGACCATCTGGAGCAGTGACAACATGGCCAAGGACGCGTTTGCGCAATATCAGTTGTCCCATCCGGACGTAGCGCTTAACTATGTACATGTGGACCGTGCAGAATACCTTTATAAATTGAAGATCACCATCGCGCTGGGTGAAGAATTGCCCGACCTTTGTGTGGTGGACAATGCCTCCTTTGGTGAGGTGATGGCGCTGGGTGTGTTGGAGGATCTGGAACAACCTCCCTATGGTTTAAACCGTGAAGAACTGATCGACGCCAGCGTACCGCCTGTGTGCGATGACGCTGGCCGCGTCTGTGGTGTGCCCGCCTTTTTGCCAATCAGCGGTATGGCATATGACAGGGCGATTGCCCTGGAGTTTTTGGGTACAGATGATCCCGAAAAAGTGTCGGTGGCGTTCAACAGCTGGGCAGATATTCTCAGCCGGGGAACGGAGTTTCAAGAACGGATGCCGGATCAGAAGTTTTTCGTGTCGCTGGAGGACCCGGCTATGATGCTCTTTGGACAGAGCGCCGAACCCTATGTGGTGGATGGCGTGCTCACGGGGGAATACCGGTTTTTGAGCTATTTCAAAATCCTTGCGGCGCTGCGTGACGCCGGATTGAGTGGTAGTGCGGCACAGAATTCCCCACAGTGGTACGCCTCGTTTAAAGCCGGGGAGACCTTTTTTTACCCCTGTTCCCTGTCGATGATCGATTCGGGCGTATTCCATACAGACTCGGCATGGGGGTTTACGTTGCCTCCCAGCGGTGGGTTCCGCTATGGCGGAGAAACCTGGGCGATCTGCGCCGACAGCGACCAAAAAGAACTGGCATGGGATTTTATTCAAACGGTGCTGCTTTCGCCTGCGGGCGCGGTTTACAACAAAAACAAGGACAACGGTAATTTCATCTGCTATGAACCGGCCTATTCTTTGGAAGGGTATCAGGATCTGGTGGTGGAAGACTTTGGCGGCCAGAACATCGGCCGGACGTATTTTGAAACCGTGTTGCCATCGGTATCGCTGTGGGACGGCGGAGAATTGGCAGCAACGGTAGAAGACGTTTATCTCCAGGTGGTGCGGGCTATGATGTTCGATGCGCAGCTGGACGCACAGGGGGCATATGATCTGTTTCTTGCCCGGTTGGCGGAACAGGCACCATCGGTGCAGTTAGAGGAGGAAGTGCGGTGAAACACAGAGCAAAACAAGGGCTGTTACTGGCGCTGTGCACGCTGTTTGTGCTGTATTGTGGCTGCAAAGCCAAAGGAACGGGGTGTGCCACGGCGACGGCGCAGGGATGCAACGGGCCGGTGGAAGTCACCGTCACGGCGGACAACGGAAAGATTCTGTCAGTCGAACTGGGAAACCACCATGAAACGCCAGAGGTCGCACAGGCAGCGATGGAACAGGTGACACAGGACATTGTGGAGCGCCAGTCGCTGGCCGTGGATACCGTGGCGGGCGCGACCGAATCCTGCCGGGCTGTGGCAGAGGCTGCAAAAACCTGCCTGCTGTCACTGGGGTTTGACGAAGATGCACTTTATGTCACCCTCAATGCTCCCAAACAACCGGAAGAGACACCGGTAAGCAGTTATGACGTGGTAGTTGTGGGCAGTGGCGGCGCAGGATTGAGTGCAGCCATCACTGCTGCACAGTCCGGCGCGCGGGTGGTGGTGCTGGAAAAACTTGCGGGTGTGGGGGGCAACACTGTACGCTCCACGGCGCTGTACAACTGCGTGGACGATGCATTGCAACATCCGCTGGGAATCTACGACAGCGAGGAAATTTTTTTTCAGGAGACCTTTGAAGGCGGTCACGAGATGGCCAAGCCGGAGCTGGTACGCATTTTGACCAGCCAGGCGGACGAGGGCATGCGGTTTTTAGAGGAACAGGGGCTGCAGTTTGACACGGTGATCGACAACTGCCTGGGTGGAGCGCACGACCGCGGGCATTACTCGCTGGCCCACGCGGGAACGGATTACATCGAGGTGCTGCAAACTGCCTGCGACCGTCTGGGTGTGACCATTGTGCTGGAAACCGCTGCAAAAGAGCTGATCGTGGACGATGGAAGAGTGTGCGGCGTGCGTGCGGTCTGTCGGGGCGAAAAACAGGAATACCGAGCAGCGCGTGGCGTGGTGCTGGCAACGGGCGGATTTGGTTACAACGTCGAAATGCGCATGAAGTATGACCACACCCTGACGGGCGATCTGCTGTGTTCCAATTCGCCTGGCAGCACAGGCGACGGGATTCTGATGGCGCAGGCCGTTGGTGCCAATCTGATCGGCATGGAGTATATCGAATTGTATCCCCTGGGGGATGTGGCTACGGGTGGATTGCGCAATTCCATCCCCAATGTGATCAACCGGGGCATCTTTGTCAATACCTTGGGAGAACGATTCATTCGGGAGGATGCGGGGCGGGACGATTTGTCCCGGACGATTCTGGAGCAACCGGACGGGTTTATTTATGTGATTACAGACGACGACTGCACAGTGCGCCAGTCCGAACGGGATTATTTGGAGGGACTGGTGTTGATGGGCGAGGTGGTACGAGCGGACTCGCTAGACGAACTGGCTGACGCGCTGGGGTTTGAACGGGACGTTCTGAAAGCCACGGTGGAAGCGTATAACCTTGCGGTCGAGAAGCAGTCCGACAGTATCTTTGGCAGGCAGACACTGTTGAATGCACTGGATACGCCGCCCTTTTATGCAAACGCGCGCAAGCCTACTGTGCACCACACGCTCGGCGGCGTCGAAATCGACACGTATGCCAGAGTGCTCAGCGAAGCGGGCCAACCCATTCCTGGATTGTATGCCGCGGGCGAAGTGACGGGTGGGATTCACGGGGCCAACCGCCTGGGTGGCAATTCCTTTCCCGACATCATTGTATTTGGACGCATTGCTGGGCTTAGCGCGGCGCAATGTCGGTAAATTGAACAAAACATCGGTTTTCCGTCCTGTTGGTAGTGTTCTTTCTTTCCTATAATAAAACCAAAAGCCGCATCAGCGGCAAGGAAGGAAAGGAGAATGACCATGAAGAAGAAACTGTTGGCCGCTTTGCTTTCGGCGGCACTGCTGCTTGGCGCAGTGGGTTGCGCGCCGACTGCGGCCGATCCCACACCGACGCCTGAAACGGAGACCACCCCTGCTCCCACCGAGGCGGTGGATCAGCCTGAAGAACAGGAAGAGCCGCAGAACGAACAGTATGACATCGTGGTGGCTGGCGCCGGCGCAGCGGGCATGATGGCTGCCATCAATGCCTATGAACACGGTGCGCGCAACATCCTGGTGGTGGAAAAGCAGGCCGTGGTCGGTGGCGGTACCGCGGCAGCCAGCGGCGGCATGCACGCCTGTGACACAAAGGTGATGCAGAAATTCGGTTACGAAGAAACCATGGTGGACATGTTTGAAACCGCTGTCCGCCGCGGTGTGGGACTGGGCCAGACTGAAATCTACGGCCTGTATATCGGCGCGGCAACTGATTTCGTCAACTGGCTGATCGATTGCGGATATGATTTCTGGGATATCATCTACGGCGATCTTCACAAACCGTCCGATGGGTCCATGCCTGGTGCATCGCTGGCTGCGGCGCTGTATGACCAGCTTTCCAAGCGCGGCATCGAAGTGCGTCTCAATTCGCCCGCAACCCGTCTTGTTACCGACGAGGACGGACGGATCAGCGGCGTTGCGATCAACGGTCCGGACGGCGAATACACTGTGGATTGCACCGCTGTCGTGCTGGCCACGGGTGGATTTGCCTCCAACTTTGACATGGTGGTGGAAAACGATCCCACACTTGCGGGCATCCACATGGGTAACTGCCCTGCCTGCACGGGCGACGGCATCCGCATGGCACAGGAACTGGGCGCGCAGATCTGCAACATGAACCTTTACAAGATCAGCAACGCCGCATCGGTACACAACATTGCTTACGCTGTGCCCGACGCAGCACTGGCGCTTGGTGCGGTCTACGTCAACGCTAACGGCGAACGCTTTGCAAACGAAACCGCCATCGATACGGCGACGATCCTGGCGCAGCCCGGCTCGGAATACTATGCCATCTATAACGAGAGCATATATCAGACCCTGCTTTCTCAGCAGGAGGAACTGGGCTGGTATGACTACTACCCCCTGAAGTACTTCATGCAGTCGGATTATATCATCAAGGCCGACACGATCGAGGAACTAGCTGGCCTGATTGGTGTGGATGCCACGGCTCTTCAGACGACGGTGGATACGCTTTCGGACGATGCCTTTGGCAGCGACGCGGTCAAGCAGGGTGCAGCAAGCTGGGCAGAGGGTCCGTACTATGCGGCACAGCAGACCGTTGGCATCAATCACACGCTGGGCGGACTGGTGATCGACTCTTCCGGCCGCGTCTACAACGAGCAGAACACCCCCATCTTCGGCCTGTATGCAGGCGGCGAAGTGGTGGGTAACGCGCAGGGCGGCGACTATTACTTTGGCCTGATGGACGCAGTGGTCATGGGCGGCGTATGCGGTGAAAACGCAGTGTACTACGTTATGGATCACGGCGGGCTGACCGAACATCAGGGTGTGCAGGGCGGCCAAGATCAGACGGTGCAGCCCGAAACCACGGGCGACTTCACGGACGGCACCTACACCGGCGAAGGTTCGGGCAACAATAGCACGATCAAGGTCGAAGTTACGGTGGAAGGCGGCAGCATCGTATCGATTGAGGTGTTGGAACAGGCAGAAACCCCGGTGATTTTTGCAGGCGCTGTCAACGAATTTATTCCTTCCATCATCCGCACGCAGGATCTGGAAGTAGACGCTTGCAGCGGTGCAACCAATTCCTGCAACGGCATTCGCGAAGCAGTGAAGAACGCTTTGGGACGATAAATCAGGTCTCATCAACAAAAAAGCCATCCAACTGGATGGCTTTTTTGTTGAAAACAGGATGCGGCAGCGCAATGCGTTGCCCGAGAGAACAGTTGACTATTACACCTTGATTTCAGTGTCGTAATGGGCACGAGTGGCATGGCGTGCCAGGCAGTCTGCCACAGGGCCGGACAGGAAGTCGTCCACCTGCATGGCGGCGCAGCCCGTAAAGTTTTCGGGCCGCAGCATGGCCTTCAGCTCGTCCAGGGTCACGCCAAAGGCGGGGTCGGCGGCAATGCGCTCCAGCAGGTCGCAGGGCTTGCCCTCGTCCTTGATGGTCGCGCCCGCCGCCACCGAGTGCTGGCGGATGCGCTCGTGCAGGGCCTGCCGGTCGCCGCCCCGCTTTACGCAGTCCATCAAAATGTTTTCGGTCGCCATAAAGGGCAGCTCTTCCATCAGGTGCCGCTCGATCATCTTGGGGTGCACCACCAGGCCGGAGGCGACGTTTTTGTAAAGGTCCAGCACACCGTCGATGGCCAGGAAGCACTCCGCCACGGCCAGGCGCTTGTTGGCGCTGTCGTCCAGGGTGCGCTCGAACCACTGCGTGCCGGCCGTGATGGCGGCGTTCTGGGCGTTGACCATCACAAAGCGCGAAATGGAGGCAATGCGCTCGCTGCGCATGGGGTTGCGCTTGTAGGCCATGGCCGAAGAGCCGATCTGCTTCTTTTCAAAGGGCTCTTCCACCTCCTTCAGGTGGCAGAGCAGGCGGATGTCGTTCGAGAACTTCATGGCGCTTTCGGCCACCTGCATCAGCGCGTTCAGGGCGCGGCTGTCGGTTTTTCTCGAATAGGTCTGCCCCGAAACAGGCACGGGCGCGTCAAAGCCCATGCGCTTGGCCACGGCCAAGTCCAGCGCCTTTACCTTTTCGTAGTCGCCGTCAAACAGCTCTAAAAAGCTCGCCTGCGTGCCGGTGGTGCCCTTGGAGCCCAGCGGCTTTAAGGAGCCGAGCACAAAGTCCAGCTCGGCCACGTCGAGCAGCAGGTCGTTGATCCACAAGGCGGCGCGCTTGCCCACCGTGGTGGGCTGGGCGGGCTGAAAGTGCGTAAAAGCCAGCGTGGGCTGGGCGCTTTGGGCGCGCGCAAACGCCGAAAGCACCTCAAGCACCCCCAGCACCTTGTCGCGCACCAGGGTCAGGGCGTCTTTTAAAATGAGGATGTCGGTGTTGTCGCCCACGTAGCAGGAGGTCGCGCCCAGGTGGATGATGGGCATGGCCTTGGGGCAGGCCTCGCCAAAGGTGTGCACGTGGGCCATGACGTCGTGCCGCAGCTCCTTTTCGAACTGGGCGGCGCGCGCAAAGTCAATGTCCTCCACGTGGGCCTTCATTTCGTCGATCTGCTCCTGGGTGATGGGCAGGCCCAGCTCTTTTTCGCACTCGGCCAGAATGACCCACAGCCTGCGCCAGGTGGAAAATTTGTGCTGGGGCGAAAACAGAAACTGCATTTCCCTGCTCGCGTAGCGGGAGGAAAGGGGGGATTCGTAACGATCGTGCTCCATGTGATCTTCTCCTGAACAAAAGTGTTCCATCTGCAAAAGTTCTGCCAGCGGCGGTTTTTCGTTCTTAGTCTATCGTAAAGGCCAAAGGTTTGGCAAGAAGAAAAAGGCCCCGCCGCCAGGCAGACGCCGGGGGACCGGCGCTTTTGCGCAGCACGGCTCATAGCTTATGCGACCGGGCCCGGCCATTGTCAGCCGCTTTAAAAACTTGATCCGGCTTGGCGGCCGGGCCGCCAAACGGATAAAGATCCGAAGGATTTTTGTTCTCTGCCTGCCGTTTTGCCCGCGCGGTTTTCCGCGCAAAAACGGCAGAAAAACGGGCGCGCTGCAAAACAAACCCACGGAATCACAGTTTTTAAAACAACGGCTGCTCAGAACTTATTCGATCGAATCTGACAATTGAATTGTCAGCCGCTTTAAAAACTTGATCCGGCTTGGCGGCCGGGCCGCCAAACGGATAAAAATCCGAAGGATTTTTGTTCTCTGCCTGCCGTTTTGCCCGCGCGGTTTTCCGCGCAAAAACGGCAGGAAAACCCGCGGGGAAGGCCTTTGCCTTTCCCGCGGCGCTGTAAGCGCTAAAATGGCCCGGAACGGCATCTTGCCCTGCCGCCCCAGGCCGGAGGAGAACGCGAAATCATTTTTGCCCCCAAGGGGCTTCGCTCGTTATACGTAATACAAAAGGTCGCCGTAGGTGGGGAAGGGCCAGTCCTCCTTGCCCACAATGGTCTCCAGCTCGTCGGCCACGGCGCGCAGCGCCTGCATGGCGGGGAACACCTCGTAGCGGAAGAACTTGGCGCGCGTCAGGGAATCGGCGCGGGCGTCGTGCCGCAGCAGCACGGCGTCCAGCTCTCCCACCGCCTGGTCCATGGAAGCCGCCAGGGCCGAGACCCGCCGCACCAGCGAGATCTCAAGGTCCACCGGAATGTCTTCACAAAGCGCCTTTTTGCTCTGCGCGCTGCGCGCCACCTTGGAAGAGAAGCGCAGCACGGCCGGCAGGATCTCGCGGCGGGCCATTTCCAGCATGGTCAGCGCCTCGATGTTCAGGGTCTTGATGTAGTTCTCCATCAGGATCTCGTAGCGCGAGTGTACCTCCACGCCGGTGAGCACGTGGTACTTTTCAAACAGCGCTATGTTTTCTTCCCGAATGAAGTAGGGCAGCGCCTCCGGCGCCGAAGCCAGGTTCAAAAGCCCCCGCCGCCCGGCCTCCTCGATCCAGGAAGCGTCGTAGCCGTTGCCGTTGAAGATGATGCGCCGGTGTTCGCGGATGGTGCGCTTGATGAGCGCTTCGAGCGCGTGGCGGAAGTTGTGCGCCAGCTCCAGCTCGTTGGCAAACTGGTCCAAAGCCTCGGCCACAATGGTGTTGAGCACGAAGGTCGGGCCGCTCACCGAAAGCGGCGCGCCCAGCATGCGGAACTCAAACTTGTTGCCCGTAAAGGCAAAGGGCGAGGTGCGGTTGCGGTCGGTGGTGTCCCGCGGGATGCGGGGCAGCACGTCCACCCCGATCTCCATCATCTCGTGCTTGGCGCCGGCGTAGTTCGAGCCGTCGGCCAGCGCGTTCAGCACGCCCTCGAGCTCTTCGCCCACAAACATGGAAACAATGGCCGGCGGCGCTTCGTTCGCGCCCAGGCGGTGTTCGTTGCCCGCCGTGGCCACGGTGAGGCGCAAAAGGTCCTGGTGCTCGTCCACGGCCTTGATGACCGCGCACAAAAACAGCAAGAACTGCGCGTTTTCCATGGGCGAGTCGCCCGGCTCCAGCAAATTCACGCCGGTGTCGGTGGCGAGCGACCAGTTGTCGTGCTTGCCCGAGCCGTTCACCCCCGCAAAGGGTTTTTCGTGCAGCAGGCAGGCAAAGCCGTGCTTCTGGGCAATGCGCTTCATCAGCTCCATGGTCAGCTGGTTGTGGTCGGCCGCCACGTTGGCGCTGGCGTAAAGCGGCGCCAGCTCGTGCTGGGCGGGGGCCACCTCGTTGTGCTTGGTGCGCGAAGAAACGCCCAGCTTCCACAGCTCGCTGTCCAGCTCCTTCATAAAGGCCGAAACCCGCGGGCGAATGGTGCCGTAGTAGTGGTCCTCCAGCTCCTGCCCCTTGGGGGGCTTGGCGCCAAAGAGCGTGCGGCCGGTGTAAATGAGGTCCTTGCGCTTTTTGTAGTCCTCCCGGTCGATCAAAAAGTACTCCTGCTCGGGGCCTACGGTGGTGATCACCTGCTTCACTTCGGTGTTGCCAAACAGGCGCAGAATGCGCACGGCCTGGCGGCTCACCTCTTCCATAGAGCGAAGTAACGGGGTCTTTTTGTCCAGCGCCTGGCCGGAATACGAGCAGAACGCCGTGGGGATACAGAGCGTGCCGTCCTTGATGAAGGCGTAGCTGGTGGGGTCCCAGGCGGTGTAGCCGCGGGCTTCAAACGTGGCGCGCAGCCCCCCCGAAGGGAAGGACGAAGCGTCCGACTCGCCCTTGATCAATTCCTTGCCGGAAAACTCCATAATGGCCGTGCCGTCCCCTACAGGGGTCACAAAGCTGTCGTGTTTTTCGGCGGTAATGCCGGTCATGGGCTGGAACCAGTGGGTAAAGTGCGTGGCGCCGTGCTCCACCGCCCAGTCCTTCATGGCGTTGGCCACCACGTTGGCAACGGTCAGGTCCAAAGGCTGCTTTTCTTCAATGGCGGCAATAAAGGCCTTGTAGGTGTTGCGCGGCAGGCGCTCGCGCATCACGTGGTCGTTGAACACCATAGAGCCAAAGGTTTCGGAAATATTGCTCATGCTCTCCTCCTCGCAGGCAGTCAGCGAACAAAAAACGGCGCTGCGAGCCCATGCCCTCCAGCGCCGTTGCTGTTCAACACCGCTACTTTACACGTTCCCGGGGCGGCTGTCAAGAGCTTTTGCAAAGTTTTTTTAAAAAACCCCCCGGGCGCTTTCGGCCCCGCGGTTTTAAAAGCGGCGGCAGCCTTGCGTTTTATTTGTTTTTGGGCGCGCTTGCCCGCTTTGGCCCGGCAAAAAAGCGGGGAAGGGTTTGTGGGCGGGCTCACAAACTTCGGCCGCCTGCTGCTTTTGCGAAGTTTTTTTGAAAAACTTCGGAAAAAGTGCGGATTTTGGGGCTTTTCGGGCCTTTGGCGTCTTGACAGGCGGCCCGGACTTTCATATACTCTTACCCGGAGAATGGCGTCCTTTCGGCGGAACATTCGGCTTATAGGCATGCCGTGTGGGACCGCTGTTTTTTTGTGCCGGAAGGGCGCAGAACGGGGCGCGGCCGGGCGCTGCGCCAGGGAACGAGAACACGAATCATATTCACGAAAGAACGAGGTATTCAGAAGATGCTCAACGCCATTGTGGGGATTAACTGGGGCGACGAAGGCAAGGGCCGCATGGTCGACCTTCTCTCCGAGCGCATGGACGTCGTGGTGCGCTTCCAGGGGGGCAACAACGCCGGCCACACCGTCGTGAACGACAAGGGAAAATTCATCCTCAACCTGCTGCCCAGCGGCATTCTCAGGGAAAACGTCGTCAACGTCATGGGCAACGGCGTGGTGATCGACCTCGAGCACCTCTGCGGCGAGATCGGCCGCCTGCAGGAAGCCGGCATCTCCGTCACGCCCGAACACCTCAAGATCAGCGACCGCGCGGTCATCTGCATGCCCTACCACCGCCGGCTGGACTGCCTGGAAGAAGACCGGTTGAAGGACGCCAAGTTCGGCTCCACCCGCCGCGGCATCGCCCCCGTGTACGGCGATAAATATATGAAAAAAGCCCTGCGCATGGGCGACCTGTTCGACAGCAACTTAAAGAGCCGCCTGCAGGCCATTGTGGAGTGGAAGAACCTCACGGTGGTGGGCGGCTACCACGCCGACCCCATCGACGCCGAAGAGATGTACCGCTGGCTCGAAAAGTTCGGCGGCATCCTCAAGGACTACGTGTGCGACACCGGCGATTATCTGGAAAACGCCCTCGCGCGCGGCCGCAGCGTCATGCTCGAGGCCCAGCTGGGCGCCCTGCGCGACATCGAGTACGGCATTTACCCCTACACCACCTCTTCCACCACGCTGGCGGGCTACGGCCCCATCGGCGCGGGCGTGCCCGGCCGCAAGCTCGACCGCGTCATCGGCGTTATGAAGGCTTACTCGAGCTGCGTGGGCGAGGGCCCCTTCACCGTGGAGTGGTTCGGCGAAGAGGCCGAAGCGCTGCGCAAGGCCGGCAACGAGTACGGCGCGGCCACCGGCCGCCCCCGCCGCGTCGGCCCCTTCGACGCCGTGGCCTCGGCTTACGGGGTGCGCGTGCAGGGCGCCGATGAGCTCGCCCTCACCAAGATGGACGTGCTTTCTTATATGGAAAAGATCCCGGTCTGCACGGCGTATGAGATCGACGGCGAGCGCACCAAGCTCTTCCCCGTGGGCGAGCGGCTGGATCGCGCCAAGCCCGTCATCGAAGAGCTCGAAGGCTGGCAGTGCGACATTTCCGGCTGCCGCACGGTAGAAGAGCTGCCCCGCGCGGCGCGGGCTTACGTGCGCGCCCTCGAGGCGCTGGTCGACTGCCCCATCACCACCGTTTCGGTGGGCGCCGGCCGCGAAGAATACATCAAGTGGAAGGATTGACCCTTCGTTTTTCCTGCCGCGGGGGTTGCGCTCCGCGGCAGGAACGTGTATTATTATTAAAATACGTTTTTAAATATGCAGTGCGCGCCCTGCGGGGCGGGGGGCTTACATGAAAACTACGGCAAGGGAAGCGCTCAGTTTCGTCAAGGAAAACGACGTCACCTTTGTAAAGCTGTCCTTTTGCGACCTCATGGGGAGGCACAAAAACCTCTCCATTTTGTCGGAATGGCTGCCCGAGGCCTTTGCCCATGGCGTGGAGTTCGACGCCAGCGGCGTGTGCGGCTTTGGGGGCGAGCGCCGGCTGTTTTTGCGGCCGGACGCCGTCACGCTCTCGGTGCTGCCCTGGCGGCCCCAGCAGGGGCGGGGGCCCCGCCTGTTCTGCGA
>CALWSW010000046.1 GCA_944384305.1 uncultured Christensenellaceae bacterium
TTGCTTCCATTGTCAGCTACACTTGCAAATCTCGGTCACTTACTACTGTGTAAGCTCCCTCATTTGCAAGCTTGCTTCCGCGGCTTGCAAGCTTTCTCAACGTCTGTTCAGCCTGTCGACTTTTTCGACAGGCTGAAGGGCCGCCGGAAACCGGCGGCCCGTGCGTTTTTGCGGCGGGCTGTAAATGGCGAAGGGTAAGACTCGCAAAATAGGCGAAAGCCTGTTTTGCGATTGCCTGACGATCCAATTTATATAAGAGGCAGGCGGCGCTTTTGTTCCCGCCAAAGGCAAAAATTTACAAAAAAGGGAGAAACCGTTTACAGTTTGTTTCATTGACGAACCGGCAAAACCCTTCTATAGTAAATAGTAGCAAAACAGGCACTCCCTACACCCTACTTTGGAGGAATTGGAGGAACTACAAATGAAAAAACTATCCAAACTGCTGGCCGTCGTGCTGGCGGTGGCCATGATCCTGGCATTTGCGGTGCCGGCTTCGGCGGCGACGGGGCCCGCGCTTTATGCCACGACTTCCGTTTTGAGTTATGGCCAGTCTACGTCGTTTTACATGTCTGACGGCACGCCGATTTTGCAGCTTAATAGCGATGATCCGGATGACTTTATGGTCAGCGGCAATACAGTAACATGTATGGCTCGTGGCAAGTATGGCAGTACGGCCGTTGGTGGTGCGACCATTTCAGCTTGGACCTCAAAGGGAACATTCACTGCCCAGGTCTTTACTGGCAGCTTCCCGACTACTACGGTGATGGGCGGTACGCAGTCCATCCAGGTTGGCGGCATTGCGAACTTTAGTTTGATTGGTGATAGCGTTGTATATGTTGGTACGAGCGATCATTCGGTTGCGAAACCATATGGTTCGTATCTGACTGGTGTAGGTAACGGCACCTGCACGGTTTATTTGATTGGTAGGAATGGTACTGCTGGTTCTGCAACATTGCGCGTTGGCACCGGCATTGGCGGCAATACGGGCACGGGCACTGGCACCGGCACGATGGTCACCGGCAACGGCGCGGTGCTGGTCAACAGCAACATCGCGGTGGGCGGCACGACCCAGATCATGGCCACCAACGGCGGCACGCTGGTGGTAGAGAGTAGCAACCCCAATGTCGCTAAGGTTACCAGCAGTGGCAGCAGCGCAACGGTCACCGGCCTTTCGGCTGGCACGGCGACGATTAACTATTTTGCACTCCCGGCAACGGGCACAACGAGCATCGGCGCTGGCACCTTCACCGTGACCGTTGGCTCCGGCACTGGTACCGGCACGGGCGCGACCATCACCTCCCAGTCCATTCAGGTGGGCGGCACCGGCATTGGCGCCGGCACGGGCACGGGGACCGTCGCCTCCGCGACGGGTACCGGCACGGGCGCGGCGATGGTCTACCGCTCCATCGCGGTGGGCGGCACGGCCACCATTCTGGCCACCTCCGGCGTCATCAGCTACGCCCAGAGCGGCAGCCCGACGGTGGCGGCTGTGACCACCAGCGGCGGCCTGGCAACTGTGCGCGGTCTGCGCGCCGGCACCGCCACCATCACCTACATGACCAGCACCGGGGCGCAGGGCTCCTTCACCGTAACGGTGGGCGGCAGCTCCACCACCAACCCCGACCTGCCCAACGTCACCCCGCAGGGCACGTACGAAATGGAAGTGGGCGGCACCAAGAGTCTGGCCTTTGCCAACACCAACGTGGCCCGCGTGGAAACCAGCGACAGCTCCATTGCCACCGGCACCACCTACACCAGCTCCAGCGGCAAGATCGGCGCGCGCTTTACCGGTAAAAAGGCCGGCACCTGCATTGGCTACCTGTACACCTCTTCCGGCAGCGTCAGCGCCGTGAACCTGGTGGTCACCGGCGACGGTGAAGTGGATATCGACCCCGATGATGCCATCGGCCGCGTGGGCACCATCCAGTCGGGCGACCCCGACCTGCGCGTGGTGGCCCGCACCAGCGCCAGCTCCTCTGCTTCGCGCAAGGCGACGCTGAGCAACGGCGTCAAGGTCACGGTCACTGGCGAAAGCGGCAGCTACTACCAGGTCACCTTCAGCTCGAGCGGCAAGAGCTACTCCGGCTACGTCAAAAAGATCTACGTCGATTTCTAAGCCAAGGTTTTTCAACCAAGGCAACATCGGGCGCACCCCAACGGGCGCGCCCCTTTCTTTGTTTTGGCGGGAGCCCGGCAGCCCGGGGGGGGATGCCCGCAGCGGTTAGAAAAAAGCGGGCGCAGCGGTCAAATTTGTTTATTATTGAAAAACAAGTTGAAGGAAACCGGCGCCTTTTGCTATAGTAAAACAACAACTCCCCGGGGAAGGGCTGCCCCCGCCCATTCTCCGGCCGGCGCAAAAGGAGGACCCCGCATGAAGGTTTTGGAATTTGCAAAAAGGCTGGGCATTCCCGCCAGCAAGATCCGTTTTTACGACCGGCAGGGCATTACCCAAAGCCGCCGCGGTTCCGAAAACAACTACCGCCAGTTCACCGAGCAGGACGCTTTGGTCATTTACAACGCCCAGATGCTGCGCAGCTTCGACATGAGCGTAAAGGAAGCCTCTACCGCCGCCCACACCTATGCGCTGGGGCGGTTTTCGGGCTGGCTGGAAGAGCGCATTGCCGCGCTCGAGCACGAGCTGCGCCTGGAACAGATGCGCATGGCGCGCCTGGAACAGCTGCGCGGCTACCTGCGCGCCATGGGCGAGCAGGGCGCCGGGGTGCTGCGCACGCGCACCAAGGTCAGCTACAACGCCTGGACGATCGGCCCCGGCGCTTTTTACACCGGCGCAACGCTGGCGGCCATGGAGCGCCTGCAGGAAAAAATGCCCTTTTCTTACGTGACGCTGATGGTGCCGCAGGAAAGCCTGCTGGGCGGCGATGAGGCGCTGCAGGTGCGCCTGGGGCTGGGCATTTTAAAAGAGAACATGGAAAAGTGCGATTTTAAGGGCACGGCCGGGCTGGAACGCTTCCCCGAAGGGGACTGCCTGAGCCTTTATTTGGAAAAGGAGGACCCCTTTGCCCTAACGCGCGCAGACCTTGCCCCCCTGTTTTTGGAAGCCGGGCGGCTGGGGGCGCGCATCGTCAGCGGCGCGGTGGGGCGGCAGTACCTGGCCTACGAAAAAGAGGGCCGCACGGTGCACGGCTTTTCGCTGGGGGTTTTGATAGAAACCGGGGATTTGACAAAATCATTGTGATAAATGGTTGACATGTAAGCAGGTGTCAGGTTTACCCTTAAAAAAGAACGGCATCCACAATTTTGCCAAAGTCTTGCGGCATTACTGCCGCAAAGCATCCCCATTCCCCCTCAACGAAAAAAAGGAGAAGGAGAAAAAAGATGAAAAAGACACTTGCCATCTTGCTGACCCTTGTGCTCCTGCTGGGCGTTGTGGGCTGCGCAACGGAAACCACCGTTGAAGAGCCCGATGTGACCCCCGAAGCCACCCCCGTGGTAACGGACGGCGGCGAAGAGAGCACCGAAGGGGTTTCCGGTACCTTTACCGGCACCGCCACGGGCATGCAGGGCCCCGTTACGGTGGAGATGACCGTGGAAAACGGCGCCATCACCAACGTGGCCGTCATTGAGAGCAGCGAGACCGCCGGCGTGGCCGACGTTGCGCTCGAGCGCATCCCCGCTCAGATCGTCGAGCACCAGACCACCACGCTCGACACCGTCACCGGCGCCACCCTGGCCAGCCGCGCGGTCATGGCCGCGGCCGAAGCCGCCGCCGAAGAGGCCGGGCTGGACATGGAAGCCCTGGACGCCAACGCCTACAGCGCCGAAGCCGGCGACCCCGAAACCTGGGAGACCGACGTTCTGGTAGTCGGCGGCGGCGGCGCGGGCTTCAGCGCGGCCATCACCGCTGCGCAGGAAGGCTCCAGCGTCATCCTCATTGAAAAGAGCTCCTTCCTGGGCGGCAACACCATGATGGCCGGCGGCGCGTTCAACGCCGTGGACCCCGAGGCCCAGGCCGGCATGATCCTCACCCAGGCCCAGAAGGACACCTTGGACGGCTATTTGGCCCTCGACCCGGCCGACCCCGCCCTGAAGTTCGACGTCTTCCCCGAATGGGCGCCCGTGCTTGAGGAGCTGAAGGCCGACATCAACGCCTTCTACGCCGAAAACGAAGGCACCACCCCTGATGTGGACATGCCCGGGTTCGACTCCATTGCGCTGCACATGTGGCACATTTACACCGGCGGCCTGCGCGAAATGAACGACGGCAGCTGGATCTGCTCCAACATCGACCTGGCGCGCACCCTGGCCGAAAGCGCCCTGGGCACCTTTGAGTGGATGGCCACCGTGGGCGTGGAAGCCAACTACGGCGAAAACGCCGCCGGCACCCTGTACACCGTGCTGGGCGCCATGTGGTCGCGCACCCACCGCTTCACCGCCAGCACCGCGCTGGTAGAAGTGCTGGAAACCGCCGCCAACAACGCCGGCGTGACCATTTACACCGAGACCGCCGCCACCGGGCTGCTGGTGGACGGCACCGGCAAGGTGGTGGGCGCCAAGGCCGAAAAGGCCGACGGCACCCCCATTACCATCAACACCGCGCAGGGCGTCGTGCTGGCTTCGGGCGGCTACTGCGCCAACCCCGCCATGGTCAAGGAGTACGACAAGTACTGGGGCGACGACCTTTCTGACCACACCCTGAGCACCAACGTGGGCACCAACACCGGCGACGGCATCATCATGGCGCAGGCCATCGGCGCCGATGTGACCGGCATGGAAGTCGCGCAGATGATGCCCTCTTCCTCCCCCATCAAGGGCACCATGACCGACGGCGTGTGGGGCGACGCTTCCGAGCAGCTGTGGATCGACGGCAACGGCGACCGCTTTGTGAACGAATATGCCGAGCGCGACGTGCTGGCCAAGGCCTCCCTGGCGCTGGATAACGGCATCTTCTACATCATCTACGCCGGTAACACCTACGGCGAAAACGGCATGCTGCAGGGCGCTACCCCGGAGAACGGCGGCTTTGGCGGCACCATTGCCACCATGGTAGAAAACGGCCACATCTGGTACGGCGAGACCCTGGCCGAAGTGGCGGCCGCCTCGGCCGAAATGGCCGGCGGCGCTGCGCCCGCCTTCACCGAGGAGAAGCTGCGCGAGACCATCGAGCTGTACAACAGCTACGTGGCGGCCCAGCACGACGACGACTTCGGCAAGGAGAACCTGGCCGGCGCCATCGACCTCGACTTCATCGACGCCACCGAGGGTTACGGCATCGCCATCAGCCCCCGCAAGGCCTCCCTGCACCACACCATGGGCGGCCTGGTCATCGACACCGAGACCCGCGTGCTCGACACCGAGGGCAACGTGATCGAAGGCCTGTGGGCGGCCGGCGAAGTGACCGGCGGCATCCACGCCGGCAACCGCCTGGGCGGCAACGCCGAAGCCGACATCTTCACCTTCGGCCGCATCGCCGGCCTCAACGCTTCGGCTGCGGAATAACGCGATTTAAAGTTTGATCCTGTGCGGCTGGGGGGATGCTGCAGACCCACCGTGACAAAGCGGGAATGTACAAAATTGTGACCAGCCGCCAAGGTCATTCAAAACCAGCCGGGCCCTTTTGCGGGGCCCGGTTTTTGCGTGCAGGCGGCCGGGACAAAACGCGGGCTTTGCCCGGGCGCGGTCAGGTTAAACCGAAAGTGCCGGAAAAGCCAAAACCGCCGTATCATTTTAAAGGGGCGCATGGTATAATCAGAAAGGCTTCCTCCGTTTACACAGTTTTTACAGGAGAAATAAAAAATGAAACGCAAAGCTCCCCCCAAAACGCTGGTGCTGCACGGCGTGTACTTCATCATTGCCGGCATCATCCTCATGCTCTTCCCCCTCAATTACCTGGACCATATGGGCGGGCTGTATTCCGACCTGGCCGGGTTCTTGCTCATGGCCGTTGGGTTGGTGGACCTGCACCTCATGAACATCGGCTTCAGCGCGGCCGCCGGCTGCGCCGTGCTCTGCGCGCTGGGGTCGCTCGCCTGCGTCATTTTCCACGTGCCGCACCTTGTAGAGCTCGTTCCCACGGCGCTTTACATCGCGGTGCTGTTCTTCATGTGCACCAGCTTTCAGCGCCTGGCCCTGCTGGTGGGCGACGAACATTCCGCGCACCACTTCATTTCGCACATGAAGCTCGACATTGTGGCCATGGTGGTAGAGATCGCCGTACACGCGGCGGAGCTGCCCCACTGGGTGGGCTACATTGCCTTTGCCTTTGCCCTTTACGCCGAGGTCAACCTCATGATCCTCATGTGGCGCTTCCGCAAGACCAGCTCCGGCAAGCTCTGCAAAGAGGCCGAAAACAACACCGGCTGCACGGCCTGAGCGCCGGGTGCCTGCCCTAAAACGCCGTTTTCTGCGGCGTTTTTTTATGTGAAAAAGGGAAGGAAGGAAAAGAACTGGCAAAATTGGCGGTGCGTCCTTTCTGCATAGGAATCCGCCGCCGGGGAAAACTGAAGTCATGCCCCGTGTGCGGGAATTTGTTGTGGAAAAAGGAGCGTATCAACATGAAACCAACCAAACGAACGCGCATTGCAGCGCTGTGCTTGGCGCTTGCGCTGGCGGCGGCGGTATTTGCCGGCTGCGAAAATTACGATGTGGGCAAGTCCCCCACGCCCGGCCTGCCGGACCACACCGTCGATCTGCCCTCGCTTTCGCCCCTGCCTTCGGGCAGCACGGCTGCGCCCAAGCCCAGCACGACCCCGGCGAACTCGCCCAAGCCGAGCGCGTCGCCCGCGGGCACGGCTTCGCCCGGCACAGCGGACTGACGCGTGACGCGCAGCAAAAAAAGAAGAGGCGCCATGGGCCTCTTCTTTTTTTGCTGTTTTTTAGCTTATTGTTACGCCTTGGGAGGGGTATCCCCGCCGTGGCGGCCGCGGCGGAAGGAGAGCGCGGCGAGCACGGCCCCCAGCAGCGCGGCAATGCCGATGAAAATGAGCAGCACCCAAATAATGGAAGCGTCGTTGAAGTTGGCGGCGCTGATGCCCAGCCCCTTGCTCCACAGCGAGAAGTAGCAAAGGACCAGCCCCACAATGATGCAGGCCGCGCCAATGCCCACCAGGCCGCCGATGAGCCGCGTGGGCCGTTCGGTGCGCTCGTGCACCGACTCGAACTTGTAGAGTTTGCTGACCGGCTTGTACACGAAGAAGGTGATGAGGCAGTTCACGCCGGCCTTGATGAGGTTAAAGGGCAGGATGATGGGCAGCAGCATGCCCGCAACGGCCTCGCGCGGGACGCCCATGTACAGGGGCGTGATGAGGTAGTTCCACAGCAGCATGGCAACGGTCATGGCCAGCGCGCCGCACACCAGAGACAAAATGGCGCGCTTTAAGGTCTTTTTGCGGCTGTAGATCAAACCGCAGACAATGACCATAATGCCCGTGGCGAAGATGTGCATGATGATGCCGATGGGCCCCGAAGCGGCCGAGACCGTCACGCCCTGAATGATGGAGGTGACGACGGTGAGCAAGAGCCCCGTCCACGGCCCGAACAGGAAGGTGCCGATCAAAATGGGGATGTCGGCGGGGTCGTATTCCAAAAACGCGGCCGAGGGGAAAATGGGGAAGTGGATGAGCATCACCAGCACGATGGAAAGTGCGGCGAACATGGCCAAAAAGACCAGTTTGGTGGTGGCCGAAAGCACGTTGCGGCCTTCTTTTGCGGGCATGGGGGTTCCTCCTTAAAAATGGTTTTGCGGCCTGCCAGGCCGGCGCCCATGCCCGTCGCGCGCCCCGGGCGGCGGGGAAACAAAAAACGCCCCGCCTGCAAAGGGGGACGACAAAAAAGCGGGAACATGCCGCGCCGTTTCTTTCATCCAGACTGGGGCGCAAACGCGCCGTCACTGTTGGTACCGGACTTGCACCGGTTCGGCCCAGGGCGCTTTGCCAAGGGTTCGCGGACTGGGGGCGTTTTGCCCGTCACCGCCAGTGGAGAATCTCACTCCGCCCCGAAACAGATCGTGCTTTTATTATGATACGCTTGGGCCAACTTGTCAATCACATTTGTTAAAACCGGCGCACACGCCGGGGTGTTCTGTTTTGACGGAAAATCTGCAAAGTTTCCTGCGGTTTTTTTGCGCGGGGACTATCTTCCTGCAAAAAGTTATGCTATAATGAACATACCGCACTTATATATACAACTCAAAAAACCTGTTTTTACCCATCAAAATTCCGGGAGGATCTGAATCATGACTGAAATTCTCAAAGGCGCGTGCATCATCGGCCAGTCGGGCGGCCCGACCTCGGTCATCAACGCCAGCGCCTACGGCGTTATCCGCACCGCTTTGGACTGCCCCGAGATCACGGCGGTTTACGGCGCCGCCCACGGCATCAAGGGCGTGTTGGACGACGTGTTGTACGACATGGGCAAGGAAGACCCCGAAGAGCTGCGCCTGCTTTTAAACACCCCCTCTTCTGCCCTGGGTTCCTGCCGCTATAAGCTCAAAGACAGCGACGAGGACGACACCGATTACAAGCGCATTTTAGAGATCTTCAAAAAGTACAACGTCCGCTACTTCTTCTACAACGGCGGCAACGACAGCATGGACACCTGCAACAAGATTTCCAAGTATATGCAGAAGGTGGGCTATGAGTGCCGCATCATGGGCGTGCCCAAGACCATCGACAACGACCTGTTCGGCACCGACCACTGCCCGGGCTACGCCTCGGCGGCCAAGTTCGTGGCCACCACCTGCATGGAGATCTATTTAGACGCGCGCGTGTACGACACCGGCATGGTCACCATTATGGAGGTCATGGGCCGCCACGCCGGCTGGCTGACCGCCGCCGCCCACCTGGCCGCGGCCGAGGGCATGGGCCCTGACCTTATTTACCTGCCCGAGCGCGATTTCGATATGGACCAGTTCCTTGCCGATGTCAAGCGCATTTACGCAGAAAACGGCAAGTGCATCGTGGCCGTGTCGGAAGGCATCCACGACAAGAGCGGCAAGCTCATTGCCGAGTACGGCGCAGAAAACGCGCCGGTGGACGCTTTTGGCCACAAGCAGCTGGGCGGTTTGGCCGCCACATTGGCCAACATCGTCAAGGGCCAGCTCAACTGCAAGGTGCGCGGCATTGAGTTTTCGCTCATGCAGCGCTGCGCGGCGCACATTGCCAGCCAGACCGACATTATGGAATCCTACCGGGCCGGCCGGTCGGCGGTGGAATTTGCCGTCAACGGCGTGACCGACAAAATGGTGGCCTTTGAGCGCAGTTACGACGAGGCCGGCAATTACGTTTGCAACATCAAGCTTTTGGACCTCACCGAAGTGGCCAACACCGAAAAGAAAGTGCCGCTGGAGTGGATCAACGAAGCCGGCAACGGCCTGACCGACGACTTCCTGGCTTACGCCCGCCCGCTGATCGCCGGCGAGCCCGACCGCAAGGTGGTGGATGGCCTGCCCCGCTTTGCCAAGCTGAAGAAGGTGCGGGCAGAGGGCTGATTGCCGGCGGCGCCTTTGGGCGCGGGGAACGCAACGGCAAAAGATTTGCGCGGGGGCCTGTGTTTTTAGGCAAAACAAAAAGCGCGGGGCCCCAAAGGCAAACAAACACAAAAGGGACAGTGGCTGGCTGTCCCTTTTGCGTGCGCATTGTGCGCAGAATGACGATATCCACAAATTCACAACAGGAGAAGTGTTGTTTTTAAAAGCTGGCCCCGCAGTGCTTGGCTGCGCGTGAGTCTGCGGGGCTTTTTTAACCTGCCGGCAGGGCCGGGTTTCGGCCCGCCGGCTTGCGCGCCCGCAAGGCCGCATCAATACGGGCGCGGTGCACGCCGCAGCGCTGCTCAGTCGGCCACGGGGCCGGCGGCAATGATCTCGGCGGGCATGTTGTCGTACTTGGCAAAGTTCTTTACGAAGCGGGCCGCAAGATCCTTGGCCTGCGCGTCGTAAGCCGCTTTGTCTTCCCAGGTGCTGCGGGGGTCGAGCACTTCGGCCGGCACGTTCGGGCAGGCGGTGGGCACCAGCACCTTGAACACGGGGTGGGGCTTGAACTCACCCTTTTCCAGATCGCCGTTGAGGGCGGCGGTCACCATGGCGCGGGTGTACTTGATGGACATGCGCTTGCCCACGCCGTAGGGGCCGCCCGACCAGCCGGTGTTGACCAGGTAGACGTTGGTGTCGTGCTCGTCGATCTTCTTGCCCAGCATATCGGCGTATACCGAGGGGTGCAGGGGCAGGAAGGGCGCGCCGAAGCAGGTGGAGAAGGTGGTCTGGGGCTCCTTGACGCCGCGTTCGATGCCGGCGAGCTTGGAGGTGTAGCCCGACACAAAGTGGTACTTGGCCTGCTCACGGGTGAGCTTGGAGATGGGGGGCAGCACGCCGAAGGCATCCGCCGTCAGGAAGATGACGGTCTTGGGGTGGCCGGCGTGGCCGGGGATGAGGCAGTTGGGAATGAAGTCCACGGGGTAGCCCACGCGGGTGTTCTCGGTGATGGAGCGGTCGAAGAAGTCGAACTCGCGGGTGTCCTCATCCATTACGACGTTTTCGACCAGCGCGCCGAAGCGGATGGCGTCGTAGATCTGGGGCTCGTTCTCGCGGGTGAGGTCGATGCACTTGGCAAAGCAGCCGCCCTCGATGTTGAACACGCCGTCGTCGCTCCACACGTGCTCGTCGTCGCCGATGAGGCGGCGGTTGGGGTCGGCCGACAGGGTGGTCTTGCCCGTGCCGGAAAGGCCGAAGAAGATGGCGACGTCGCCCGCTTCGCCGACGTTGGCCGAGCAGTGCATGGGGAAGGCGCCTTCCTTGGGCATGAGGTAGTTCATGACCGAGAAGACCGACTTCTTGATCTCGCCGTTGTACTGGCTGCCGCAGATGAGGACCATCTTGCGGTTGAAGTTGACGACGATGGCCGCCTCGGAATGCGTGCCGTCCACCTCGGGGATGCAGTGGAAGCCGGGGGCCGCCACGATGGTAAAGTCGGGGGTGAAGTCCTTGAGCTGGTCTTCCGTGGGGCGGATGAGCAGCTGGTGGATGAACATGTTCTGGCAGGCCATCTCGTTGATGATGCGGAAGCGCTTGGCGTACTTCGGGTCGGCGCCGGCAAAGCCGTCGAACACGAAGATCTCGCGCCGCTGCAGATAGGCGCACATGCGGCGGTAGATGCCCTCGAACGCGGCCTCTTCCATGGGCACGTTCACCTTGCCCCAGTCGATCTCATTGGCGACGTCGGGGGTTTTGACGGTGAATTTATCGTCGGGGGAACGGCCGGTGTACTTGCCGGTCGTCACGACCAGAGCGCCGGTCGAAGAGAGCCTGCCCTCGCCGCGGCGGAGCGCATGCTCCACGAGCTTGGCGGGCGCGAGGTTGCGATAGACCGCAGCGGGGTTGATGATGCCCATCTTTTCGAGTTCTGCAAGCATGTCAGTTTCTCCTCCAGGATTTAAATTGCATATTTTGGCGCTGCGGCTGCACGGCGGTGCAGGGCTAGGGGAAATTTCCTTCGGGCAAGACGGTGGCAGAAGGGAATTTTGTGCCCCTGTGCGCTCAATTTCTCGAATATCATATTACACTAAAATGCAAGAGAACGCAAGCATAAATTTCATTAGTTTGATAATAAATTTTCTTTAAGGGGCTGTAAAAGGGGGCTTGGGATGCGGCGCGGGCCGGATTTTTGCAGGAAAGCGCGGGCGCGCCGCAAAAAGCGAACACCAGGTTTTTGCGCCCCGCGCGGGCGGCGTATTGGGCCGGTGCGGCGCTTTAAAGGCGCGGGGCAGCTTACGGGCGATCGGGCAAAGCGCGCAAAAGAACCCTGCTTGAAGGGGGCGTGCCGTTTTGATAAAATAAAACTGGCATCTCTATTTTTGTTGTGCTGATTTTTGTGAACGGAGGTTTTTTCAATGAGCGGCAGTTATTTTCCAAGTTACTCGATCTCTTACGGTTTTGAGATGGGCGGCGCGGTGACGATCGTCTTCTTCGTTTTGGCGCTTGCCGCGGCCATTGCGCTGGTGGCGCTCTTTTTGCCCAGAAACAAAAGGGGCTTTTACACGGGCTTTACCGCCAAGCTCTACGATTTTCTCAACTTCAACTCCTACTGGCTGCCGGTGATCGTCAAGGCGACGTATATCTTCCTGACGGTGTTCTGCATCCTCATGGGCTTTTACATCATGTTCGCGGCCAGCTTCCTGATCGGCCTGGTCACCATCGTGCTCACGCCCATCTTCCTTCGCCTCATCTACGAAGCGATCTTTTTGCTCTACTCCATCCGCGAGCGCTTGGGCCGCAGCAACGAGCTGCTCGAGCAGATCGCCCGCAACACCAGGGAGAAAAACGACGGCAATGATTGAGCAGGCCAAAGCCGGCCAAGCAAAGACCGCCCCGGGCAATTGCCCGGGGCGGTCCGCGTTTTAGGGGGTACTAGGGGTCATTGGAGGTAGCTGGTAGAAACGTAGCCGGTCTGGCTGCCGTAACGCACCTGCGCCCAGCTGCCGCTTTCTGCAAGCACCTCCACCAGCGTGCCGGCCGGGAGGGTGCCGAGCGATTCGTAGCTCGTGCCGGGGCCGGAACGGAAGTTGACCGAGGCGGTGGTTTCCTTGATGGAACCGTCGCTCACGATCTCGACGTAGCCGGCGCTGACGTAGCCCGCGCCGCCGCCGTACTTGATTTGGTAGAAGTCTCCGCGCTTGGCAACGATCTCTACGATGGTGCCGTACTCCAGGCGGTCGAGCAGCGTGCCGGAAGAGGAGGCCGAGGCGCGCACGTTCAGGCTGCTGGCCGTGACGCGGCCCTTTTCCAGCTCGGTCTGGGTGGAGGAAGAACCGCCGCCTGTGGACTGCTTGATGTTGCCCAGGTAGGTCTTCTGCACGTAGCCCACCGCGCCGTTGTAGCTGACCTTGTAGAAGTTGCCGCTTTGGGCGATGATGCCCACCGTGGTGTTGCCGGGAATGACGGCGAGGCTGGCGCTTTCGGTCGAGGCCGAGGCGCGCAGGTTGACCGAGGTGGTGGTGACGCCGGTGGCGACGACCGTGCCGGCCGTGCCCGAACCGCCGCCGGTGGAAGAACCGCCGGAAGAGGAACCGCCCTGGGAAGAGCCGCCCTCGTCGAGGTAGCGGGAGAGCACATAGCCCACCGTGCCGTCAGAAAGCACGTTGGACCAGCCGTTGGATTCCGAAAGCACGTAGACCGTGCTGCCCTCGGTGAGGACGCCCAGGCGGTCGGTCTCGGTAGAGGGGCCGGAACGGAAGTTGGCGTTGGTGTTGACCGTGGCGGTCTTTGCGTCAGACAGCAGGCTGTCCACATACTCCTTGCTCATGTAGCCGGTAAGCCCGCCGTAGCGCACCAGCAGCCAGTCGCCCGAAATGCCCAGCACCTCGACTTCAGCGCCCGAAGAGGCCGTGGCCAAACGGGTGCTGTCTTCGTCGGGCTCCTGCCGCAAGGCAAGCGAGCTCGCCGTGACGGTGCCGGCGCAGATGGCTTCGAGGCTGCTGGGGTCCTCCGCTTCGCCAGCGCTGCCGGTGCCGGACGAACCTTCCGAACCAGAAGAACCGGACGAGCTGTTGCGGGTGACGTACTGCCTGCTGACGTAGCCGGTGATGCCGTTGTAGGTGATCTTGTACCACTCAGAGGTCTGGGTGAGCAGCGTCACGGTCGCGCCGTAGGGGATGGTGCCCAAGATGTCGGC
>CALWSW010000047.1 GCA_944384305.1 uncultured Christensenellaceae bacterium
AAGCTTTAATCTCACCCGCATAGCGGGCGGTTGTTGAGGCGCCGCCCTTGGCGGCGCCTCTTTGCTAAAGCACCTAAAATAATGCACCATGCCGTCAAAACATGGTGCATTGTATCCATGAGCGGTAGATTTGCCACGACGTCAGCCGAAAGCGCCACGCTCTCTCCCCGGGCGCCGGCGTCCTCCTTCGGTTTCTGCAGCACCTCCAGGTCTCCGCCCGCCTGCTCCGCACAGCCTGCCGCCGCCTGTAAAATGGCGTTAGAGGTCTCGGTCACGCCCGAAACAGCATCCACCGCAAGCGTCTGCCCCCCGACGATGGCCGCTGGGATGCTCTTTACGGCATAATCGCTCAGCACCGCCGTTTCTGAGTGTTCCACCACCTCGACGCTGAGGATGCGGTCGGCCGAAAATTCGGCTTCTACCGTGATGCTGCCGTTGTTCCCTCGTGCAGAGGACCGGTAAACGCCGGGGGCGAACGCGCCGCTTTGGGCAGACAGCACCGCGCCGCTTTCGCCGCAGGCGCTCAACAGCAGGAATACCGCCAGCAGCAGCGCCGCGGCGGTCCTTGCCCTGTGGAAGGGATGCCTTGTTCGTTTCATTTCTAAAATACCAGATGGGCGGCCCGAAGGCCGCCCCCTTTTCTGTTCGAGCTCGGCTGGCAGAGGCGGTCACTACTGGATCGCTTCTGCCACCGCTTCTGCCGTCAGGCGGCCCATGGTGGTGCAGGCGCTCAGGCAGGCGCCGCCCAGGTTGCCGGAAGCGTAAAAGTCACGCATAGAGATATAGCCCGCAGCGTACAGGCCGGGGATGGCGCTGCCGTCCTCGCGCAGCACTTCGCCGTCGAGCGAGGTGCGCACACCGTGCACCAGGTCGTTGTTCACAAAGATGTAGCGCACCGCGTAGAACGGGCCCTCATCGATGGCGTTGAGCAGGTCGGGCGATTTGCCGAACTCCTCGTCTGTGCCCGCCTCGCAGAAGCCGTTGTAGCGTTCCACAGTCTCCAGGAAGACCGCTTCATCCACGCCGAGCTGCGCCGCCAGTTCCTCGAGCGAATCCGCCTTGTAGTATGGGCCCTCTGCCGAGGCCAGGCCGTCGTACTCCGCCGTTCGCCCCAGCTCTTCCACCAGTTCGGCGTCGTAAATGCCGTAGAAGCCGTCCGGGCCGTCCAGGTTCTCGTAGAAGTTGATGATGCGCCCGGTCTCGCTGACGTTGCGTGTGCCGCTGAAGCTGACGAACAGCGCCGCGGTAGAGCTGTCGGCCGTCACAAGCTGGCCGTCGGTCGTGCGCAAAATGTCCTGCGGATTGATGCTGTTGTAAGCGCCCGCGCTGAAGGGCGCATCGTAGAGCACCCCGCCGGCGTCCAGGCACATCTGCATCCCCTCGCCCGTCGCGCCGATGGTGGTGGCATAGGTCTCGCCCACCTTCTGGGGCATGTACTCTTCGAGCATCTCCTGGTTGTGGGTGTAGCTGCCCGTGGTCATGATCACAGCCTTGGCGTGGATGGTCAGGCTGCCGCCGTCGGTCACGGCGTTCACGCCCGTGATCCTTCCGTCCGCCTCCTGGATGAGGCTTTCGGCCTTGGTAGCATAACGGATCTCGCCGCCCAGGCTCTCGTAGTAATTCAAAATGCCATCCACAATGTAAAAGCCGTTGTTGTTGCCGCTCTTTTTCCCTTCCGGCGCGCGCGCGTGGATGTAGGTGTTGATGTCGTCTGCCAAGTCAAACTCAATGCCCATGGCATCGGTAAACCAGTTTACCGTGGCGGTGGATTCCCGCAGCACGCGGGTCAGCTTGTCCATATTGGGGTATTCGGCCGGGTGATCCAGGCCGATGTCGCTGTTGGTCAGCCATTTGTTGAGCACGGCGTCGTAATCGTCCTCGGTCACCGCGCAGGTGATGTCGCCGCCCGAGAAGCGCGCGCTGCCGCCGGCAATGTCCAGCTTTTCAATGAGCACCACGTCCACGCCCAGCTCCTTGAGGCGGGCGGCCGCACACAACCCGGCAATGCCGGCGCCCACCACCGCCACTTCGCAGTCGAGCGTTTCGTCGCCCTGCTCCACCGGGATCTCGCGTTCGAGCGCCGCAAGATCCGCGCCGGTCTGTTCCAGCGCGTTTTCCACTGCCGCCAGCACGCCGCGGCTGGTGAAGGTCGCACCCGAGACCAGGTCGACCGAAAGCGTCTGGTACTCGATGATCTGCTGGGGGATCTTTTCAAAGGGTTCTTCACACACGAAGAACGATTCGTCGTTGTCCCCGATCTCGATCGATTCAATGCGGTCCTCGCTCACCGTCACTTCTACGGTGATGGGGCCGTTGTTGCCGCCGGCCGTGCCCGTGTAGGTGCCGGGCACAAAAGCGACGGCCGCCTGTTCTTCCCCTACGCCGCTCCCTTCCTGCTCCGGCTGGGCAGACGGCGAGGGGTTGACCGGCGTCTCTGCCGGTTCTGCCGGCGTGCAAGCCACCGCCCCCACGAGCAGGAGAACCGCCAGCAGCATTGCAGCGATCTTCTTCATTTTCTTTTCCACTCCTTTTCTTCCGGGGCCTGGGCCCCTTTGTGTCAACATTTTAACATCAAACTCATTTTTTGTATTTGCAGAAAAGGGCCGAGTTTTTGCAGATTTGTCTTTTCTTTTCGCGTTTTTTCCAAAGTTTCCCCTATTTTTTCTTCTTTCTTCTCCTCTTGGGCAGACTTTTTGCATTCAAACGGTCTTTTCTCTTTTTCTGCCGGAACAACTTTGCGCTAAAAAGCTGCCCGGCTACCCAAAAACCCACATCTTTCTCGCATTTTTACATAACTGCTCTACATTCTCACAAAGCGCCGGTTGTAATTTTCACCCCGTTGTGTTACGATAAAGTTGACCCTATCTCTTCTTTTTCTATTTCAACCATCCCGCGCTTTTCTTTTAAAAGGAGGTCTTCCGTCATGTGCGATACCATGATCGCCCTGGGCAACAGCACCCGCTGCGGTTACAACATCTTCGCCAAGAACAGTGACCGCGACCCGAACGAGCCCCAATACTATACGTTTATTCCCGCCGCCGACCACCCCAAGGGCAGCAAGGTCAAGTGCACCTACATTGAAGTGGAGCAGGCCGGGCACACCAATGCCCTGATCCTCAGCAAGCCCTCGTGGATCTGGGGCGGCGAAATGGGCACAAACGAATTCGGCGTTACCATTGGCAACGAAGCGGTGTGGACCAAGATGCCCTACGGCGAACCCGCCCTTTTGGGCATGGATTCCCTGCGCATCGCGTTGGAGCGCGCCTCCACCGCCGCCGGTGCGGTCGACGTCATTCTCGAATTGCTCGAGACTTACGGCCAGGGCGGCAACTGCGCCTTTGACGGCGAGTTCTACTACCACAACACCTTCCTGGTGAGCGACCCCACCGAAGCCTTCATCGTGGAAACGGCCGACAAGTTCTACGCTGTGGAGCGTGTGCAGGATGTGCGCACCATCTCAAACGTCATGAGCGTGAAGCGCTACGAGCGCATCCACCCCGAAGCCATCTCCTACGCCATTTCCAAGGGCTGGTGCACCGGCGAAGAGGACTTCGACTTCTCGGTGGCGTTCCTGGACCACTTCAACGGCACCGCCATGGGCGGCACGCTGCGCGCCGGCTGCACCAACCGCACCATCCGCAGCGAGCTGGGCACGGTGGATGTAAACACCATGAAAAAGGCCCTGAGGAACCACAACGGCAACGACCCCTGGACTTCTTCGAACTTCAGCTCGCCCTGTATGCACGCGACGGTCCTTGGCACCTGCCAGTCCACCGCGAGCATGGTCGCCGTCATCCGCCCCGAGGGCAAGTCCACCTACTGGGGCAGCGGTATGTCCACCCCCTGCGTGGCGCCCATGAAGCCCTTCTGGTTCGACGCTTATGCCGACAATCTGGTCTTCCCCTACGACAAGCAGGAAGAGGCCATGGACGCCTGGATCTACCGCGAGCAGATCAACCGCGCCATGGTGGCCGGCAAGCTGGATGAAGCCGCCTACAAAGCCGAACTGAAAACTTTAGAAGAGGGCTGGATGGCCCGCGCCGACGCCATGGAGGGCAAGCCCGCCGCCGAGCGCAAGGCCTTCTGCGAAGAAGTCGCCAAGGAAGAATCCGCCTTCCTTGAAAAATGGATCGCCGCGGCAAACGCCGCCTGCGAACACCCCCGCGCCAACAAGGAATTCCAGAGCGCGTGGGCGTATTGGAACGACCGCTTGGGCAAAAACCGCCACATTGCCTATTGATCGTCCCTTTCGCTCGTAAAGGCAGGCCGCCGCGGCAACCGGCGGCCCCATACTGCCGCTTTTTGCAGCAGTAAAAAAAGACGCCCGCTGGATCTGCAAGCCCAAAAAGCAAACGCCCTTCCTGTGCTCTTTGCACAAAACGGCTTTTGCGCTTGCAGGTTTGGCCGGTATTCTAAGGCCGCCGTACCCGCCGGCGGCCTGCCTTTTTGCAGTTTTGCCCCACGTTCCCGCCTTTTTCGCAGAAATCCGCTAAATTTTTTGCTGTTTTCCCTGGATTTTCCTGCACTTGTACAGACTTTAACCCACTTCATCTATTATAGTAGAATTATCTCTACCCGCCTGTGCGGCGGGCCAGACTGGGGGGGATGCGGGCATGAGGCTGATGAACCAAAAACTCAAGCTCTACTATGTCGAAAAAGCACTGCGGGAACTGACGGATGAAAACCACGGCCTGACCATCCATCAGATCTCTGATTACCTGCGGGCGCACGACATCTCCGCGGAACGCAAGACCCTTTACAGCGACATTGAATGCCTGCAGCTTTTGGGGTTGGACATCAAAGTAGAAAAGGGGCGCAGCAACACCTACAAGCTCGTCAGCCGCGAATTTGAACTGCCGGAGGTCAAGCTGCTCATCGACGCCGTGCAGTCTTCCGCCTTCATCACCGAACGCAAGAGCCGCGCGCTCGTCAAAAAGCTTTTGGGTCTTGTGAGCGCCTACGACGCCCGGCGGCTGGAAAAGCAGGTGTTCATTGCCAACCGCAACAAGACCGTAAACGAAAGCATTTACTACAACGTGGACGAACTCAACAACGCCATTGCCGACGGGCAGAAGGTCTCCTTTTTGTACAGCACCTACGACCTGACCAAGCGCCGCAAGCTCAAAAACAACGGCGCGCCCTACGTGGTGAGCCCCTACGCCCTGTGCTGGGATGACGAGAACTACTACCTCGTTTGCCGCAAGGAAGGGCAGGAATCGCTGCACCATTTCCGGGTAGACAAAATTTCGAACGTAGAAAGATTGCAGGACCGCGCCGAGCCCTGCCCGCGCGGGTTCGACCCGGCCGGGTACGCCCGCTCGCTCTTCGGCATGTTCGGCGGCGAAGCGGTTCAAGCCACGCTGCGGTTCGACAATTCGCTCATCGGCGTGGCGCTCGACCGTTTTGGGCCGGAGATCCCCATTGTCATTGGCGACGACTCCTTTACCACCACTGTGGTGATCGCCGCCAGTCCGGTGTTCTTCGGGTGGATCCTGCAGCTGGGCGGCAAGGCCGAAGTGCTCGGCCCGCCCGAATTGCGGGAACAGCTGCGGGAACACGTGAGCGCCGCCCACGCTTTGTACGAGGCGTGAGGCCCCGCCTGGCTTTTTTCAAAAAAGCCGCCAGCAGCCGCCCGTCAACACAAAAGGCAGACCCCACCCGCCAGGGTGGGGCTTTTTTCATCGTTCAGCCGCCCCGCAGCGGCAGGGGGAGGCAGTGCCGGCCCTTAAAAAGCCCGCAGGCGCCGCCGGGCAGGCATAAGCCGTTTTAAAACCAACACACGGAATCACCGTTTTTCGCCGCGATTTTTTCACATCTCCTCCACGTACTCGCGGATGACTTCAAACAGCGCGTCGGCCGCAGCGGGGGCGTAGCGGGGGGAACGCGCCGCAGTCACAAAATCAAAGGGCCCGGGCGCGGCGTACTCCCGCCAGTCGGCGTAGACCGCAAAGGGAACGACGGGTTCTTTGCCGTTGACCCCCTCAAACAGCGCCGAGACCGGCGAGCGCAAAAGCAGCGCGCGGTAGCTGCCCTGTTCGTCCTGCAGGGCGATCTTTGCAGGGATATCCGGCCGCGACCGGGGGTTTCTGACGTTGACAAGCGCGCTCACCCAACGAAACCCCAGGGCAAAGAGCAAATAATTGGCCTCGTCGAGCTGCACCGAATCGTAGTAGCGCGCAAGGTCGGCCCTGCGGCTGGGGTGTTGACTGAGCACGCTCTGCAGCACAAAATCCGGCCCGGGCTTGCCAATGCCCAGGTCGCTGTGCGCGTCGATGTGGTGCACCTCAAAGGGCGGGGTCAAGGCCCCGGCCTTTATTTGCTCGTCCCAAAAGCGCAGCGAACCGTCGTGGGTCTCGTACAGCCGGCCCGGGGTCTTTCGGGTGCGCGAAAGATGGCAGCGTTCCTCCAAAAAGGCCCGCACCTCCTCTTCGGCCCAGGGTTCGTGGCCCAAAAGCTCCGGCCGGCCGCCCAACGGGGCCAGCGGGCAGCAGTCCGCCAAAAAAAAGTCCAGATCCAGATCCAATACGCGCATATTGCCGTCCTCTGCCGCAAAAGTGTTATGATGGAAGGTACTCTCATTGTAATGGCCGTTGCGCGCAAACGCAAAGCATTTTACAATAAAAGCACCACATTCTGCGCGGCGGCAAACCAACACCCCGCCCAAGGGAGGAAACACAACATGATCCACATCGATCCAAGCGCCTGCATCGGCTGCGGGCTGTGCGTGCGGGACTGCCCGCAGAAGAACCTGACGGTAGAAAACGGCTGCTGCGCCGTCAAGCGCGAGGTCTGCCTGGGGTGCGGGCACTGCGTGGCCATCTGCCCGCAGCGAGCGGTCAGCCAGGACGATTCCGACATGACCACGGTGGAACCGGTGGGCTTTTTGGTGCCGCCGGAGGATTTCCTGTTGCAGGTCAAGTCCCGCCGCAGCATCCGCCGCTTTACCGAGCAAAAGATCGCGCGCGAGGTGGCCGAACAAATTCTGGAGGCCGGGCGCTTTACCGAAACCGCCAAAAACACCCAGGGCGTGCGCTACGTGTTTTTGCAAAACGAGCTTGCGGCTTTTAAAGCCCTGGTATGGGAGGGCTGGCGGGCCTGGTGCGAAGCCAAAGAAGCCGCCGGTGACCCCGACGGCCGAAGGTACATGGTATACTACCGCCGCTACGAGCGCGACCCTGCCGACGACCGGCTGTTTTTCAACGCGCCGGCAGCGCTGGCCGTGCTCTCCAAGCACCCCGTGGACGGCGGCTTGGCAGCGGCAAACATCGAGAACATGGCGGTGGCCATGGGCCTGGGCGTGCTGTTTGACGGCTACGTGGTAGAGGCCATTCGCCAAAGCCCCGCGGCACAGGCCTTTTTAAACGCCGGCGACACCCCCGTTGTGGCGGTGCTGCTGTTGGGGTACCCGGCCGTAAGCTACACCAGCACCGCGCCCCGGCGGCCGGTAAACGTGGAGTGGAAGTAACAAAGGGGGCGACCCGGTGAAAAAGAACGCGCTGCGCGCCGTCCGCCGCACAAAAAAGAAGCGCGCCCGCCCAGCAGAACCAGGCGCAGCCCAGGCGCGCGCCAACGGGCGCAGGGCCAAAAGGCCATCGAGCCGCACGCTCCTCGAATACCTCGACTGGCGGGGAGATCTTACTTTTTCGGCCGACCCTCCCAACGAGGTGGACAGCCTGATCTTTTGCTGGCTGGCGTATTTGGATCTGGACTGCGCCGCGCGGCCCTGGCAGCAGGCCCTGCCGCTCCCCGAAGCCGCCGAATGGTACAAAACCAGCGGTGCTGCGGCACGGTTCGACCAGCGCCGCAGGTCTTACTCGGCGGTGGCGCTGCTGCAAAAGGCCGCGCAGTGCGCCCGCTTTCAAAACGTGCGGGTGTGGGGCTTTACCCGCCGCACCGACGGCGAAAGGGCCGAGCAGTTTGCGGCGGTTTCCTTTGGGGTCATGCCCGGCCTTGCCTACACGGCCTTTCGCGGCACCGACAACACCCTGCTGGGCTGGCGGGAAGACTTCAATATGAGCTTCATGGAAGAAGTGCCCGCCCAGCGGGACGCCGCCGGCTATCTGCGCCGCATCGCCGGGGAGTTTGCCGGCAGCCTGCAGGTGGGCGGGCATTCCAAGGGCGGGAATTTGGCGGTGTACGCCGCTGTGCGGCAGGAGCCGGCGGTGCGCGCGCGCATCCAGGCGGTGTTCAACAACGACGGGCCGGGCTTTCGGGCCGAAATGCTCACCGACCCCGGCTACGTGGAACTTTTGCCCAGGATCCGCACGGTAGTGCCGCAGTCCTCTGTCATCGGCATGCTGCTCGAGCACAGCGAAGAGTACACCGTGGTCAAAAGCGATGCCATTTGGGCGGTGCAGCACGACGCCATGAGCTGGCAGGTGCTAGGCGGCCGTTTTGTGCGGCTGCAGAGCGTCACCCCCAATTCCCAGCTGACCGACCGCTCGCTCAAAAAATGGCTGGAAGACAAGGATCCAAAGAGCCGCGCGCTGTTTGTGGACACGCTCTTTACCGTGGTGAATTCCACCGGCGCTAAAACCGTTTCTGAGTTGACCGAAAAAGGGATGCGCAGCGCGCTGGCCATGCTACGTTCGGTCAAAGGGCTGGACCGCGAGACCAGGCGGCAGGTGTTTTACATGCTCAAAAGCCTCCTGCGCATCGGGCTTTCCATGTGGGCTGAGCAAAGTTCCATTCCCCTGAGCAGCCGCATTGCCCGCATGGCGGCAGAAAAAAAGAGCGGCGAAAACCGCCCCCGCGCAGAAGAATAGCGCCTGCAAAGCAGGCAAACCCCACACAACAACAAGGGCTCCAGCAAGTATTGCCGGAGCCCTTGTTGTGTTAAAAATCCTTCGCCTGTTGGAAACTTATTCCGCAGCAGCCTCTGCCGCGGCGTTCCGGCCGGCAATGCGGCCAAAGGTCGTGCTGATGCACAGCATGGAACCCGAGCAGGGGTATTCCTTGTCGAAGAACTGGCCGCTGGCGCACTCGCCCGCCGCGTACAGGCCGGGAATGGGGTTGCCCTCGGTATCCAGCACCTGGGACTCGGTGTTGATCTCGAACCCGCCAAAGCCCGCCACGGTGGCCTTCACCACTTCGATGGCGTAGTAGGGGCCTTCTTCTGCAAGCGGCGTGATGCCCGCGCGGCCGAAGTCCTCGTCCACACCGGCTGCGCCCAGTTCGTTGTAGCGATCGACCGTAGCCATAAAGGTATCCACCGGCATGCCGGCAGCTTCGGCGAGCTCTTCGAGCGTGTCAGCCTTATAGCCGTAACCGGTGGCAACGGCCTGCTCGCACAGCTCGCCCATGCCCGAAGCGGTGTCAAAGATCCAGTAGAACATGTCGCGCCCGGACTCCACCATGGCGGTGAAGAAGATGGGGTAGTCGTTGGACTCGTTCTGGAAGCGCACGCCCTCGTCGGTCACGCCCAGGGTGGGAATGAAGGAGAGCAGGTTGATGCCGCCCGTGAGGGTGTAGCTGGGGTTGGTGGAGTGCATGCCCATGACGCCGCCCTTGAAGATCATGGAAGCGCCGACCTTTTCGCCCCAGGCGATGTAGTCGCCGGTGTTGCCGCAGCTGGACATGCAGGCCACGCCGTAAGCGTCGGGGGCGTAAAGCTCCTTGGCATCTTCGCTGGCGTCAAAGCCGCCGCAGGTCACGATGACGACCGGGGCGTTGACGGTGATGGTGGCGCCGTCGCACACGGCCACCACGCCGGTGACGCGCTCGCCGTCGAAGATGAGGTCGGTCACGGGGGTGCCGCGCCGCAGGGCGATGCCGCGCGCCTCAAACTGCTCAAACACCGGCAGAATGATGCCCGCGCCGCCGTTGGCGGTGGTGTGGGCGCGCATGGCCGGGCTGGTGCCCGAGGTGCCCAGGGTGGCAAATTCCACGCCCATCTCCTCGATCAGCCAGTTGACGTTCTCGCCGGAATGCTCGGCCCAGAAGCGCACCAGATCGACGTCGATGTTGTCGTTGCCGCGCTGGATGTAGTATTCCACCATATCCTCGGGGTCGTTGTCGATGTCCTGGTTCATGAGGGTGTTCGTGCCGTACACGATGCCGCCCGAGGTAATGGCCGAACCGCCGATGCGGTCGAGCTTCTCAAGGACCAGCACATTGGCGCCGGCGTCGTGCGCCTCGATGGCGGCGGTAAGGCCGGCCATGCCCGCGCCCACGACCACGACGTCAACGTCGAGCGTTTCGTCGGCGGGCTGTTCCTTGTGCACCTCGGCGTCCAGGCCGGTGGCGCCGGAGGCTTCGATGGCGGCGCGCGCCGCCTGCTTTACGGCGTTGGCGCTGTAGGTCGCGCCGGTGCAGTTGTCCACATTCCAGCTCTGCGCCTCGACGATGCGCTTGGGCATCTCCGAAATGGAGTAGTCGGCAACGCCCTCGCTCTCGCCGTGCTCGGTGACTACGACGTCGGCAATGACGCCGGCGTCCAGCGTCACCTCGACGGTCACGGGGCCGTGGAAGCCCTGGGCGGTGCCTTCAAAGGTGCCGCTCACCGGTTCGGCAGCTTCTTCGGGGGTGGCTTCCGGCGTGGCCTCGGGCGTGGCTTCGGGGGTCTCCGCCGGTTCGTCTTCGCTCGCAGGCGCGCAGGCGCACAGGGCAAAAGCCATCAGCCCGGCAAGCGCCAACGCGGCAAAGCGCTTCATTTTGTTCTTCATTTGCTCCTCCTTTTGACAACAAAGCAAACAGTGGTGCTCATATGGAACCATATGATAGTTTATTATACATGCACGTATGTATAATTGCAATAAGAATAACGAATTTCTCCAATCTTTTTGCTCTTGCAGGAAGGAATTTGGCTGTTCTATACTGAACAAATAAAAGGAACGAAACAGGAACGGAGCGTGTGAGCTTGAAGCAGATGAAGAACGACACGGTAAGGACGCGGCTGCTGCAGTGCGCCGTGCGGCACTTTGCCGAAAAGGGCTACGCCGGCACGAATTTAATGGAAGTAGCGGCCGAGACGGGCGTAACGCGCGGGCCGCTGTATTACTACTTTTCCGGCAAGGCCGACCTGTACGAAGCGGCGGTGGCGCAGCAGATCGAAGAAAAGCGGGAAGCTTACTCCCGCATTCTGGTGGAAGACAAGCCTTTTTTAGAGATGCTGCGGGAGGATTATTTGTACTGCCTGCAGGACAAGGGGCTGTTTTCGCAGATCGGCAGCGGCGGCAAGGACGAGCCAGATGTGACCGCGCCCTTTCGGGAGTATTCCCAGTGGCTGATCGACCGCAAATACCTGGCCTTTTCAGCCGCGCAGGCGCGGGGCGAGATCCCAAAGGAGTGCGACCTTTCCGAACTCATCACCTTCATTTACATCTACTACCACGGCGTGATCTACACCCGGAGCCTCGCTGCGGCGTACCGCGGCTTTAACCAGGAGATGCTGGAAAACAGCGTGGAGTTCTTTTTGGAAGTCATTCAAAAACGCTTCCTGCGAAACGCCCTGCCGCAGGGCCCCAAAGAGCCCTGAAGGCTCTGCGCCGCCGGCCATGCAGCTGCTGCAGGGCGCCCTAAAAGGATCGCAGGGCCGGCCAGACTTCCCTTTTGCCCCACCCGCCCGGGCGGGGCTTTTTGCCGCCCCGCGCAGCGGGAGCGTATCCCAAAACGCCTTGGGCTTCCAAAGGGTGCGCAGAAGTTTGGGCAAACTCTATGGCAGACTGTGCGCGGCAAAAAACGCCCTGCAAAACTTTCCCATGGGGCTGCCGCGAAATAGTCTGTCGCCTATGTCGCGGCAGCACCCTCAAACAAATTCTGAAGCTGCCGTTGTTCCAAAAACGGTGATTCCGTGCGTTTGTTTTGCAGCACGCCCTTCTCTTTTTAAAAAAAGGACGCGTTTTTTCCTTTTGCCAAGCGTTGCCCTTTTTTTTCAAAAATACCCCCAACCGCGTCCCCTCAAAACCGATGCAAGGACGCGAAAGGGATTGTTTTTCTTTTGCCCCGCCAACGGCAGGACGCGCGCCATTCGCGCCGCACCTTCGCCGGCAGAACAGGTAGCCAGGCTTTTCGCCGCAGCGGCAGGAAAACAGCAAAAACGCCCCATAGGCAAAAGCCTATGGGGCGAGACGCTTGGTTTCAATGTGTGTTACGCACCCACCGAAACGGTCTCGGGCAGGGTGCTGCCGCCGTCGATGACCACCTGCGTACCGGTGAGGTAAGCGGCGTCGTCCGAGGCGAGGAAAGCGGCCAAATGGCCCACTTCCTTGGGATCGGCCAAACGCCCCAGCGGCACGCCGCTCTCGATGCCGCGAATGACCGAATCGGGGTCTTCGGGGCAGGACTGCACGGCGATGCTCTGCGCCATGGGGGTCATCACGTAGCCGGGCATGATCATGTTGACGTTGATCTTGTACTTGGCGGTCTCGCGCGCCAGGGCCTTGGTAAAGCCGTAAATGGCGGCCTTGCTCATGGCGTAGGCGGTCTCGCCCTCGTCGGCTACCAGCGGGCCGGTCACCGAAGACATGTTCACGATCTTGCCGTAGCCGTTTTCGATCATCACGGGCAGCACCGCGCGGGTGGTGTTCCAAATGCCCTTGATGTTGACGTCGATGTGGAAGTCGCGGTCTTCGTCGGTCATATCCAGGAAGTTCGCCAGGCGGCACACGCCGGCGTTGTTGACCAAAATGTCGATGCGGCCGTAGGTCTTCACCACCTCGGCCACGGCGGCCTTGATGCTGGCTTCGTCGGTCACGTCCACCGCCACGGCCATGGCCTTCAGGCCGGCGGCGTTCAGTTCGTCGGCAATGGCCTTGGTCTTGCCGGTGCTGCGCGCGGCCAGCGCCACAGCTGCACCCTCTTCAGCCAGCACGCGGGCGATGCCCTCGCCAATGCCCATGGAAGCGCCGGTCACAAAAGCCACTTTGTTTTCAAGCTTGCCCATTGGAATGCCCTCCTTGGTATCTTTTCGTTGTGTTTGTGGAAATCGCCTTGCGGCATTTGGTTAGATATTTATCTAACATTATAATACCCTGCCGCTCCGCCTTTGGCAAGCCTTTTTGCCCAAAACATAACAAAAAGATAGGATCCTTTCCGCAAAGCAAGCTTTGCCAGCGCCCTCAAAGGAGCTGCCGCAACATAGGCTGCCGCCTATTTCGCAATTTTTTCGCCGTTCGCTTTGCCGCACCTGCTTAGCACAAATCAAGCGGAAAAGCTCGCCCGGGGTCCCCTGTTGGAGTTTACACTCAAGAAGCTGAGGTCCACACCCGGGGTCCCCGCACAATCGAGCGAAGCGAGATTGTGTGGAGTGGGTTTCCGCCGGCTGCGGGCTTTGCGTGCCGTTCTGGTCAGCTCACTTCAAACTGGCTGTAGTAGAGCTCGGCGTAAAAGCCCTTCTTCTTCAGCAGTTCCTCGTGTTTGCCCTGCTCCACAATGTGGCCGTCTTTCATTACAAGGATGAGGTCGGCGTCCTTGATGGTGGAAAGCCGGTGCGCAACGATGAAACTGGTGCGGCCCTGCATGAGCTTGGCAAAGGCGTCCTGCACCCGGCGTTCGGTGCGGGTGTCGATGGAGCTGGTCGCCTCGTCCA
>CALWSW010000048.1 GCA_944384305.1 uncultured Christensenellaceae bacterium
CTCCGCTCGGCAATGAGCGCCTGGTAGGCTTTGCGTTCTTCCAATTCCTGTTGCTTCAATTCAGTTCCTCCTTGCAGTCCGTGCGGCGTATCTCTTTGTAGCACTTGTAGCGGATCTCCCGCTCCTCGGGCGGCGGCGGGCACTCGATCTGCACCACCCGCTCCACGAACCGTTCCTGTGTTTGCAAACTCCTTGATCCCTGCATGGCATTTCCCTCACAATCCATAGGCCGTTATGGCCGGCGAAAGGTAGTAAAACAATACGCCCGCGGTCTTGCCGAACGCCAGCGCCCACACCAGGAGCCGCACACAGCCCTTGAGCCGCAGCTTGCCCGACACGGCCGGAAAAATATCGATGATCTCTGCGAGCGAAGAGAGCAGCATTCCCGTGTAAATGCCGGCGCACAGCCCGATGGGCAGCAGCAGCGGCAGCAGCGCCTTGACGCCGCGAAGGCCGGCGGTGTACAGCGTGGTAAGGGCCACCATACCCAGGCAAATGGCCCCGCCGTACAGGCGGATGCTGCCCCGCGTGCCGGTGATGGCAGAAAGCTGCGAGGCCACCCCCAGCGTAGAGAACACCAGCATGGCGGCCGCACCCACCGCCACGCCCTGCGCCAAACCGATGGCCAACAGCACCGCCTTCATTTTTCCCCTTCGGCCTGGTCGGCCAAATACCTGCGCTCCTGGTCCTGCTTTTCGAACTGTTCGATCTCGAACACCGAAGGCTTCTTCTTTTTGCCGGGCAGCACGTTGGAAAACAGCAGCACCCCCAGCCCCACGCCCGCGCAGTAGGGCAGCGAGACCCAGGGCGCGTCCTGTTCGTCGCCCGTCACGGTCTGCGCAATGGCGGCGTGGGCGTCGAGCATGGCCGTGTCGGTCTGGTAGGCCAGCACCGTCATGCCGCCGCCTACAAAGAGCAGCGCGCATACCACCGCCGCCTTGAACCAATGCAAGGCGGGCTTGTCTGCAGCCTGCATCGGCACCACGGCGCAGGCCGGCGCTCCCAGCATGGCCACATCCTCCCGCCCCAGGGCAAAGACCACGTCGGCCGCCGTCAGCAAAAACGGCGAATCCTCCAGCCGCCCCAGTACCACGGCGCGCGCCTCCTTTACGCCCCCGCCCAGCGCCACCACCTGCGCCACGTCGCCCAGGCGCACCGCGCTGTTTTTTGCGAGCTGCACACACTGTTTCAGGTAAACGTAGATCACGCCCTTGCCGCCCTCCTGTTTCGCCCGTTTCCACGTTTAGTCTTTCCCGTTTGCGCGCAGGTATGTAACCCGATCGCCCGTTCGGCCGCATCCCCTTTCAATTGTGTAACAAGTATGGAAAAAAAGCACCGCGCTCTTGACGTTTTTCCCATTTGCTTGCCTGTTTTGCGCCCGGCGGTTATAATAAAAACAAAGAAATCATTTGTTTTGCGGAGGTTTTTATGCCCAAGGCTCCCCATATTTTGATCTGCGACGATCAAACCGCCATTCACGAGACCCTGTCTTTGTACCTCGAGGCGGAAGGCTTTACCCACAGCAGCGCCTACGACGGCGAACAGGCTCTTTCCATGATCCAGAGCGAACAGCCCGACCTTGTCATCCTCGACCTCATGATGCCCAAGATGAGCGGCACCGACGTCTGCCGGGAAGTGCGCAAGACCAGCTCGGTCCCCATCATCATGCTCACCGCCAAGGGTGAAGAGATCGACCGCATCCTCGGCCTGGAACTGGGGGCGGACGACTACATCGTCAAGCCCTTTTCCCCGCGCGAGGTCGTGGCTCGCATCAAGGCCGTGCTGCGCCGCATCAACGACCAGGGCAAATCCGCCAGCCCCGTGCTGCGCTTCGACTCGCTCGAGATCAACCTCAACCACTACGAGGTCAAGGTCTTTGGCGAGGTCGTGCCCTTTACCCCCAAGGAAGTCGAAATCCTGCACCTTTTGGCCAGCCACCCCGGCCAGGTGTTCGACCGCGAGCAGATCCTTTCTGCGGTGTGGGGGTACGACTACTTCGGCGACACCCGCGCTGTGGACACCCAGATCAAGCGCATCCGGCAAAAGCTCCCGCAGGAAGGCGTGAGCTGGTCTATCAAGACCATTTACGGCGTGGGCTACAAGTTCGAGACCGCGCAATGACCTTTACACACTGCCATGCTCAAAAGCGGACTGTTTCGCAACACCTTTACGCTCGTGCTGGTGGCGCTTCTGCTGTTTGCCGCCCTTACCATGGGCATTTTTCTGCCCATTGCCCGGCGTGAATTTTCAGAGATCTACTCCGAAGAACTCACGCAAAAGGCCAACTATCTTTCCACGCACTTTGTGAGCTACCTGTTGGGCCTGCAGACCCTTGACAGCTTCAAAGCCCGCGTGGGCAACAACTCCGCCTGGGGGGCGCAGGCCTTTATCTTCTACGGCACCGAACTCGAGATCTACACCATCGCCGCCTCCACGAGCGACACCGCCGAGACCCAGGAAGCCGCCCGTTTGGGCGCTCTTGCCCTGGCCGAAGAGCTGAAGCCCTATGCCGCCACTGTGCTCGAAAGCGGCGTCACGGCCACCACTACCCTCAGCCAGCCCCGCAACTCCGGCTACATCGTCGTGGGCGTGCCCATCATTCCTTCCGAGACCGGCTTCATCGTTTCCGAAAGCGGGGCCATCGGCTCGGTCTTCATGGCCAAGCCCCTCACCGAGGTCAACACCTCTCTTTCCGGGTTGACCCTGGCCCTTTTGATCTCCATGTTCGCCGTGCTGATCCTCATGCTCCTGCCTTCCATCGGCGCCACGCGTTTCCTCGTCAAGCCCATCAACCAAATGAAGGACGTTTCCCTGGCCATGGCGGCGGGCAATTTTTCGGCGCGCGCCAGCACCAACCAAAACAACGAGATCGGCGAGCTGGGCAGTTCCCTGAACTTCCTTGCCGAGCGGCTTTCCACCACCATCAACGCCCTGCAGGTAGAGCGCAACCGGCTGGAGCTGATTTTAAACGGCCTTTCAGAGGGCATCGCCGCCGTGGACTCAAACGGCGCCCTGACCCTGGCCAACCCCGCGCTGCTCTCGGCTTTCGGCCTTTCCTCGCTGCCCGAAAACGCCGACCGCCTTGCGCTCATCAGCGACCCCGACCTGTGGGCCGATTTCGACAATGCCGCCCACAAGGGCGATCCGCTGTTTCGCAATTTCAAGTGGGGAAACCGCGTTTACCGTGTAATGATCTCGCCGCTTGAAAGCGAAGCCGACCGGTTGATGGGCGCTGTGGGCATTTTCCACGACATCACCGAAAGCGAACGGCTGGAGCAGACCCGGCGGGAATACGTTGCCAACGTCTCGCACGAGCTGCGCACCCCTGTCGCCGCCATTCGCGGTTTTGCCGAGGCGCTCAACGACGGCATGGTCAAAGAGGAAGCCCGCCAAAAATACTATTGCCACATCCTGCGGGAATCCATGCGGCTTTCCCGCCTCATCGACGACCTTTTAGAGCTTTCCCGCCTGCAGTCGGGCGCGGTGGCGTTTGAAAAAGCCCCGGTAGACACCAGGGATCTTCTGCTTTCCTTTGTGGACTGCTACCACGCGCGGGCAAACGAAGTGGGCATTGAACTGCGGCTCGACCTTCCCGAAAACTGCCCGCCGGTATTCAGCAATGCCGACCGCATCGACCAGGTGCTGGTCATTCTTTTCGACAACGCGCTCAAATTCACCCCCGAAGGGGGCGCCATTACCCTGGGCGCCGCAGTCGAAAGCGACTGCGTCGTCCTCTCGCTCACCGATACCGGCTGCGGCATCGCCAAAGACGACCTGCCCCATGTGTTCGACCGCTTTTTCAAAGCCGACAAGTCCCACACCGGCAGCGGCACAGGGCTGGGCCTTTCCATCGCGCGGGAGATCATGCAGCTGCTGGGTGAACGCATCTGGGTGACGAGCGAGGAAGGAAAGGGCACCCGCTTCTGCTTTACCCTCCGGCGGGTCCAAACAGAACCCACACAACTCACCTTAACAGACAGGAGTGAATGATATGGCGAGCAACGACATCGGCGTGGTGTTGGTATTGGTCACCAACCAGTTGAGCTGCGAGCGGCTCATCCGCGCGGGCAACGACCTTTTGAAGAAAGGTCAGGAACTGCGCATCCTCAGCATTTGCCCCAAGCACAGTCTGCGCCAGCACGAAGGCATGGAAGCCCTCGACCACCTGCTCGCGGTCTCGGACGAAGTCGGCGCAAAAATGGCGATCTACTACAGCGATTCCGCCATTGAAACGCTGCAGATGTCCATTTCGCGGTGGAAAGTCGACCGCATGGTCGTCGGCTCCAACCCCTCGGGCACCAGTATGTTCCTCGCCGCGCTGCGCACGGCTTTTCCCCAGATCCCCATCACCGTCGTGCTGCCCGACTGCCGCCGCGTCGAACTCGAGGAGTCCGGCCAGGGGAAGGTATGAGCGGGCGCGAACAGCACACAAAAAGGAGCCGCAAACGGGCTCCTTTTTTGCTGCGCTTCGTTCCTTTACCCTTCTTTACCCTTGGGCGTGCTTTTTGATCTCGCCCGTTGCGAGCTTGTCGCAGCGGTTGTTGTACTCGTTGTCGGCGTGGCCCTTGACTTTGTGAAACTTCACACTGTGGCGGGCGGTGAGTTCCAGCAGGCGTTCCCACAAATCGCGGTTTTCCACCGGCTTTTTGTCGGCCTTCTTCCAGCCGTTTTTTTGCCAGCTCTGCAGCCAACGCTGCAGGAAGGCGTTGCACAAATAGGCGCTGTCGGTGTACAGCTCGACCTCGCAGGGCTCTTTTAAAGCCGAAAGCGCTTCAATGGCGGCGGTGAGCTCCATGCGGTTGTTGGTGGTGCCCACCTCAAAGCCCGAGAGCTCCTTTTTCGCCGTGCCATACATCAAAAGCGCCCCCCAGCCGCCCGGGCCGGGGTTGCCGGAACAGGCGCCGTCTGTGTAGACCGTAACCTTTTTCATGCAGGCGCTGTCTCCCTCATGAAAGGTTGGCCGACTTTTCGGCACAGGCCCGTACGGCCTCGATCACCGAAGCGCGCAGGCCGCGCTTTTCGAGCTCGGCGACCGCCTCGATGGTGGTGCCGCCCGGCGAGCAGACCATATCTTTCAAAGCGCCGGGGTGCATGCCGCTCTCGGCGCACAGCTTGGCCGAACCCAGCACGGTCTGCACGGCCAGCTCCATGGCCGTGGCGCGGGGCAGGCCCATGCGCACACCGCCGTCGGCCATGGCCTCGATAAACAAAAACACATAGGCCGGGCCGCTGCCGCTCACGCCCACCACAGCGTCCATCAACCGTTCCGGCACCCAAATGGCCTTGCCCACCTGGTCAAACAGCTCCTTGACCCAGGCCTTTTCCTCTTCGGTAAAGGTCGCGGTGTCCTCGCACAGCGCCGTGGCGCCCGCCCCTACCATAGCAGGGGTGTTGGGCATGGCGCGCAGCACGCGGGCCGAGTCCGGCAGCCAGGCCTTCAAGGACTCGCTTGCGACCCCTGCGGCAATGGAAAGCACCGCCTTGCCCTCAAGCGCCGCGCCCGCCTCCTCGATGACCGAGCGAACGACGTTGGGCTTGACGGCAAGCACCACCACCGAGCTCTCCTGCGCGACCTCTGCGGCAGTCTTTCTCGGGGTCAGCCCCAGCTTGGGCGCGCGCTCGCACAGCACGTCAAAATGCTTGGCACAGGCAAAAATGTGCCCTGCCGGCAAAAATTTTCCCGAAACGCCCGCGACGATGGCCGAAGCCATGTTGCCGCAGCCGATGAATCCCAGCGTTTTCTGCATGATGTTTCTTCTCTCCTTTCCAAACGAAAAAGTATTGACTGTACCCTGTAAATTGGCTATAATAACCGTTGTCGGCGCTTTGCCGCACAACACCTAGGGGAGTGGCTCAATTGGTAGAGCAGCGGTCTCCAAAACCGCGGGTTGCGTGTTCGAGTCGCGTCTCCCCTGCCACACCGGTCGCAGTTGCGGCCGGTTTTTTTACGTTCTTTCCGTCCCCTTTAGTATTGCCTTTTTTGCCGCGCGCGTCAAGCGAAAAAGCGCAGGGCAAACTTGAATACCACACAAATCATCAATGCCCCTGGCCGCGGTAAAACAGCTCCCCACCGTTCTTTTCCATTTCAAGTCCCGTCTTTGTCTTCAAATTCCAGCTCTATCTTTTCCATTTAAAACGCCCGATCTCCGCTTTACAAAAAAGGCTTTCCTTCTCCTTTTTCTTAATATTCCATATGAAAATTTACAATAGCACCCGCAGCGTGACCAACGGCCGGTGGAAGCCGCCGGCATTAGTGTTGACTAACCCTCATCAGGCAAACTTTTTCGTTGTCAGGAGGTTTTTCGGGGATTATAATTGACGTGTAAAAGCCCTCATTTCGGCAAAAGACGACAGGCTTTTCTTTTTTTCGAGCCTGCCGCGCCGGGTCGGGCAATAACCACAGAAGGTGATCTCATGCAGCTTAGTGAGGGTAAAACAGGGCAGACGTACGAGGTGACCGCCATCCACCTGCCCGAAAACATGGAACGGCGGCTGGAAGCGCTGGGCATGACCCTGGGTACTTCCATCGATGTGCTCAACCGCAAGGGGAAGGGCATTTTGATCATTCGCCTGCGCGGCACGCGCTTTGCGCTGGGCTACAACATCACAAAAAACATTCAAGTGAGGTGAGCGCAGGTGAGCACAACAGCCAAACCAGATCTGACCATTGGCTTTATCGGCAACCCCAACTGCGGCAAGACCACGCTGTTCAACGCCTATACCGGCGCCAACCTCAAGGTGGCCAACTGGCCGGGCGTCACGGTGGAAAAGGTCGAAGGCTCCATTCGCCACCGCGGCATGAACATTCGCCTGGTGGATCTTCCCGGCACCTACAGCCTGACTTCCTACACCATGGAAGAGCAGGTCTCCCGCCGCTTTATTCTGAGCGGCGAGGTCGACGTCATCATCAACGTGGCGGACGCTTCAGCACTCGAACGCAGCCTGTACCTCACGCTGCAGCTGCTGGAGCTTGGCAAGCCCGTGGTGCTGGCTTTGAACATGATGGATATCGTGGAAAAGCGGGGGATGGAGATCGACCTGCACCGCTTGCCGGAAATGCTGGGCATTCCGGTGGTACCGGTGTGCGCCCGCAAGCGCACCGGGCTGGAGATCCTGCTCCACGCCGCCGTGCACCATAAAGACAATGCCGCGCACGACCCCATCATCCACGAACACAAGCAGCTGGGCAGCCACCGCCACGACCATCACGCCGAATACGCCATGGTATATAGCGACGAGATCGAAGACAAGATCGACCTTGTGATCGCCGCGCTGAAGCAAACCTACCCCGATCTTATGAACCCGCGCTGGCACGCCATCAAGCTCTTGGAGCAGGATGCCGAGATCTGCGCCAAATACCCCGTGGCGCTTCCCAATGTGCTCGACCGCAGCTACAGCGCCGACATCATCAACCAAAAATATGATTTCATTCAGGAGATCGTGGACGAAGTGTTGGTCCACAAAGAGCGGCAGGACAAGCTGACCGACCGCGCCGACCGCCTGCTCACCCACCGCGTTTGGGGCATTCCCGTGTTTTTGTGCATCATGGCGGTGGTGTTCTTCCTCACCTTTACGGTAGGCGACTGGATCAAAGGCTTTTTTGAGCTGGGCATCGACGCCTTTTCAGGCTTTGTAGAAGGTGCGCTGAATTCGGCGCAAGTCAGCCCGGTCATCCAATCGCTGCTCATCGACGGCGTTATCGGCGGCGTAGGCGCCATCCTCACCTTCCTGCCCAACATCGTCATTCTCTTTTTGGCGCTCGCGCTGCTGGAAGACAGCGGCTATATGGCGCGCGTGGCCTATGTTATGGAAGGAGTCATGAGCCGTCTGGGTCTTTCCGGCCGGGCCTTCATCCCCATGATCCTGGGCTTTGGCTGCACCGTGCCGGCCATCATGGCCTCGCGCACGCTCGAAAACCGACGGGACCGTTTAAAGGTCATGCTGGTGACCCCCTTTATGAGCTGCAACGCCCGGTTGACCATCTACATTCTGTTTTCGGAGATGTTCTTTCCCGAAAGCGCCATGCTGGTGGCCTACTCCATGTACCTCATCGGCATCGTGGTCGCCATTGCGGTCTCGGCGGTGCTTCACCTGATCGACCGCAAGAAGAGCCCCAATTACCTGCTCATCGAGCTGCCCGAATACAAGGCTCCCAGCTCGCGCACCGTGGCCATTTACGTGTGGGAAAAGGTCAAGGACTATCTGGTAAAAGCCGGTACCACCATCTTTCTTTCCACCATCGTCATCTGGTTCCTCCTGAACTTCGGCCCCTCGGGCTACACGGCCGGCATGGCAGACAGCTTTGGCGCCATCATCGGCAAATGGATGGCCCCCTTCTTCCTTCCCATTGGCCTGGGATTCTGGCAGATCGCCGTGGCGCTCATCGCCGGTATTTCGGCAAAAGAAGTGGTGGTCTCGAGCATTGCGGTGCTCTTTGGCGTGGCAAACGCCACCAGCGCCGCCGGCATGGCCAGCCTTTCCGCCCTGCTGGGCGGCGTGGGCTTCGGGCCGCTGAACGCCTTCTGCCTCATGGTCTTCTGCCTGCTCTACATCCCCTGCGCAGCGGCTTTGGCCACCATCCGCAAGGAGTCGGGCAGCTGGCGCTATATGTTCCTCACAGCGCTCTTCCAGCTGGCCACAGCCTGGGTGGTCACCTTCGTGGTGTACCAGGTCGGCTTGCTCTTTCTGTAAGGGTGCTGCCATGGTCACTGCTCTCGTTTTGCTGCTGCTCGCCTGCGGCATATTCTTCGCCCTCAAAGCGCTGCTGCGCAAGCGCAAGCGTTCTTCCTGCGGCAGAAACTGCGCCGGCTGCGTTTACGGCTGCCCGGCAAAAGAGCGCTGCAATGATGGCCGCTTGCCGCCTCAATAAACAAAAAAGCCCCGGGAAACCGGGGCCTTTTTGCGTTTTTACACCCGATATATTCCTTGTTTTTTCTCTTTTACTCCAACCAATCCCAATCTCCCTCGCAAAGCGCCAGGCCGCGCGGTTCCCGGCCGGTCGCCACGCGTTCCTGCAGGTTTCCCGCAAGATCGTAGATCTCCACGGCATCGTCTTGCAGGCAGCTGATGTAAAGCGCTTCGCCGTCGGTGCGCACATCGTCCGGCATCCGCCCGCAGGCAAAGGTTCGAAGGGGGCGCAGTCCGGCGGCGTCAAACAGCGTGGCACAGTTCTCCCACAGGTGCAGCGCCACCCCCGCCGCGCGCCCGCCTGCAATAAAGGTGCGCACACCGGTCACGGGCGCCGGGGTCAAAAAACCCTCGGCCGGCGACCCCGGCCCAAGGGTTCTGTATACCGCCCCCTTGCCCGAGCCGAGCAGTACGCCGGCCAAAAACCCTTCTTGCGAAACATCGGCGCAAAGCGGCAGCCCTTCCACAGCGCAAAACCCCGCAGGGCGCAGGGCCGCATTGTAAAACCCCAGCCGTCCGCACAGGCATTCCGCAGCGCAAAGCAGCCCCCCGCCCGCGCACAGCGCAACAGGGCAGGCGCCGGCGGGCAGCGCGGCCATGGGAAAAAAGGGCTGGGTAGAAAACTGCCACAGGCTGTTGGAATCGCCGCAGGCGGCAAATAAATTTCCGGCAAAAACCGCCAGATCGGCCGGCGCGCGCCCGGTGGGCAAAAGCTGCTGTCCGGCAGGAGAACCAAGGGTCAGCTGCCCGACAGTAGAAGAAAACACGTCTGCGTGAAAAAGCTCCCGTCCCGAAAGCAGCAGCCTGCGGGGGCCGCACGCGCCGGGCGGCAGGGGCAGGCGGCGCAACGCGCCTGCGCCGCGGCGGCAGATGAGAATACTGTTTTCTCCGCATTCGGCCACAAAAAACAAACGCCCCTTCGCCATCTGCCACCTCCCGCTGTCTCTGGGTTCAGCATATGGCGGCGCGCCCCGCGGCGTGCGCCCGGCAAAGGGTTTGCCGGGCGGCCATGACCTCTCCCCCCATCAAAAAGCACAGGGGCCTGCAAAAAGCAGGCCCCTGCAAAGGTAGAAGGAGGGTTTGAAAAGGGAAGCTTCCCTTAAAATTTATGGGAACCGGTGGACTCGGCCATCCGGATTATTGGATCTCGAAGAGGCCCTCTCTCTCCTCATCATAAGAAGCGGGAGCAGTGTCTTCCGGCGTGTCCTCCATCAGCGTGACGTTGAGGGTGATGGTGCTGCCGCTGCGCCAAATGGTCAGCTTGACGGTCTGGCCGACTTCGCAGTCGTCAATGACGTCCTTCAGTTCGTCGATGGTGAGGGTCTGGATGTCGTTGCAGGCGGTGATGATGTCGCCGGCCTGCACGCCGGCGTTCTCCGCGCCCGAGCCGGTCTCCACAGCGGTAACGCCCACGCCCTGCGGCGCGCCATAGTACTGCGCCTCGGTAGCCGAAATCTCATAGGTCGAAATGCCCAGCTTCGGACGGCCGGTAACATAGCCCACGTTCACCAGGTCCTCGATGATGTCCTTGACGTCGTTGATGGGGATGGCGTAGCCAATGCCCTCGACGTTTTCGATGTTGGTCTTGGCGTTGTTGATGCCCACCACTTCGCCGTACTCGTTGTACAGCGGGCCGCCGGAGTTGCCCTCGTTGATGGCGGCGTCATGCTGCAGCAGGTTCATGCTTTGACCTTCCACCGTGATGGTGCGCTCCAGGCCGCTGATCACGCCGCTGGTGACCGTGCCGGTCAGCGTACCCAGGGGGTTGCCGATGGCCACACAGGTCTCGCCCAGCACCAAACTGTCGGAATCGCCCAGCGCCGAGTAGGGGAAGTTGCTGCCCTCCACCTTCAGCACCGCAATGTCGGTCTCGGTATCGCTGCCCACGAGCGTGGCGTCAAGGGTGGTGTTGTCGGAAAGCGTCACCGTGATGTTGGTCGCGCCGTCCACCACGTGGGCACAGGTGAGGATGTAGCCGTCCTCGGTGATGAACACGCCGCTGCCGAGCGAAGTGCTGTAGCGGGGCTGCTGGTCAAAGAAGCCGCCGCTGAAGAAGTAGCCGCCGTAGTTGCCGTAACTGCTGCCGCTCGAGACCTGCGTCTGCGCGGTGATCAGCACCACCGCATCGCGGTTCTGCGCGGCGATCTCCTCCACGCTCAGGGGCGTGCGCTCGCCGTTGGTGGTGTTGGCGTGGATGCCCTCAATAGAAAAGCTGCCTTCCGCGCTGCCGGTATCCTGCGGCATTTGGGCTTCTGCCGAGTAGTCGTTGGCATCCTGCGCTCCCCCCGCCAATTCAGAAGGAAGAACGGCATTGCCCGAACGGCCAAGGAAAAAGCCGCCCACGCCGAATACCAGTGCCGCGCACAGCACGCCGGCTACCAAGCCCACCACTTTGCCGCGCTTTTTGCGCGGAGGCGTGTACTGAGGCGCCGCGTACTGGAACATGGACTGCGGCGCGCTGCCCGAAAAGTTCTCGTAGCCCTTTGCGTCGTTTTGAAAAACAAAGTTCTGGGAGTTCTTGGCGGCCGACGAAGCGACTTCGCGGTCCGCCGCGTCCGTCCTTTCGCCGCCGGCGCTGCCGCTTTCCACAGCGCCGGGGCGTGCATCCACCCCGCTGGTGGAGGTAGTCTCGTAGTAGGTTTCGGTCTCCGGCCGGCTGTAATCGCTGCTGCCGCCGAATTCGCCGCCATTGCTGTTGTAGGTGTCGTTCGTCATTGCTGGTCTCTCCTTCAAATGATCGTTTTTCTTTTGGCTCAGGCGTCTTCAGCGGCGCCCGGCCTCACTATGGGAAACGGGGTAAGATTCCCCGGGATTGATGTTCTCGCCGTTTTCGGCGCTGCGCGCGGCACGCTCGGGCGCAGCCTCGCCGGCATTGTGCACCGAAGAGCCGGTCTCGGGCATATCGGCGTTTTCCGGCAAATAAGCGTGGCCGGGGTTTTCGTTCGCGCCCTTGCCCAAAACTCCCAGGCGGTCTACATACTGGTAGCCCTCTTCTTCCGCAGCGCGTTCGATTGCTTCCCTGCCGCCTTCCGAAGAATGGGTGGCAAACTGCTCGCCGGCGTTGTGCAAAACGCCCTTCAGCTCCTCTTCGCTCTCCGCGCCAGGGAAGCGTTCGCCGGTGTTCGCGGCCTCTCTGGTTTTGCATTCCTTCCCGGCATTATAACCGGAATTGCTTACGCTGTTCAACATTATGTGGTTCCTCCATTCCAAATTCAAAGGGCCGGCCGTGCAGCGCTCAGCAGAGGTCAGCGTCCTCTTCGGCTTTGCGCGCAACGTGTCCCATATACGTGAAGCCGGGGTTGAGCGTTCCGCCCTTTCCGGCGTTTTCCAACGCTTTGCTTCCCTGGAAGCCCTCGCCGGGGTTGGCCGCCGCAGCCTTCACAAACAACGCGCTGGCGTTTTGAAAGCCGTTGTAACCATAGTTGTTGACGTTGTTCAGCATTTTGATTCACTCCTTATATCAAATTTGAAAACTTGTAGGGCCGGGGCCCTTGGCCCCATCCCCTTTGGACGCTATTATCTTAACCAAACAATACGGCAATGCAACGAAGAGATTGCAACATCATTTTGCTCAATTTTGGATTGATTGTGACGGTGGAACTTTACCCTTAGTAGACAAGGGGCTATACGCCTGAACGGGCCTGCTTTGGCCCATTTCAGCGTTGCCGTCGCTCGAATTAGCTCTGCTAGTCCATCGCTCCGTCGCCTTGAACTGAACCAAAGCAGGCTCCGTTCAGGTCGCAGAGTTTTCACAATCCGTGTCCCTAATAGAACGAGGCGCGGGCCCGCAGGCATAGCGATTCCTATGTCAAGGGGCCGCAACAATGTTCTATGGGGGCACGGGCCGTGAAAACCGTGTATCCCCTTGTCTACTAAGGGTAAGCGCGCAGAATATCTTTGAGCGCATAAAGCAGCGCGGTGTGCTCGGGTTCAGTGCCCAAAAACAGCTTGATGCCGCCCTGCTCCTCTGCCGGCAGGGCGATCTCGATCCCCCGCCGGGAAAGCTCGTTGCGCAGCCGCGCCGGCCGCGCCCGGGCGTGCCGCGCCGTCAAAAACACCCCCGGCGTAGGCGGGCAGGCAAAGCCCAGCTCTTCTAAAGAACGCCGCAGGCTCTCGCGCGATTCCACCAGCCTCGCGCGCACATTGCCGGCGTATTCTTCCTCTAAAAACGCGGCGGCAGCGGCGCGCAGGGCAGGCCTGTCCGGTCCGCCGCCCTGGTCGATGAGCGCCTGTACCCGTTCCCTGGAACACAGCGCAAAGGCGATGTTCACCCCCAACAGACCGTGCGTAAAGCCGATGGAGCGCAGAAGCACGAGGTTTTCGTGCTCTGGCAGAAGTTCCGTCAGGCCGCTTTCTTCCAGCCGCAGCCGCTCGTCGACCAGCACGGTCGAGCCGCCCGCGCTGCACAGCTCCGCCACTTCTTCCTTTTCCAACACAGCGCCGGTATCGGGGTCCGGACTGCACAGCGCGACCGCACCGCGCGGACGCGCCGAGGGAGAAGAGACCGTGCGGCAGGCAAAAAACAGCGTCCGGCAGAGCAGTTCCAGCACTTTGCCGCCCGGCGCAGCGTACACCCGGCCGGGGCTGACCGAAAAAGCGCGCGAAGCCAGCAGCTGC
>CALWSW010000049.1 GCA_944384305.1 uncultured Christensenellaceae bacterium
CTGGCACGACCACCCCAAACTCTCATCACACCACTGCGGCGCATCTGCCGGAAAGGACTTTTTATGCTGAAATCAGGGAAATTTTTTGAGACTCAGCCGGGCATCTCCATCCACTATGTCGACGAGGGCGAGGGCCTGCCCATCATCTTTGTGCCGGGCTGGGCATTTTCGCTCGACGCGTTCGACAAGCAGGTAGAGTATTTTAAAAAGGACTACCGCGTGATCTGCATCGACCCGCGTGCCCACGGCCGCTCGACCGTGACTGCGCTGGGGTACGACCACATCTCCCACGCGCAGGATATCGTCAACCTCATCCGCCACCTCGGGCTCAAGGAGATGGTGCTGGTGGGCTGGTCCTTCGGCGCGTACGAGACCTGGGCGGTCGTGCGGCTCATGGGCCTTGAGGGGATCCGCGGCATCTTCAATATCGACATGCCGCCCCGCGCGCTGGTGGACGACGAGAGCACCGAGTGGCACGAGACCACGCTGGAGGCCTTTAAGGATACCATGCAGAGCATCCGCAGCCAGGAAGACTTCCTGCTTTCCATCGATGCGAGCGCCGAGATCCTTTACACCGGCAACTACAACGAGGACGACGTCCGTTTCCTGCGCGACAATTCCCGCACGCCGTACCACATCGCGCTGGCAACCTACGCCACGGGCATCACCTCGGACTTCCGCCCCGAAGCGCAGCTGGCCGACGCTTGCCCCACCTGCCACACCGAATTCATGATCGCCGAACACTGGGCCGACCTGGGCAAGCCCTACATGGAAAAGCTCTGCCCCAACACCAAGATCCACGTGCTGGGCGGGCACTTGGCCTTCCGCCAGTACCACGAGACCTTCAACGCCCTGTTTGAGGAGTTCCTGAAGAAGTGCTGAATGGTGAAAAAGCGCGGCATGAAAGACGCGCTGAAATAAAATGATCCAACGCCCCGCAGAACATTGCTTCGTTCTGCGGGGTGTTGGACGGAAAGGGCGGGGGATGTTGGGCTGTTGAGCGAAACTATTTTATGGGCACGCTCGAAAGCCCGCGCACCTCGGGCACGGGGTCGATGGGCACGCCGTCTTCCCACAGCTCAAAGTGCAGGTGCGCCTCCTCGGCGCTTTCGGCAATGGCGGTGTTGCCCACGGCGCCCAGTTCGGTGCCGGCTTTCAGGCTTTCGCCCACGGCAAAGTCCGGCAGCTCGTCGAGGTTGGCGTAAACGCTCTCGCGGCCGCCGTCGTGAGAGAGCGCTAAGGTGTAGCCCATCATGGTGTCGTTTTCGCAGCGAGTCACCACGCCGTCTGCCACAGCCAGCACCGGCGAGCCTTCGGGTGCGGCAATGTCCACGCCGTCGTGGCTGGTCCACTGGTCCAAGGTCTTGGAATACACCAGGGCGTCGCCCGCAAAGCCGCGGATCACTTCTCCTTCCACCGGGCAAAACAGCAGGCTGGAAGAACTGGCTTCGGCGGCATCCTCTTCACCTGTTTCCGCAATCAAAGGCGCTTCGTTTTCCGGGGCGGGGGAAGTTTCCGGCTCGGGCGTGGCCTGCAGCGCGGGGGCGGGCGTCAGCGCAGGCGTGGGGGAAGGCGTTGCTTCCAACACCTCTTCCAACCGTTCGTCCTGCGACTGCCCGGCGGGGGCGTTCTCCGCCTCTGGGGCGGGGGAAAGCGCGAGCAGAGCGGCGGCGCCGGCCGTGGCCAGGCAGCCCGCCAATACCAAATAAAAGCCCTTGGTGCGCACGAACGCGCCGGCGCGGTCCAACAACGAAAAGGATCTTTTCATGAGCAGCTCTCCTGTGCTTGTGGTTTGTTGGAAAGCATGCCCAGAATGGAGAAAACTCATACTGCCCAGAAAAAGAGAGACTCTAAAAGGAGAAAACGGCAATGGAATTTGCGCTGCTCGTCCTGTATTTGCTAGAAGGGCTGATCTTTGCGACTGTGGCGCTTGTGCTGAAAAAGAAGCCCTCAAAATTTCCAAACGTGGAAACCGGTTTTCACGTGAAAGAAGCCATGGAAAGCGAAGAAAAGTGGCAATATGCCAACCGTGCGGCGGCCGGGGTGTGCGCGGCGGGGGCGGTTCTTTTGATGGGAGCGGGGATCTTGCTGTTTTGCCTGAGAACAGAGGGGCCGATCATGATGATCGCTTTTTTCGGCCTTTCGGCAGCAGCTCTTGCCGGGGCGGTCTTTTTGCCGGCCGCGCTGCTGCGGCGAAAGTTTCGGTAAAAATAGGATTTATCGCGAAATAGGCGACAGCCTATTTCGCGAGCTTTTTCACCGTTCGCTTGGTCGCACTTTTTGGCGCTCTCGGCCAGCGAACGGTGCAGGGTTGCTTTTCTTTCAGAAAAGCTTTGCGAATCTGATAATTTAATTGTCAGATTCGATTACATGAGTTCTGAAGCTGCCGTTGTTTTAAAAATTGTGATTCCGCACGATTGTTTTGCAGCGGCCCCGCCGGATCGCGCTTGAAAAAGCGAGAAGCCGTTACCAGTATTTTTCCAGCGAGATGCCCGTGTAGTAGTACGAAAGGATCTCGCGGTAGTCGGAACCCTCTTCGGCCATCATCTGCGCACCGGTCTGGCTCAGCCCTACGCCGTGCCCAAAGCCCTTGGTAGAAATGGTCACGGCGCCGTTGCCGAACTCGAACGAAAAGTTGGTGGAATCCAGAGAAAACGCCGAGCGGAACTCTTTGCCCGTAACGGTCGTGCCGCCCAGGCGCAAAGATTCCACCCGGCCGCTCGCATAGCGGGAGAGCACGGCGGTCTCGCGGGCGGGGTCGCTCAGGCGCACACCAAAGGCCGACTGCACGCGCGCGCAGAACTCGCTGTTCGTCATCGTTTGGGCAGAAGCGTAGCGCGGGGCGTCGGTCTCGTCGCTCTTGACGCTGCGCAAGTAGGGCAGGGCGGTCACAAAAGCGTTTTCGCTGTCTTCGGTGTAGCCGCCGGCCGTCGAATGAAAGACCGCCTCAATGGGCTCCCCGCCGTATACGGCCACTTCGCCGGCCGTGCCGTATACCGCCGCTTCTATGGCCGCGCGCTTGGTTTCGCTCAGCTCCTCGGGCGGCGTGTAGGCCTGGCAGCAGCCGCTGTCGGTGCAGATGTCGCCGCCGTGCTTGCAGCCGCCGTTTTGAAGTTTGCGGCAGGTGTAAGTACGGGCGGCCACCGCCTGCGCCTTGAGCGCTTCGGCGTGGTAAGAGGCAGGCATTTCAGCCGCCACCACCCCCACGAGGTACTCTTCGAGCGGCAGAGAAAAGCCCTCGCCCCCATCATTGACTTCGACCGTGGGGCCGGGCGAAAACACGCCGCCGGAGGAGGACTCCTCCTCGTTGGAAGAGTCGCCGTTCTGCGTGGCGATGATGCAGCCCTTGACGATCCAAATGGGCAGGCAGATGCAGGCTGCAAGCAGCGCCAGCGACCGCGCCAGCCGTTTTCGTTCCCTTCTTCTCATATCGGCACCTCGTTTTGCTTTCACGGTAACATATGCGGGCCAGGCGCGCGTCATGCGTCAAGAGAAAAAAGAGAAAGAGGCACTTCTTTTGACAAAAAGGTACCGACCTTGCCGAAGCTGGTGACCGGGGGGCGAAAGGCGTGGTATAGTGAGACCAACACGGAGGAGGGTTTTTTGCTATGTATAATCTCAGTGTGGTCAGAAGAGTCAAAAACGGCGACGCAGGCGCCTTTCGCATCCTGTTTGAAGATTGGGCCGAGCGGGCGTACGCGCGCGCTTACGACATTTTAGGTGACGAAGAGCAGGCGCGGCAGGCCGCGCTGCTGGCCTTTGCCGATATTTACGGCCGTGCGAAGGAGCTTGCAGACCCCCGGGGGTTCGAGGCTTGGGCCGAACAGATCGTTGCGGCGCGGGCCTGCGCGGTGGCGGCCGCGCGGCGCACGCTGACCGAAGCGCAGCGCGAAAGGCTTTGGGATGGCGTGGCAGCGGCCGCGGGCATTGCGGTGGAAGAGGGAGAAGGCAGCGGCAAAAAAGCGGACGAGCCCTTGGCCGGTGCGGCGGCGCAGGCGCCGGCCGCGCGGGAGGAAGCGGCCGTGTGGCAGCCCATTTATTTCACCCCCGAAGAGGAGGACCGGCCCAAACTGGAAGAAGAGCCCGAAGGGGCGGCGCTGGCCGCCGCGCCGGCACAGGACCAAACCGAGGCGCAGGAAAAACCGCCACGCCGGGTGCGGCGGCGCGCGGCTGCCGCCGCGGCCATCGGTGTGGCGGGCGTGCTGCTGTTGGGAGTGGGAACGCTCGTTGGCCTGGCGGCTTCGGGGGTGATCGACGCTTCGTTTTTGGGCGAAGCCGTGGGGCTCATTGGCTGATTAGCCTGTAATTTACAAAAATGTAAGCTAAAAGGGGGCAATGGCTGCCCCTTCCTTTTTTGCCTGCAAAGCCTGTGTTTTGGCAGCGCACAGGGGAAAACAGGCGCCGGGCGGGGCATGGCGGCAGGCGTGCCGGGGGCCTGTACGGCGGGCGAGGTTTTTGTTATACTATAGACTCAGGAGAGGGGTAAGACCGGACCGGGACCAAGCGCTTTTTCGGCGGTGCTGCGCCGGGTGCAGATTATCAAAATGATAAAACAGGAATATCGGAATACTTCAGATCAAACAAAAGAACAACAGCGTGCCAAAAAAGAAAAGCCGGGCGAAAAGAAGGGCCGGCGCACCGCTTCTTCCAAACTGCTGCGCAGAAAGCGGGTGCGCGCTTTTTTGCAGGCTTACTTTAAAGACGGCTTCAACATCCCCAAGCTGACCCGCAGCATCATGATTTTGGGGGTGGTGGAGATCTTGCTGGTGCTGTATTGCATCCTCTTCAGCCCCATGAAGCTCACCATGTCCGGGATCTTTCTGGTGGTGGTGGCCAGCGTGGGGGCAGTGGTCTCCATGGCGGGGGCGGCTGCTCTTTTATACGCCAATGAGCAGTTCCAAAGCGCCGAGCAGACCGTGGGAGAGCTCGAACAGTTCAACCGCATGCTGCGCGAGCAGCGGCACGATTTTAAAAACCACCTGCAAGTCATTTCTGCCCTGCTCGAGATGGAGGAGTACGACGAGGCCCAAAACTATGTGCGCAAGATCACCAGCGATATGCGGCTGGTGGGCCGCGCCATGCGCACGGCGCAGCCGGCGGTCAACGCGCTGCTCTCGGCCAAGTATTTGCTGTGCGAAAATAAGGGCATCAGCTTTCAGCTCGACATCACGGCAAAGCTCATCAACATGCCCACCGAACCGTGGGAGATCTGCCGGGTGCTGGGTAACCTTATCGACAACGCCGTAGAAGCGCAGGAGACCGAGCAGGTAAAAAACCCCGTCATCCACGTAGAGATCCACGAAAAGGGCACCGTGATCGTCATGACGGTGTTCAACAACGGCACCACCATCCCCGATTCCCTCAAAGAGCAGATTTTTTTGGCCGACGTTTCTACCAAGGGCGAGGGGCATGGCATGGGCCTTGCCATCGTCAGCAGCATCGTCGAGCGCTGCGGCGGCACGGTCTCGGCCGAGTCGACCGACGCCGGCACGACCTTTACTGTCATGCTGCCCGTCAAGCTGCGCGAATTGACTGACGGCGGCGTGGAGCACACGGATTATGACGAGTTTGAGGAACCAGGATGACAATTCAGACGCAGATTTCGGGCACAGGACTGTTTGCCGTTTTTTTGCACCGGGCCGTCTGTTATCATACCCCTTGAAGAATGGAGCCTGGCCGCACGTGCCAGCGAGGAGGGAATTGCAATGGAATTGACCTTTGCCGAATTCATTCAGGGCTTTACGGTCCCGGTCATCATCTTTATGGTGCTGGGAACGGCGCTCATGATCGTGGAGATGTTCACGCCGGGCTTTGGCGTGGCGGGGGTGCTGGGCATTTTGTGCTTTGTGCTCGCCATCGTTTTCCGCGCGGATTCGCTCGCCGCGGCGCTGTGGATGATCATCCTCGTGGCCATGCTGGTGGGCGTGTTGCTGCTCATCTTCCTGCGCAGCGCCACCAAGGGCAAAATTTCAAGATCAGCCATCGTATTGCAGGACCAACTCAAGAGCGAAGAGGGCTATCTTTCAAGCGACGACTTGCAGTTCTTCGTGGGGAAGGACGGCGTTGCCCTCACGGTGCTGCGCCCGTCGGGCATGGCGGATTTTGACGGCGTGAAGCTGGACGTGGTGTCTGACGGCGAGTATTTGGAGTGTGGCCAGAAGGTGCGGGTGGTGCGCGTAGAGGGCCGCCGCATGGTGGTGCAGGCCATAAAGCCCGACGGAGAACTGAAGGCCTAAAAGCCTAAGGGCCGCACTGCCTGCGGCTGCGGGCAGTGCGCCTGAAAAAATAAAAGGAACAAAATAATAAAGCGAACCCCCAACGCGCAAGCGCCGCGGCACCCGAAAAGTTCAATGCCGCCGGCGCTGAGCGCGCGTTTGCGCGGGAACCCCATGCCCAAGCGGGCATGTTTCCATAGATTTTTACGCACTACTAATTTGGTACTACGCGCCGGGCAAAGGCCCGGGAAAGGAAACAAAGAATGGAGCCATTGATCATTGCCGTTATCGTCGTTCTCGCGCTGATCTTATTTTTCGCGGTGGTCCCGGTCCGGTTGTGGGTGTCGTCGCTCGCCAGCGGCGTCAAGGTGGGAGTCTTCCAGCTCATCGGCATGAAGATCCGCAAGGTGCGCCCGGCGCGCATCGTCAATCCCATGATCAAGGCCACCAAGGCCGGCCTTACAGTTTCTATCAACAAGCTCGAAGCGCACTATCTGGCTGGCGGCAATGTCGACCGGGTCATCAACGCCCTCATCGCCGCACAGCGCGCCGGCATCCCGCTGGATTTTGAAAAGGCCTGCGCCATCGATCTGGCCGGCCGCGACGTTTTAAACGCCGTGCAGATGAGCGTCAATCCCAAGGTCATCGAGACCCCTATCGTGGCGGCCATCGCCAAGGACGGCATCGAGCTGCGCGCCAAGGCGCGGGTGACGGTGCGCGCCAACATCGACCGCCTGGTGGGCGGCGCGGGGGAAGAGACCGTCATCGCCCGCGTGGGCGAGGGCATCGTTACCACCGTCGGCTCTTCGGCCACGCACAAAGAAGTGCTGGAAAACCCCGACCTTATTTCCCGCACGGTATTGGGCAAGGGCCTGGACGCCGGCACGGCGTTCGAGATCCTCTCCATCGACATCGCCGATGTGGACGTCGGCCGCAACGTCGGCGCGCAGCTGCAGATCGACCAGGCCGAAGCCGACAAGCGCATTGCCCAGGCCAAGGCCGAAGAGCGCCGCGCCATGGCCGTTGCGCAGGAGCAGGAGAACCAGGCCGAGGTGCAGGGCATGCGCGCCAAGGTCATTCAGGCCGAGGCCGAAGTGCCGCTGGCCATCGCCGAGGCCTTCCGCACCGGCAAGCTGGGCATTATGGATTACTACAATATGCAGAATGTGCAGTCCGACACCCGGATGCGCGACTCCATTGCCGACAGCGCCGCCCCCAAAAAGCCGGAAAATAAGTAACGGACTCTTTTAGGCGCGCTTCCCACAAACGCAGGGAAGCGCGCCTGAAAGGCGAACGGCAAAAGATTTGCACCGGGGCCCCGGGCGTTTGCGTGAAGAAAGCGCGGGGGCGCGTCGCCCCGAAAGGAGGGAGGGCTGTTTGGAAGGCTTTTTTGTACTGATCGTTTTGATCGTGATCTTCTCTTCGCTTTCGTCGAAGAACAAAAAGAACCAGCAGCAACAGCGGCAAAAGGAGCGGGAGCGCATGCGCCGCGCGACCGAGGATGAGGCCGGGGCTGCGGAAAAACCCCGGCGGCCGGAAAGCCAGCCTGGCGCCGGGGAGTTCTGGCAGCCGCCCGAGACGGCGCAGGAGGCAAAAACGCCCCCCAAGTCACAGGAACCGCCCCGCGCGCCGGCGCCCAAGCGGGCCATGACCGACGCGCAGCGCCTGGAACGGGAGCGCGCCGAAGAGGACTTGCGCCGCGCGCGAGAGGCAGCCGAAAAGAAACTGGCCGAAAAAAAGGCTAGGGAAGCGTCCAAAAAGCAGGAGAAAGAGGAGCGGCAGCGGGAGCGCGCGCAAAAGCGCGGCAAGCAGCAGGCCGCGGCAGAGGTGCAGCAGGTCTTTCGCGAAGCAGAGACCTTTCGCCCGGCCTTTGCCGCGCAGGCGGCGTTTGCTGCGCCGTTTGCCCGCGCGGCAGCAGAAGGGACCGATTCTTTGGGCGGCGCGGCGCGGGATACGGAAGGAAAATGCGCGCCCGGCCACGAACACGGCGGCGACCTTGAATCGCTGAGCCATTTGCGCTACGACGGCACACGCCCTGCGGCCGGCCGCGCTGCATCGCTGCGTTTTTCGGAGAACGAGGCGGTCAACGGGCTTGTTTGGAGCGAGATCTTAAAGCGGCCGGAATACACGGCCCGCGGGCGCAGAAGGTAAGCGCAGCCGACGAATTTTTGAAGGGTGGGAAAGACGAGATGTTGAAAGTGATGATCGCCGACGACAACGACGGCATGCGCCTGATTTTAAAAAAGGCGGTGGAAAAGAGCGGGCACGCCGTGGCGGGCGAGGCCCGCGGCGGGGAAGAGGCCGTGCGCATGGCAGAAGAGCTGCACCCCGACGTGATTTTTATGGATATTGAAATGCCGGACATCGACGGCGTGGAAGCCGCCCGCCGCATTCAGGACATCGACCCCAGGATCTTCATCATCTTCGCCACGGCGCACGAGGAATACCGCAAGGAAGCCTTTGAGCTTTACGCTTTTGACTACCTCGTAAAACCCTTTGAGATCAAGCGCATTGGAGAGACCCTGGAGCGCATTGAAAACCTGCGCGCCGGAAAGATGGCTGAGCCGGTGGAGCAGCCCAAAAAGGTTCCCCACAGCTCCAAGCTGCTGCTGCGCCACAAAGACGGCATGAGCCTGATCGACGCCAACGACATCATCCTCATCCAGCGCGAGAACCGCTCGACCGTCATTTACACCCCCACCGAAAAGCACGTGACCAGCGAAACACTTTCCGAACTCGAACAGCGCCTGCCGTACGACAAGTTCTTCCGCTGCCACAAGTCCTACATCGTCAACATCGAGCGCATCACCCGCATTTACCCTTACGGGCGGTGGACCTACATCGTCAAGCTCAAGGATACAGACTTAGACGCCCTGATGACCCAGGAGCGCTACGCCATGCTGCAGGAGTATTTTACCTGAGCAGGGCCAAGCACCAAACGCCGGGAACTCCCAAACGGTGGAGCCCGGCGTTTTTGTTTTTGGGCAGCGGAACGACTCTTTTGCTAAATGGAAACATTTGTTCGTGTTTCGTGGCTTGAAAAAGCGGGTGTTTGGGGGTATAATCAAAGAAAATACGAACATAAGTTTGGTGATAACGGCATGGAACGAAAGATACTGCACGCCGACCTCAACAATTTTTACGCCAGCGTCGAGTGCCTGCTGCACCCGGAGTACCGCAACGTGCCCCTGGCCGTTACGGGCGACCCCGAAAAGCGGCACGGCATCGTGCTCTCAAAAAACGAGGCCGCAAAGGTCCTGGGGGTAAAGACCGGCGAGGTCATTTGGAAGGCGCGGCAAAAGTGCGGCGAGCTTTTGTGCATCGCTCCGCATTTTGACGAGTATATGCACTTTTCCCGCCAAATGCGGGAGATCTACCGGCGCTACAGCCCGCGGGTGGAGCCCTTTGGGCTGGACGAGGCGTGGGTGGATATGACCGAGTCCGGCCTGGCGCTCCAAGAAGCGGCCGACCTTTTTCGCGCGCTCGCCAAAGAAGAGCTGGGGCTGACCATCAGCGTGGGGGCGAGCTTCAACAAAGTGTTTGCCAAGCTGGGGAGCGATATGAAAAAGCCGGACGGCACCACCGTTATCACCCGGGAAAACTACAGGGAAAAAGTTTGGCCCCTGCCGGTGGAAGAATTGCTTTACGTCGGCCCGGCGACCAAACAAAAGCTCAACCGCGTGGGCATTATGACCATTGGCGCGCTCGCAAATGCCGACCCCAGGGCGCTGCGCAGCATGCTGGGCAAGTGGGGCGACACGCTTGGGGCTTATGCGCGGGGGGAGGACGCCGCGCCCGTGGCGCGCACCGACGAGGTTTCTTTGGTCAAGTCGGTGGGCAACAGCGCGACCACTCCGCGCGACCTCTGCACAGAAGAGGACGTGAAGTGCCTGGTGTACCTGCTTTCGGAATCGGTGGCTTCCCGGCTGCGTGAGCAAGGCCTGGAAGCTGCGGTGGTCTCCATCAGTGTGCGGGACGACCGGCTGTACACCTACACCCGGCAGAGCAAGCTCAAAACCCCCACCTGCCTTTCGGGAGTCATTGCCCAAACGGCAATGGAGCTGTTTTTAAAAAGCTATTTGTGGAACCGGCCGGTGCGCAGCCTGGGCGTGGCCTGCTCCCAGCTTTCCAGCGCCGGGGCCGAGCGGCAGCTGAGCTGCTTTGATCAGGAAGAGCGTACCCAGGAGGCAAGAAAAAATTTAGAAAACACCATAGACGGCCTGCGCCGGCGGTTTGGGAACCGCGTGGTCGTGCGGGCTATGATGGTAAAAAGCGACGTCGCCCAGGGCGACCCCAAAAGGGACCATGTGATCTACCCCGCGGGGTTTCAGGAAAAGCCGGAATTTTGGTGAGGAAACAGCATGAAAAAGGTCTATGTCAGAGTGTTGGCCGAGTTCGACGAAAACGGCATGATCCTGCCGCGCAGCATCCGTTGGGAGGACGGCAGGCGCTTTACGGTGGACGAGGTGGCCGATGTGCGCCCGGCGGCATCCACCAAGGTGGGCGGCTCGGGGATGCGTTACGCCTGCCGCATTGCCGGGAAATATGTGTACCTGTTTCGCGACCGCAGCCGTTGGTTTATGGAGGGGAAATAAAAAGAGCGCTGCAGCAGAGAACAAAACACGCTATAATGAACGGGCAAACCACGAAGAAAAGGAAAGCGCATGAACGAAAAAATACGGGAAGAAAAGCGGCGGCTGCGCAGCCAGGTCAAACAGCTGGAACAGGGACTTGAGGAGGCCTACCTTGCCGCCTGCGGCGCGGCGGTGAACAGACAGCTCTTGGCGCTGCCGGAATACCGCACGGCGCGCACGGTGTTTTGCTTTGCAAGCTTTGGACGCGAGCTGCCTACCTGGGCTTTTTTGCAGGAGGTCTTAAAAAGCGGCCGGCGCCTTTGCCTGCCGCGCTGCGCCAAGGGGGGCGAACTGGAGCTGTGCGTGGTTCGGGCGCTCGGTGAACTTGCCCCTGGCGCCTACGGTATTTTGGAACCCAGGAAAGACGCGCCGCGTTTACTGCCGGAGGATGTGGATCTTGCCGTCATTCCCTGCTGTGCCTGTACGGCGTCGGGCGAGCGGCTGGGGCGGGGCGGCGGCTACTACGACCGCTTTCTGGCGCAGTACAGGGGCGCGGCCGTTATGCTTACCATGGAGCGCCTGCTGTTGGACGCCCTTCCCACAGAGCCGCACGACGCCGTCATCCCTTTGGTGCTGACGGAGCGGGGGCTGTACCGCAGGGGGAAGATGACCTCTTTGGCGGAAGGCTGAGGCACGGCAAGCCGCTGGGGTTTTTGCACCTTTGCGGCTGCGGGCCTTACCGGCGCTCTGAAGCCGGGCGAATGCCCGGCCGTTTTTTGTTTTGGGCGGGAACTGCCGTTGTTTTGCAAACTGCGATTTCGTGCGTCTGTTTTGTAAAGGCTCCCCGCTTCTAAAAATTTGTAAGGTTTTTGGCGCTTTGCAGTCTTATAAGGGAAAGGGGGTGGTGCGATGGAGCTGGAAGAGATCTACAAAGCCTATTTTCAGGATGTTTACCGCTATATCCGGCGGCTTTCCGGAAGCGGCCAGATTGCAGAAGAGATCACGAGCGAGACCTTTTTGAAAGCGGTGCGCGCCGCTTCCGGTTTCCGCGGCGAATGTGATTTTCGCGTGTGGCTGTGCCAGATCGCAAAGAATTGTTACTACTCATACCAAAAGAAAAACCGCCGCATCCAAAGCCTGGAGGAGGACGGGCTGCAAAACCTTGCCGACCCCAACGGGTCGGTGGAGGAGGCCGTGAGCAGGCGGGAAGAGGCCGAGGCCCTGCGCAGGCTTTTGCACACGCTTCCGGAACCGTACCGGGAGGTGGTGATGTGGCGGGCCTTTGCAGGCCTGGATTTTAAGCAGATCGGGGCGCTGTTCCACAAGTCGGACAACTGGGCCTGCGTGACCTACCACAGGGCCCGAAAAATGCTGAGAAGCAGATGGGAGGAGAACGAAGTTGAAGAATGAGTGCAGCATCGTTTTGGACCTGCTGCCGCTGTACGTTGAGGGCATGGTGAGCGAGGACACGGCGGCGTTTGTGGAAGAACACCTGGAACACTGCCCGGCCTGCGCCGCTGAGCACAGCGCCATGAAGGAGGAAAAGAGCGAAGGGGAGGAAAGGGAAAAAGAGCAGGAAGAACAGGCGGCGCAGGCGCTCGTGAAGGTCAAAAAGAAACTGCGCCACAGAGCGCTTAAGATCGCCGCTGTTACGGCCGCCTGCGCAGCTGCGCTCATGGTCCTGCTGCACTTCTTTCCGCTGTACCGCCTGCTCCAGGTGCAGGGCGTTTCCTCTTATTACAGCAGCGGGGAGATCGCTCAGCTTTTGTACATTGGCAGCAGTGCGGACCGCACCGCCGCGCAGGCCGTTTTGCGGCAGGCCGATGAAGCTTTTCACGATTGCCGCCACACCCGCGAGGAAAATGAAGAGGCCTACGGGCCGCTCGCCCGCTACGCTACCCCGGCAGACCGCGGGGCGTCCTTTGTGAACCATTCGCTGGAACTGTGGTCAGCTTACCTTGACGATTCCGAGGGGACCTTGTGGGTCTGCTACACTTACGAGGCGTTCGATGGCGAAGGGAATATCGTGGCCGGCAGCCGGAAGGTCCCTTCGCTTTGGAAGGTACAAAAGAACGAGAAGGGCGAATGGGCGGTCGAAAGCATCAAGGAACATCCGTAAGAAAGGGGGAAGACGATGTACCAGCTGTTGGTCTCGGGAAGCGTTGCGGGGCTTTTGCTGCAGGTGCTGCCCATCGCTTGTTTGACGGGGGCGGTTTATGCCGTGTACCGGTGCGCGCGCCGGAGAAAGCGGCAGATCACGGGCGGATGGGGCAAAGAGGCGCTGCGGTGGCTGTTTGTGTGTTACCTGGCGGGGTTGGTCAATTTGACGCTGGTGCCGGCCAATTTGTGGTCGGCTGTTTGGGCGCTGGTTTTTACGGGGCACAATGGCGCCGAGCTCTCCTTTTTTTCCGGTGGGTTCAACTTTGTACCCAGCCTGTTGAAATACCTGGCAGGAGAATTGGC
>CALWSW010000050.1 GCA_944384305.1 uncultured Christensenellaceae bacterium
GCAAATCCGCTCTGCGCCGTTCCCAAAAACGCGCCCGGGCCGCGGGTCCGCAGGTCCTCCATGGCGATCTGAAAGCCGTCGGTGGTGGAACAGAGCAGCCGCAGCCGGTCGACGGATTCTTTGGCCGCATCCCGGCCGGGCAGCAAATAGCAGGAAGCGGGCTTTGCCCCCCGCCCCACGCGGCCGCGCAGCTGGTGGAGCTGCGCCAGGCCAAAGCGCTCGGCGCTCTCCACGATCATCGTCGTGGCGTTGGGCACGTCCACGCCCACCTCCACCACCGTTGTAGAGACCAGCACCTTCACCTGCCCGGCACGAAAAGCCGAAAGCACCTCTTCCTTGGCCGCAGCGTTCATTCTGCCGTGCAGCAGGCCCAGGGGCACACCCAATAGTGGGCCTGCCTTCAATTCCTCAAACACCTCTTCTGCCGAGCGGACTTCCAGGCTTTCAGATTCTTCCACCAGCGGGCACACCACGTAAGCCTGCTCGCCCTCGCCGGCCTTCTGCGCCACGTAGCCGTACATAGCCATCCGCTTTTTCGGCGGCACGATCGCCGTCGTTACGGGCTTTCTGCCCGGCGGCAGCTCGCCGATGACCGAGGCCTGCATGTCGCCGAACAGCACCAGGGAAAGCGAACGGGGAATGGGCGTGGCCGAAAGGACGAGCACGTCTGGCTCGGCGGCGCTTCCCAGGTTTCCGAGCGACTCCCTCCCTTTTTCTGCAATGGCGGCGCGCTGCCGCACCCCAAAGCGGTGCTGCTCGTCGGCCACGGCCAGTGCGAGGTCGTGAAAGCGCAGGCCTTCCTGCAAGAGCGCGTGTGTGCCGACGACGATCTGCACCTCGCCCGAAGCGATGCGGCTGTAAAGCCCGGCGCGCGCCTTTGCGCTCATGCCGCCCGTCAACAGTTCGATCTTAGCTGAAGGGAACATTTGCCGCGCCTTTTCGTAATGCTGGCGGGCCAGGATCTCTGTTGGGGCCAGCAGTGCCGACTGACGGCCGTTTTCAAGCGCTACGAAAAGCGCAAAAAACGCCACCGCCGTTTTGCCCGAGCCAACGTCGCCCTGCACCAGGCGGTTCATCGCCAGCGGCCGCGCCATGTCGGCCGCAATCTCTTCCATAGCGTTTTTTTGCGCGCCTGTGGAGGCAAAGGGCAGCAGGGTGCAGAACCGTTCCAGCGTTCCAGCCGTTTGAAAGGCGACGCCCGGGCGCTCTTTTCCCCCGGCGATCAGGCGCATGCCCAGCAGATAGCTCACGATGTCCTCGAGCGCAAAGCGGCGGCGCGCCGCGCGCAGCTGCGCTTCGCTCTGCGGGCAGTGCAAGGCAAAAAACGCCTCGCGCCCGCTGGGCAGCCCCAGGCGTTCGCGCAGGTCCGCCGGGAAAAGATCCTCCCCAAAGTCGCTGCTTGTGAGTGCCGCCTGCACCGCTGTGCGCAGGGCGTTTTGCGAGAGTCCCGCACAAAGGGAATACACCGGCAAAATGCCCGGCGGAGCGTCGCCCGCGGCGATTATGGGGTTGATCATGCGCGCGCCGCCCTTTTCGCTGCGCTCCACCCGGCCGCAAAGGCAGTAGGTCTTTCCCTCCGCAAGGCGCTGCGCAACATAGGGCTGGTTGAACCACACGACGCCGATTGGGCCCGAATCGTCTTCAGCGCGAAGGTTCACAATGGTGCGGCCGCGCCCCAGGCGCACCACTTTGGGTGTGCTGCAGAGCCGCACGCGCACAGCACACACACCCTGCGCCGCTTTTGCCGGCACCATGTGGGAAAAATCCAAATAATCGCGCGGAAAATGGCGCAAAAGGTCGCCGCAGGTGGCAATGCCCAGCCGCGCAAACAGCTCGGCTTTTTTGGGGCCAATGCCCTTGAGGGCCTGCAGGGGTCTGTTCATGCGGCTTCCTCCTTTTGCGCGAGTACTTGCAGGAAAAGCCCCGGGCTGCCGTTTGGCCCCGGGGCTTGTAGCGGGGCGTCGGGCCGCCCCATCATAAAAATCATTCCACAGAAAGGTAGTAGTAGTACAGCGGCTGGCCGCCCGACTGCAGCACGACGTCGGCGTCGGGGTAAGCTTCTTCGGCGGCGGCGGCGAGCGCCTGCGCCTCCTCTTCCTTGACGTCTGCGCCGTAAAGAATGGTAATGTAGTCGCTGTCGCGGTCTTCGGTCATCTTCTGCAGCAATTCCAGCGTCACATCCTGCACCGCTTTGCCGCAGGCGACGATTTGCCCTTCCTTCATGGCCATCACATCGCCTTCGGCAATGCGGAAGCCGTTGATCTCGGTATTGCGCACAGCGTAAGTGACCGCGCCCGAACAGACCGATTCCATCGCCTCGGTCATGGCGGTGGTATTGGTCTCGGCATCGGCCTCACTCGCAAAAGCCACCGCGGCCGAAATGCCCTGGGTAATGCTGGTGGTGGGGATGATGTGCACCTTGATGTCGGTATCGCTCTCCACCAACTCTTTGGCCTGCTCCGCCGCCAAAATGATGTTCTTGTTGTTGGGCAGCACATAAACGTTGCGGGCGCAGGCGCGCTTGACGGCGCGCTCAATGTCCATGGCGCTGGGGTTCATGGTCTGCCCGCCGCCGACGATGCAGTCCACCGAAAGGTCTTTGAAAATGGCGTCGATGCCGTCGCCCAGGCTGATGGCCACCAGGCCGTTTTCCTTTTCGCGGGCCTTGCGCTCTTCCATCAGCTTGCGGTGCTGTTCGCGCATGTTCTCGATCTTGACGCCGTTGAGTTCGCCGAAGCGCAGCGCCATCTGCAGCGCCTTGCCGGGAACGTCGGTGTGCACGTGCACCTTCACCAAACCGGCGTCCCCCACGACCACCACCGAGTCGCCGATGCGCATGAGGTTGTCCTTAAAGCCGGCAAGATCCTCCTGCGAAAAATCCGGCACCAGGTGTTCAATGAAGAACTCGGTGCAGTAGCCGAAGGTGATGTGCTCCAGGTCGTTGTCGCTCAAAATGGCGGCGGAATTCTCCTCGCGGTCGATGGAGATATTGTCCTCCATCGCAATCTCGGCTTCGGGCAGCTCTTCGCCGTCGAGCGACATCTTGTAGCCGCGGTAGATCATCAAAAGGCCCTTGCCGCCGCTGTCCACCACGCCGGCGTCCTTCAAAACCGGCAGCATGTCGGGCGTGCGGGCGAGCACCTCGTCGCCGTCGGTGATCATCTGGTCGATGAGCATCAGAATATTGTGCCCGGCTTCGGCATGTTCCACAGCGCGCTCGGCGATCTCGCGCGCAACGGTCAAAATCGTGCCCTCTTTTGGCTTCATCACGGCCTTATAAGCCGCCTCGCTGCCCTGCTTTAAGGCCGCGGCAAGCTGCGTGGCATCCATGTCTTCCAAGCCCACAAGCGCCTGGGAAAACCCACGCAGCAGCTGCGAAAGAATGACGCCGGAGTTGCCGCGCGCACCGCGAAGCGCCCCCCTCGCCGCGAGGGAGGCGACCGTGGCCACGTCTTCGGCGCTGCTCGAGCGCAGTTCCCGAACGGCCGAGTTCATGGTCATGGACATGTTCGTGCCCGTGTCGCCGTCCGGCACGGGGAACACGTTCAGGGCGTTGACCAGCTCTTTGTTGCGCTCGAGCATGGCCGCGCCCATCAAAATCATATCCCGCAGTTCTGTTCCATTGATCTTGGTTTTCTGTGTCACAACGCTTCCTCCCGGCTTCAGCTGCGCTGAATCCTCACGCCCTCTACGTGTACGTTAACAGCCGAGACCGCAAGGCCGAGCGCATCCCGCAGGCGGTAGGTCACGTTGTCGATGACGTTCTGCGCCACAGCGCCAATGGAAACGCCGTATTCCACGATGATGTGCAGATCGACCACGCAGGCGTTCTCCACAAATTTTACAGCCACGCCTTTTCTGAGATTCTCGCGCCCGAGCAGCTCAAAAATGCTGTCGCCGGTCTTCTGAGCAGCCATGCCCACAACGCCGTAGCTTTCCACAGTGGTGGAACCGGCAATGGTCGCCGCCACGTCTTCGGAAATGCTGATCGTACCCAGTTCATTCTGAATGGTGCCTGGCATAATATCTTACCTCCTTTGGCGAAAAACCGCCCTCGTCTGGTATTTCTATGAACACACTATGACTGCGATGCTTCACATTTTACTAAATCCACCGCAAAAGTGCAAGTCAATGAACCCGAAAGAAAAGCCCACAATAGCCGAAATGTCGCCTTCTTTGTATTTCCCGAGGAAGAGCGTTCCCCTACCCCCTAGCTTGCGGCCGTAAAAAACGCCCCGCTCCCGGCAATTTCCCGCCTGATGCGGCGCAAAATTTTGTTGCAAAACCCCATATGTTGTGGTAGAATACTGCTGTTTGAGCGCCTAGCGTTTCTTCGGCGTTCATTGATTTTGTGATTACAAAAGCCATCCTGGCTTTCACATCGCGCCAAAGGAGGTGTACGGAAATGGCAAAATTCTGCGAAATCTGCGGCAAGGGCATCATGTCCGGCAACAAGGTCAGCCACTCCAACCGCAAGTCCCGCCGCACTTGGGCCCCGAACATTCAGCCCGCCCGCGTGCTTGTGAATGGAACCCCCAAGAAGGTGGACATTTGCACCCGCTGCCTCCGTTCCGGCAAGGTCGAACGCGTTCGCTGAGCCTTCCCTTGCCCCAAAAGACGAGAACGCCGCACGGTATTGCCTGCGGCGTTCTCGTTTTTGGGCAGTGCGGTCCTTTTTTGTTCAGCGTTCCTCTTCCCGGTTTTTCCTCGCGAAAAAAAAGCGAAGGAGCCCTCGCATAAATCGCGGCGGCCGAATAAAAAACACTTTCATGGTCTCATCCTTTCATCGTCGCCAAAGCGCCCCTGCCGCAAGCGCCCCGCCGGCAAAGCACAACAGCCCGCCGGTGACTGCGCACAAAACCTGCGCCGGGCAGCCGATCAAAATGAGCAGCAGTCCCGCAAGCGCCAGCAAAAAGCCCTTGCACGCACAGTTGCGCCATTTGGTGCGCTTCATCGCCATTGCCTCCTTACCCAAAATATGTCCTTTGCCTTCAGTTTATTCTTCCTATAATTTTCTGTGCGCCGCCGGCATATATCCAAACCGCCCAAAGTGTAGTAAGATAGTAAGCGCGCCCGCTTTTGCCGGGCTACCGTTTGCCAGGAGGTCTTTCTTTTGATCGCAGCCGTCATCGTCGACATCGCTCACGCCAATGTCGACCGCATCTTCGAATACGCCCTGCCGCAGGGCCTGCCGGTTTCCCCCGGGCAGCGCGTGCTGGTGCCTTTCGGCAAGGGCGACCGCCCCACCGAAGGGTTCGTGGTGCGCTTGAGCGAAGTGCGCGGCCACACGGCCGGCTCCTTAAAAACCGTGCTGCGCACGTTAGAGCCCTACCCTGCGCTCACCACCGAGCAGCTTTCGCTCTGCGAATGGCTGCGTGAGCATTACGACTGCCTGCTCATCGACGCGCTTTCCCTGATGATCCCGGCGCAGATGCGCGGCCTGAAAGTGCGGGAAAAAAGCGTGAAAGTCTTTTCGCTCGCGCTCGACGAAGCGGGGCTTGCGGCCGCGCTATTGAGCATTACAAAAAAGGACGGTTCCTGCCGTGCGCCGCTGCAGCGCGACGTATTGCAGCTTTTGGCCAACTGCCAAGGCGCGCTTTCGGCGCGCGACCTTTGCGCCATGGCCCCGGGGTGCGAAAGCGCCTTGCCCGCCCTTTTAAAAAAAGGCTGGGTCCACCAAAACGACGCGCAGGTGCGCCGTGTGCCTTACGCCGCGCTGCCCGAGGAGTCTGTGCGCCCTCAGCCCACGGCCGCCCAGCAGCAGGTCATCAACGCCGTAAATGCCGGCGGGGCCTTTTTGCTGCACGGGGTCACGGGCAGCGGCAAGACCGAGGTTTATATGCGCTGCGCCGAACACGCCGCCCAGGCGGGCAAAAGCGCTATTGTGCTGGTGCCGGAGATCTCGCTGACCCCGCAGACCGTCGAACGCTTCCGCGGCCGGTTCGGCACGCGGGTGGCCGTGCTGCACAGCCGGCTTTCGAGCGGCGAGCGCTTCGACGAGTGGAAGCGCATCCGCATGGGCGAGGTCTCGGTGGTGGTGGGGGCGCGCAGCGCCGTGTTCGCCCCTTTGGAAAACCTCGGCCTCATCGTCATAGACGAAGAGCACGAAAGCAGCTACGCTTCGGAACACACCCCGCGCTACGACGCCTACACCGTTGCGCAGAAGCGGCGGGAGCTCACGGGCGCCGCCCTGCTTTTGGGCAGCGCCACGCCTTCCATCGAAAGCTACAGCCGCGCGCAAAACGGCGAACTGACCCTTTTGACCCTCAAGGAACGGGTCAACCGCCGGCCGCTCCCCAAGGTCAGCATCGTAGATATGCGCGCCGAGCTCGCCGAGGGCAACCGTTCCATCTTTTCCGCCCCTCTGTACCGCGCTTTGAAGAAGTGCCTGGCGGAATCCAACCAGGCCATTTTGTTTCTCAACCGGCGGGGGTATTCTTCCTTTGTTTCCTGCCGGGGGTGCGGCTATGTCATAAAATGCCCGCACTGCTCGGTCTCGCTGACCTACCACAAAACCGATTCTTCGCTGCGCTGCCACTACTGCGGGTATCAAGCTTCGCTGCCCGAAACCTGCCCCCACTGCGGCAAGCCCTACCTGAAGTACTTTGGGGCGGGCACCCAGCAGGTGGAAGAAGCTGTGCAGCATTTTTTCCCCTCGGCGCGGGTGCTGCGCATGGACCGCGACACCACCCAGCAAAAGGACGCGCACCTGCGCATCCTCAGCGCTTTTAAGCGGCACGAAGCCGACATTCTCATCGGCACACAGATGATCACCAAAGGCCTGGATTTTCCCCAGGTGACGCTGGTGGGCATCATAGCGGCCGACGCCTCGCTGCACGTGCCGGACTACCGCTCGGCCGAGCGCACCTTCTGCCTCATCACACAGGTGGCCGGCCGCGCCGGGCGGGACGCAATGCCCGGCGAAGTCTATTTGCAGACCTATTCGCCCGAACACCCCGCCGTGCGCTACGCCGCCCGGCACGACTACGAGAGCTTTTACCACTACGAGATCGGCGTGCGCCGCGACTGCCGTTTTCCGCCCTTTGCCGACTTCATCCGCTTCCTGTTCGAAAGCGAAGACTACGCCCAGGCCAAAGAACAGGCCGAGGCCTTCCGGCAGCTGGCGCTCAACAAAATGCAGCGCCTGCTCGCCGAGCAAAACCTCCCTCCGTCGCTCATCGAATACGCCTACGCCATGCCCGCGCCCATCGGCCGGATCCGCGAGCAGTTCCGGTTCCAGCTGCTCGTCAAGCTCTCTCGTGCGCCGGGCAGCGAGCTTTTAAAAGCGCAGCTTCTTGCCCTCGCCCGCGAGCGCCGCAAAGAAGGCGCCTTTTCCCACGTAGAGATCAACCCGCAGAATATGATGTGAGCCTGCGGGCAAAATATCCCCCACCACTTCAGGAGGCCCCCCAATGTCCAAGTACTACGAAAAAGTCAGCCCCGAAAGCGTCGGCATCCCTTCTGCGGCCATCCGCCGCTTTCTTTCCGAGATCGAAGCCCAAACCATTCCCATGCACAGCTTTATGATCGCCCGGCACGGCAAAGTCTGCGCCGAAGGCTGGTGGAGCCCTTTTCAGGAGGACATGCCCCACATCATCTACTCTTGCTCCAAGAGCTTTACCTCCATTGCGGTGGGCATGTGTGTGCAGGAAGGCCGCTTTTCGCTCGACGACCCGGTGGTCAAGTTCTTTCCGGATAAGCTCGGTCCGGCTTCTGAGCACCCCTACATCGCTTCGCGCACCATCCGCAACCTGCTCATGATGGCCACGGGCAATTCCTACGCCATCGACCGCACCGCGCCCGACTGGATCAAAACCTTTTTGAACACCCCGCCCGCCGTCAAACCCGGCACGCTGTTTGGCTACGATTCTTCCGGCACGCACACGCTCTGCGGCATCATGCAGCGCGTGACCGGCCAGACCCTGATGGAATACCTCAAGCCCCGCCTGTTTGAGCCCTTGGGCATTGAAGGCGCGTGGTGCGAAATGAGCCCCATGGGCATCTGCGTGGGGCACCGCGGCATCCACTGTTTAACGGAGGACATGCTCAAGTTCGGGCACTTCCTGCTGCACCGCGGCGCCTGGGAGGGCAAGCAGCTCATGGACCCGGCCTATATCGACGAGGCGACCTCCCGTCAGATCTCCACCGCCACCAAGGCCAACAAGCTCGACAGCAACGTTGGCTACGGCTACCAGTTCTGGCGGGTGCGGCACAACGCTTATGCCTGCATCGGCACGGGCGCGCAGATCATCTGCGTCATTCCCGACAAGGACCTGGTGTGGGTCACCACCGGCAACGCCCTGCAGGGCGACGCCGATTACGAAGAATACCCCGAGATCTTCCACCTGTTCTGGAACAACATTTACCCGTATTTGGCCGACGAACCCCTGCCAGAAGACAAGCCCGCGCAGCAGGAGCTCGAGTCGCTTTGCGCTTCGCTCGCGCTGCACCTGCCCGAAGGAAAAGAGGCCAGCCCGCGCGAAAGCGAGTTGAACGGCGCCGAATACCGCTTTGAAGCCGGCAAAGACAACCCCAACGGCATCCGTTCCCTTTCCTTTGTGTTTGAAGACGACCGCCTGCACCTCAACATCGAGCTGCCCGGCATGGTGTGGCGGCTGCAGGCCGGGCGCAAAGAATGGCTGCACCAGGAACTGCCCCTTGCGCCCGACGAAGGCTGGGCCAAATTCACCTGGGTGGACGGCGACACGCTGGTGTGCGAAGCCAACTGCCGCTTCCGCTGCGGCACCTACCACTTCATCGTGCACTTTGAAGAGGACAGCGCCTCGGTAATGATCCGCCCCACCGGCTGGTCGCACTTTGGCCGGCTGTACCTGCGCATGACCGGCCAAAAGGCCCGTTGATCTGCCCTCGCAGCACAAAGGAGCTGCCGCCTAGTTTGCGGCAGCTCCTTTGTGCTGCATCTGCCAAGCTGTTTACTTGGCTAGGGAACCCATGGGGTCCCAGGGCGCAAGGTGCACGGGTTTCGCCGCCAGCGCCGCCTTTTGCGCTTCCGTCAAATACTGCTTGTGGATGAGCGCCTGGTAAACAAATTCGTCAAACCAGCCGTCGCTCATCACATACCACCCCTTCTGGCCGCGGTCGTCCCCCCAGCTGTTCATCACCTTAAAGCGGTCGGGCTTTCCGTTTTCGTCCAGATTGACGCCAAAGAAGACCATGGCGTGGGTCATGCAGCTTTCGCCGTACTGCAGCCTGCCGGCCTTGTCCAGCCCAAAGGTCACGCCAAAGGCGTCTTGCAGCTGGTAGGAGGCAAGGTCCATCACCCCCTGGTCGCGGTCGTGCCACTGGCCCACGTCGCACCCGAACCACACGGGCGCATCGTCTGAAAGCTGGCGCACCACCGCGGCCTTCAGCTCTTCTATGGGCAAATTGAGGTACATGACCGGGCTGCCTTCTGCCACGTTGCCCAAATAATCCACCGTATAGGTCTGGTAAAAGGGCTTGTCCGGCGTGGGGGCGCTGATGAGGCTGACGTAGTCGTCCAGGTCCCAGCCCACGGCCTCTTGGAAAAATTCCTGCGGGGTCACCGGCCCAATGCGCAAAAAGTTCTTGTCTTTGTCGCGCGCCTCGTAAACCACCCTTTCCGGCGGCGTGCCCAGGCAAACCGAGAGCATGCGGTAAATTTCGGCCACCATGGCCTCCTTTTGCGCCAACAGCTCGGCTTCGGTCCTTCCTGCCGCCACGGCCTCGCGCAGAATGCGGGCGTCTTCGCGCAGCTTCAGGGAAAGAAAGCGGTTCATAACAGCGGTGGCGCTGCTCAGCTTGGACTCGGGCATGGCGGCCTTGGGCACCACGCCGTATTTTTTGACCAGGTTGGCAAACATGTCCCACTGGCCGCCGTCACCCATGGGCGCGCTCAGCAAAAAGGAGACCAAACGGCCCTCGAGCGGTTGGTTTGCGGTTTTTAAAATGCTCTCTAAAAAATAATTGGAGCGCTCCAGCTTGTCCCAAAACAGGGGGTAGGCCTGGGAAAACTCAATGTCTTCCACGTTCAGGCGGCGCATGGCGGCCGTGCGCATCACGTTGAGCGCCGCAAACATCCAGCAGCGGCCGCTCTGCTTCTGGTCGGCGATCTTGCAGGGGTCGGTGACCTCTACCGAATAAACGTTTTCCTTCCTGCGGGCAAGCGAATAATCGGTCAGGGCCGAAAGCCCGCCGCGCACCACGGCGTTGCGCGCCACGCGGTTTTCCGGCCGCGCTTCAAATTCCTGCCGCAGCGCGGCGAGCCGTTGTTTTGTTATTGGTTTCATGGTCGGTCCTTTCCTTCCGGGCGCCGGCTTTTGCGGCGCTCCCTTTTCTTTGTTGTTCGTTTAAATTATAGAACACCCCAGCCAAAAAACAAACACCCGCCGCCCAAAAACCGCCCTTAGCGTCTTAAATTTGCTCTTTACATACCGCCGGCGGGAACTTACAATAATCAAGTCGTTTTCATCTTACTTTTTGACCAATGGAGAACCGCTATGAACACCCGGCAACTCAAAAGCTCGCTGCTTTTGCTGCTCACCGCCGTCATTTGGGGCACGGCCTTTGTGGCGCAAAGCGTGGGCATGGACTACATTCAGCCCTTTACCTTTACCTCTATCCGCTTCTTCATCAGCGGCCTGGTGCTGCTGCCCGCCATTGCCGTGCTCGACCGCGCCCTGCCCGAGCGCCGGGCCTTAAAGCAGGCCCAGGCGGCCCTTTCGCCCGAGGCGCGGCGGGCCGAGCGCCGCACTTTGCTTTTGAGCGGCGTGTGCTGCGGGGTGTGCCTGTGCGCCGCCACCTGTTTGCAGCAGTTCGGCATTGCCCTGGGCGCCGATTCCGGCGGAGACAACAAGTCCGGCTTTATTACAGCCTTTTACATCGTCATCGTGCCGGTGCTGGGGCTGTTCTTTAAGCGCCGCTGCAGCCCTTTGGTGTGGGTGGGCGTGGTGCTCGCCCTGGGCGGGCTGTACCTTTTGTGCATCAAGCAGGGTTTTTCGGTCTCGTCCGGCGACCTGCTGGTGTTCTTGTGCTCCATCCTGTTTTCGGTGCACATCATGGTCATCGACCATTTTTCCGGCCGCGTGGATGGCATCAAAATGTCCTGTGTGCAGTTTTTTACCAGCGGCGTTCTTGCCGCCCTGCCCATGCTGCTTTTTGAGCGCCCGGTGCTTTCCAACATCCTCGCCGGGTGGATGCCCCTTTTGTACGCGGCGGTGCTTTCGGGCGGGGTGGCCTACACGCTGCAGATCCTGGGGCAAAAAGGTCTGAACCCCGCCGTGGCCTCGCTCATTCTCAGCCTGGAATCGGTGGTTTCGGTCGTCGCCTACACGCTGGTGCTCAACCAGCCCCTCACCGGGCGGGAGGTCGCCGGCTGTGTGCTGATGTTCATTGCCATCGTGCTGGCGCAGCTGCCCTGGAAGGGAAAGCAAAAGGCCAAAACCTAAGGCCTCTGCCTTGTTCGGGGCCTTTGGGGCCCTATGAACAAAAATATCGCTCATTTCAAAGGAGCTGGCGCGAAACAGACAACAGCCCGTTTCGCGCCAGCTCCTTTTGTTTATTCCTTGCTGCGCCCCTTTATTTTTTTGTGACCGCGGGAAAAAACCCGTTTTTTTCAAACAGTTCCGGCGCTTCCATGGCCGGGCCGGCCCACGACATCAGCAGATCGTACCGCTTCTTGGGCGTGCCGGCGCTTTGAAAAACAGCGTCGCGGACCGCCCGCTTCTGCTCCTCGCTTTCGGCCAGCGCTTCCAGTTCTTTTACGATCTTCAGCACCCGTGCGTGGTAATACCCGTCGTAAGCGTGTTTGGCCTTTTCCGGCGTAATGCGCAGCTCCCGGGCAATGGCCGTAAACGGGGCCTTCTTTTCTTCGCGCAGCGTTACAATGCTTTCTACCTCGCCTTTGGCCAGCCTGTGCCGGAAGGGCGGCATGTTTGCGGCAAACGCCTGCGGCATGCCCGGCTCGCCCTGGCGGTACTTGGCCAAAATATTGGGGTACTTCTTTTCCAAATACGCGCAGGCACAGGCCAGGCTTTGATACCACTCCAGTGCCTTGTTGTACACCTTTTGGACCTGCACCAAGCCGCACCCCTGCACAATGGAAACGTGGCGGATGTACAGCCGTATTTGCCTGAGCTTCATTTTGCGGTAGATCTGCGCCACCCTGGTGGGGGAAAGCCCAAATTCCTGCGCGATCTCTTTCCAGGCAGCGCCGTTTTGATCGCGGCGCAGCAAGATCGCGTATTCCCGCGGGTCCTCTTTCAGCACATTGTATGGAATATCCTGCAGCATTTTGTGCCCCCGCCTTTTTGTGTTTCTAAAAAACCTGCTTTTATGAAAAAGCGGCCATTCAAACATTTGTGACCGTTTGATGGCCGCCGCAGGCCCTGCGCTCTTGCCGCATTGCCCGCCTGTTCAACAATTTATGTTTTGCCGGAAACTTTTATTTGGATATCGCCGTTTTCCCGCTCGTATTTTTCAATATACAGCTTGCAAACGTGCTCCAGCAAATTGCTTAGGCTTCGGGTCTCGTGTTTTGCAATGCAGCGCATCTTTTCCAAATATTCGTCCTTGATGTGAAACGTAAATGGCGTCTTGTTCGTCGGCATCCACATTTCCCTCCTACCATACCATACAGTACAACAACCGTTAACAAGGGTACACATATATTACCAAGGCCGCCCGTGGGAAGATACGCTCACCGTTCCATGAAAACACACCTACCGTTTCATCATAGTTATGGAACAGTTTAATATGTTTGCCCCCTGCGGGCGATTTTACACGCCGGAACGAAAAACAACAGCCACGCATCCTATTTGCAAAAAGAACCTGCCGCCTGCAAAAGCAGGTGGCAGGCCCTTTTGTTGTGCGGCAAATGGCGCCGCTTTTGCCCCGCTTACCTGGCGCGGGCCTTCTTTAAAACCACCGCGCAGGCGGCCAAGCCGAGCACGAGGGCCAGGCCGATGGAAGGCAGGCTGTCGCCGGTCTTGGGCACGTCTACGGGTTCTTCGGTGGGAACTTCGCCCTCTTCGGGCAGTTCCTCCAGGCCCTCTTCGGGCACTTCGCCTTCCTCGGGCACGGTCTCTTCGGTGCCCTCCTGCACATCGCCTTCCTCTTCGCCGGGGGTGACGATTTCTTCCTCGCCTTCAATGATCTCCTCCTCGCCGGGGACGACGTCCGGCGGGGTGACGCCGGGCAGGGCGGCGAAGGTGACGTTGGTGTACATGCTGTTGGTCAG
>CALWSW010000051.1 GCA_944384305.1 uncultured Christensenellaceae bacterium
CGCCGCAGCAGGGATCTCGATCATGATGCCGACCGGCACGTCCGTGCGGCAGGCCAGGCCTTCGGCCTTCAGCTCGGCCTTGCACTCTTCCAGCACGGCCTTGGCCGCGCGCAGCTCCTCCAGCGAAGAGATCATGGGGAACATGATGCGCAGGTCATACTCGTGCGCCGCGCGCAGCAGGGCGCGCAGCTGGGTCTTAAACAGATCCTTCTGCCCCAGGCACAGGCGAATGGCACGGTACCCCAAAAAGGGATTCTCTTCTTCGGGCAGGGGCAGTGCGGGGAGTTTCTTATCGCCGCCGATGTCCAGCGTGCGGATGATGATGGGCTTGCCGGGCAGCGCCTTGGCCGCCGCCGCATAGGCCTCGGCCTGCTCTTCCTCGGTGGGCAGGGTGCCGCGGTCCATGTACAAAAACTCCGAACGGAACAGGCCCACGGCATCGGCGCCTACCTGGGCCGCACCCTCGGCGTCCTGCGGCGTGCCGATATTGGCTGCGATCAGCGTGCGGTGGCCGTCGGCCGTTACGCTTTCTGCCGAACGGAACTGGTCTAAAAGCGCCTTTTCTTGTTGGTATTTTGCGAGCTTATCGTTTAAACCGGACAATGTTGTCTCATCGGGGGCAACAAAAACTTCGCCGGTAGCACCGTCGATGCCGAGCATGACGCCGTTCTTTACCGCCTCGAGCACACCGGCGCAGCCGACGACGGCGGGCAGCCCAAGCGCGCGCGCCATGATGGCGGAGTGAGCGGTGCGGCCGCCGATCTCGGTCAAAATACCCACGACATGGGCCTTGTCCATAACGGCGGTGTCGCTGGGGGTCAGGTCGTGCGCCACGAGGATGGCTGGCCCCGCAAGGTGGGAAATATCCTGCGCTTCCGCGTGCAGCAGGGCGCGCAGCAGGCGCTCCTTCAGGTCGCGCATATCGGCAGCGCGCGCCGCCATGTACTCGTCGTCCATGGATTCGAACATGGAAATGAGAGCGTCAAAGGCGTCCTGCGTGGCCTTGGCGGCGTTTTCACCGCTCTCGATGGCCTGCACGATGGGGTCGGTCAGGGTGGGGTCTTCGAGCAGCATGGCGTGCGCCTCAAACACGGCCGCTTCGTCCGGGCCGATCTCGGCGGCGGTCTTTTCGGCAAGGGCGTGGGTATCCGAAAGCACCTTTGCGTGAGCCGCCCAAAACGCCGTTTTTTCCGCTTCCAGGTCGGCAGGCTTGGCAGTGGGGATGACCAGCTCGCTCACGGCGAGCACCACCGCCGGCGCAAGGCCGATGCCGGCGGAAACGCCAATTCCCTTCAGCATGGCAGATCCCCCTCCGCTCACTCGCCCAGGCCGGATTCCACGGCGGCGATCATGCCCTTCAGGGCATCTTCTTCGTCGGGGCCGTTGCAGACCAGGGTGATCTCGGTGCCGCTCTTGACGCAGGCGCCCAGCACGCTGATGATGGACTTGGCGTTGTACTCTTTGCCGCCCACCTCAAAGGTGATCTCGGACTTGTACTTCATGGTCTCCTTGACGAAAAGGGAGGCGGGGCGGGCGTGCAGGCCGGTCTTGTTGACGATGGTAGTGGTTCCTTTGACCATGGGATGATCCTCCTGATGTAAGATTGCTTGCAGATATTTCAGTTGGGGTACTGGCTGATCCAGGGGGCGCGCGCGGCAAACGACGGGGCCGGCGGGCGTTTTTTTGCCCGGCCGTCAGGCCTTGGCGGCGAGTTTGAAGATGGCGCGGGCCAGAATGCGGGTGTTGAGCTTTAAAAGCTCGAGCGGCAGGCGCTCGTTGGGCTGGTGCATCAGATCCTCCTGGTCCTCAAACATACAGCCAAACGCCACGCCGCAGGCAAAGTCGTGGGCGTAGGTGCCGCCGCCGATCGACAGGCACCGGCCCTCTTTTCCGGTGATCTCGGTGTAGGCTTCGAGCAGCTTCTGTACCAGCGGGTGGCCGGCCGGCACGTAGTGGGGGGCCACGTCGGTCACGACCTGCGCGTCAAAGAGCACGGCCGCTTTTTTCATGCGCGCCACCAGATCTTCGCCCGTGTGGCCGAGCGGGTAGCGGATGTCCAGCACCGCCGAAAGCTTGCCGCCGGCCGACGAAAGCAAGCCGGGATTGCAGGTAAGGCCGCCCAGAATGGGCTCGCTGCAGGCGATGCCGAGCGCCTTGCCCTCCCAGTCGCCATGGGGCAGCAGCCGGGCAAGTTCAGAAAACACGGCCGCCTGCTTTTGCTGTAAGGGGAGAACGGCGAGCAGCCCGATGAGCGCCGTGGCGGCGTTGTTGCCCTTGTGGGGCGAAGCGCCGTGGGCGCCCGTGCCAAGGGCTTCGATCGCCAGGCCGCCGGCTTCTTCCTTCAGAACGAAGGTCACGCCTGTGGCGGCTTCTGCAGCCGCGGCGGCGGGCCGTACTTCCGCCGCCGAAAGGCCTTCCACGCGGGCGCGGGCGGACGAGACGACGATGTTCACGCGTTCGCCGGCCGCAAGCGAAACGACGCGCGGCAAAAGGCCTTCTTGCGGCAAAGCGCAGGAAAGCGCAGCGCGCAGGATGCCCTTTTCTCCGTTGACCACGGGGTAGTCGGCATCGGGCGAAAAGATCATGCCGGGGGTCTCGGCGTGTGCGCAGTAGTGCACAAGGTCGCTCGAACCGCTCTCTTCGTCGCACCCCAGAATGAGGCGCACGCGGCGGTCAAAGACTACCCCTGCTTCCTTTAAGGCCAGCATGGCGTAAAGCGCGGCGATGGCCGGGCCTTTGTCGTCCTGCGTGCCGCGGCCCCAAATGACGCCGTCCTCAATGACCGCGCCATAGGGGGGGTGGACCCAGCCCTCGCCCTCGGGCACGACGTCCAAATGAGCGAGAACCCCTAAAAGCTCGGGGCCGGAACCGGTCTCCAAATAGCCGATGTAGTGGTCGAGGTCAACGGCCGAAAAACCCAAGCTGCGCCCCAGTTCGAGCGCGGTGTCCAGCGCCTGCGCGCAGGCGGGGCCATAGGGCGCGCCCGGCTGGGGGTCGGCGCGCTTGCTGGGGATCTTCAAAAGGGCGGCGAGCGCTTCGGTCTCGGCGGCAAAATTTGCCTCGATCCGCTCGTCGATTGCCTGGTAAAGTGCTGTAAGGTCTGTCATCGGATTCCTCTGGTACAACTTTCGTTTTAACATCAAAACTGCTGTGCTTATTTTATCATACCCGCCGCCGGCTTAAAAGCGGCAAACGCCCCAAAAGGCCAATTTGCCTCGAATCTGGCAAACGAACAAAACGCCCCCGGCCGCACGGGCCAAACAGGGGGCGTTATTTGGTTTTCAGGGCAGGCGCTCAATGTCGGCGCCCAGCGAGCGGAGCTTTGCTTCGATATGGGCGTAGCCGCGGTCGATGTATTCCACGTGGTCGATGGTGGTGGTGCCGCGGGCCATCAGCCCGGCGATCACCAGCGCTGCGCCGGCCCGCAAATCGGTGGCGGCAACGGGGCAGCCGCTGAGCTCTTCGGTGCCTTTTACGGTGGCGACGCGGCCGTTGACCGAAATGTCGGCTCCCATGCGGCACAGGTTGGGCACCTGCTTGTAGCGGTCTTCAAAAATGTTTTCCACCACCTCGCTCGTTCCCCTGCCGCGCGCCAAGAGCGACATGATGGGCTGCTGCAGGTCGGTGGGGAACCCCGGGTAGGGCAGGGTCTTGATGTTGACCGAGCGCGGGCGCTTGCCGTCGGAGACCACGCGCATAAAAAATTCGCTGCCGTTGTCGCCCTCGGTGACCTGGAAGCCCATTTCCATCAGCTTGGCGGTGACTGCCTCAAGGTGGGTGGGAATGACGTTGCGAATGACGACGTCGCCCCCTGCGGCCGCGGCGGCGATCATGTACGTACCGGCTTCGATCTGGTCGGGGATGATGGCGTAGCTGCGCCCCGAAAGGTGCTTGCTCCCCCGAATGCGGATGACATCCGTTCCCGCGCCCTTGACCGAAGCGCCCAGGCAGTTGAGGAAGTTCGCCACATCTACCACGTGCGGCTCCTTGGCGGCGTTGGAAATTTCGGTCAACCCCTCTGCCTGCGCGGCGGCGAGCATGATGTTGATGGTCGCCCCCACCGAGGCAAAGTCGAGGTAAATATCCGCGCCGCGCAGCCCATTGGGCGCAGAAGCGTAAAGAATGCCGCCTTCCTTGCGGGTCACGGCGCCCAAGGCTTCCATGCCTTTGATGTGCAGGTCGATGGGCCGCAGGCCAATGTCGCACCCGCCGGGCAGCGCGACTTCGGCGTGCCCAAAGCGCCCGAGCATGGCGCCCAGCAGGTAGTAAGAAGCCCGCAGGCGGCTCACCTGCGAAAAATCGGCGCGGGGGTTGACCATGCCGTTGGGGTCGACGCGCATGCTCTCGCCCTCGAACTCGACGTGTGCGCCCATACGGGTAAAGATGTCCGCGAGCAGATGAACGTCCTCAATATCCGGCAGGTTTTCGATCACGCTCGGGCCGTGCGCCATCAGCGCGGCCGGAAGAATGGCCACCGCGGCGTTTTTGGCGCCGCTGATGCTGACCGTGCCCGAAAGGGGACGTCCGCCGCGAATCACAAGTTTTTCCAAATCGTATCCTCCAGCAAAGAGGTTGTGGCGGCGCGCTGCAAAAGGGAGCAAAGCCTGCAAAAAGGCGCGCAACGCCCACCATGACGGACTCCGCCATGATTTTACTATTATAAATCAGTAATTCGCTTTTTGGCAACGCTTTTCGGACTTTTTATGGGGGGCAGGCGGCAAAGGTCTGGTTTTGGTGGTGCGGCGGAAGAAAACGGCCGGCAAAAAAGAAGCTGCCGCAAATATTGCGGCAGCCCCCGTGTGGAACAGAAAGACAAATAACGATTCCTGACCGATCCGCGAGCTGTGCCTTTCCGGCTTTCAGTGTCCCGCTCCATTACGGCCGCACAGCTTAGCATGCGCGCAAAGTGCTCCCGTAGGCCTTCCCTCGGAGGGCTTCCGGCGTTTCACTGCCATTCCTCGACGGGCTTATCTGTCTCTCTGCGCTCTTATTTTGTGCGGACGCAGCGCGAATATGCTGGAAAAAACAGGATGTTTTCGGGCGCTGTTTTACGCCGTGCAGCAAGCGGCGGGCAGTTGTTCAAAAATTGTTAAGAATTTTTCAAAACTTCGGCTTCCAACCGGCAAAAGCGACAACACGGCGGGCCAAACAGTCAACTTTGCGCCTAGATACTGCGCAAAAAAGAGGGGTGCGGTATACTATACTCAACAAATCGCCCCCAACGGTTTCGGGGCAGGACAAACAAAAAGGGTACAAAAATACGCCCACGCTTTATAGGGCAGAGAATTTGGAAAGGAAGCACCATGGCTGATTTTTTTGACAAAGTCATAGAATGGGCGGTATCGGCCGGCGGCGCCGTCAAAGAGGCGGGCGCGGCCGTGGCCGACAAGGGCGGCCAGGTGGTAGAAAACACCCGCCTGCGCATCGAGCGGGTCAAGCTCGAGACCAACCGCAAAGAAGAGTTGTTCGCCTTGGGCGAGAGCTTTTACGGCATGTTCACCAGCGGCTTGCTGGACGTGAGCGACCTGAAGGCGCGCTGCGAGCGCGTGCGCGGCCTTGACCGCCAGATCGAAGCGCTGGGCGAAAAGCCCGAAGGCGCAGAGGAGGGCGGCGCCGGAGAAAAGGACCAGAACGAAGGAAAAGAACCCTAAACCATAAGCGGCAGAAAACCGCAAATGCTGCGGCCGGGGGCCGCAGATACAAAACGGGGCAGATTGAGCTGCCCAACTGCCTGCATCGCGCAGGAAACAGCCGGTCAAGCGCGGCCCGCCCGTCGAGATAGGGTGCAACGCCGAAGGCTCCGGCATCGTGCGGCAAAGCGCCCATCCAATCAGGGCCATCGCTGCTGGGTCTTTCCCCGGCGAAGCGCGGCACAAGTACTGCTCGGTTCAAAAGCAACACAGAGCGCGGGAACGATTCTCCCGCGCTTTTTGCATTCCTCTCTGCGTTTCCCCAGGCGCGGCCGGGCGCAGTGGCGCGGCCGCCCTTGGAATGATATAATGGGACCATTGCAAAAGAAGCACGGGGGAAAACTGCCCTATTGTGCGGCAGCCCTGGAATACTTCTGCGCGGCGCCGTGCCCGGCCGCGCTCCTTTGTAACGACAACAGGAGGATTCGCATGAGACGATCCCACAACCGGCGGCGCAGCCCCTACGATATTTCCCGCGCCGTGGTTTTGCTCGTGATTTTGGCGCTGGTGGCGCTCTTGGTGTTCGGCGCGGTGCGCCTGCTCACCCTGAGCACCGCGCCCGCCCCCACGCCCACCCCGCAGCCAAGCGCCAGCCCTTCTGCCGGGGAACCCGAAGAGACCGCTGCGCAGGAAGAAGCCCCCGGCGAGAGCGAGGGCGGCAGCCTGTACCTCGACATTGCGGTGGATGTGGAAAACAGGATCCTGCAGGTCTCCCAGCAGGTGCAATGGGTGAACGACACCGGCTCTGAACAGGAGGAGATCGTCTTTCGCATGTACCCCAACGCCCTGAATAACGGCGAAGACACCCCGCTTGCGGAAGAATTGGCCCAGGAGGCCTTCCCCAACGGCGCGCAGACCGAGGGCATCGTGGTGCGCGGGGCGGCGGTGGACGGCCGGGCCGCGGAATTTTCGGTGGACGGCGCGCTCCGCACCACGCTGCGGGTGCGCCCCGCCGCCGCCGTGCCCGAAGGCGGCGAGGTCTCGGTCACGCTGCTTTATACCCTCGCCCTGCCCCAGGGCGACTACCCGCTGGGCTATTCCTCCAGCGGCCTGCAGGCCTGCTGGTTTTACCCCGTGCGCGCGCTGTGGGAGGACGGCGGCTGGCACCTGACCGACGTGGTGGAAAACGGCGGCTTCCCGTGGTATTACCCCGCTTCGCAGGTATACGCCGCCATCCGCCTGCCCCAGGGCGTGACGATGTGCTCCACCGGCAGCGTGCAGACCACCGCGCAGACCGAAGAGGGCGTTATTTATTACGTCAGCGCCGCCGGGGCGCGGGATTTTGCCTTTTGCCTTACCGAGTTGGAAAGCCGCTACGAGCGCACCGAAGGAGGCGTGGAGTTCCTTGCGCTTTCTCAAAGTTCGCGGTATTCTCGCCTGGCGGGCGATACCGCCGCGGGCATGGCGGCGTTTTTGACGGAATTTTTTGGCAGCTGCCCCATAGAGGAGCTGGAACTGGTGCAGGCCGAGCTGGCCATGGAGGTTTCGGTGCACAGCGGGCTGGTGCTGTTTGACCGCGACTTTTTGCGCAACCAGTCGGAAAGCCTGCCGGCGGCGGCCGCCGCGGCGACGGCCTGGCAGTGGTTCGGCGGCGCGGTGGGCGGCGGCTACGCCGACGACCGGGACCTGCACGCCCCTTTGTGCGACTACCTTGCCGCGCGCTATCTGCAGCAAGACGCCGAGGAGGGCGCGGAGACCGACGGGTGGATCAGCGAGGGCGCAGAGAAGATCGAGGCCATTCGCGCTTACGTGGGCGAGGAGCGGTTCGACGAAGCGCTCAAGGAGTACTACCGCCAGTACGCCGGCAAAAAGGGCGGTGCCGAGGTCTTTGCGGCGCTGTGCGGCGAGGAATACGAAGCCGAGGTGTTCGCGCGGCTGCGCGGCTACGGCGTGCCGTAAACCAGCGAAGACGCCGAGCACTGAGCGGCCTTTGCCCGGGGTGCGCCGCAGCGCGCCGCTGTGCTATAATGAAAGGGAGAAGAAACCAAGCGCCCCAGCCCTTTGGGGCGGCAGCGAGGGGAATGATGGCTTTTGTGGAAACATCGCGCGATGCGCTCAAGTTCGGCGTTACAACGGTGGACAACCTGTTTGTGACCGAATACCTGCCCGCCGCGCCCGACGGCTACGTGCGGGTGTACCTTTACGCGCTCTTTTCGGCCCAGCACCCCGCGCTTGCCGAGCCCACGCTCGAGCGCTTTGCCGCGGCGCTGGGCATGACCGCCCAGCAGGTGCTCGACGCCATGCACTACTGGCAGCGCATGGGCATTGCCGCGCCCAGGGACGGCGAAGAAGAGGGCTTCGAGCTTTTGAACATCCGCACCGCCATGTACGCCGACGGATCGAGCGAGCGCGCGCTCTCGCGCTACGCCTCATTGAACGCGCGGCTGGCCGAGCTCACGCAAAAGAGCTTTACCCCCGGCGAGCGCAGCCGTATTTACGACTGGATCGAGTGCGACCACATGACCGAAGACGGCGTGGTGGCGGTGTTTGCCTACTGCGTTTCCAAGTACGGCGCCAGCCGGGCCACCATGCCCCGCGTGGCCGCCGTGGTGCGGGACTGTGTGCAGAACCGCAAGCTCACCGGCGACGAGGTGCGCGCCCACTTGGAGCAGTTCGAGCTGGTGCGCAGCCCCTGCCGGGCGGTGCTGCGGCACATCGGCATCACACGGATGCCCACGCTCGACGAGCACCGGATGTACCTCAAGTGGCGGGATTCCTGGGGGTTTTCGCCCCAGGCCATCCTCGCCGCCTGCGCCGAGCTCACCAAGATCCGCGAGCCCAACATGGCCTATTTGGACCGCGTGCTGCAGTCCCGCCGCGAAGAGGGGCTCACCACCGCCCAGGCTGTGGAACGCGCCGCCGAGCTCGAAAAGGCCGATTCTGCCCTGGCCCGCAGGTTCGGCCGGGCGCTGGGGGCGCAGGTCTTTAAGCGGGAGCTTGCCGCCTTCCCCCGCCGGTGGCTGCAAAGCGGCATGGAAGAGGAGGCCGCGCTTTTGGTGTGCGAAGACTGCGCCGCCAGGGGCAAACACACCTTTCAGGAGGCCGACGAGGCCATGGGCCGCCATATTGCCAAGGGGCAGTTTACCCTGCAGGCGGTCACCCAGGCGCTTTTGCTGCAGCAGACCTGCGAAAAGGTGCTTGCGGCGCTGGGCCTGGACCGCGCCCTGACCGACGCCGACGAGCGCGCCGTTGCCCGCTACCTTTCGGTATTCCCCCAGGAGGTGGTGCTTTACGGCGCGTCTTTGGCCCGCGAGGGCAAAAAGCCCCTCGCCATGCTCAACGCCATCCTCATGGGGTGGGAAAGCGAGGGGGTGCGCACGCTGGAACAGGCACAAAAGAGCAGCGAAAAGAACCGCGCCCGCTTTGCCGGGAAGCAGAAGAAGAGCCCCGTGCAGGTGCAGGGAGAGCGCACCTTTGACCCCGCCGAGCTCGACAATTTTACGGAGGAACTGTAAATGCCCGGGATCGCCGACCTGTATTCCCGCCGCCGCGCCCAGGGCCGCGCTGCGCGCGAAAAACGCCGCCAGGCGGCCTTTGACGCAATCCCCAGGCTCGAACCCCTGTGCGGGCAGATCGACGCCGCCAGGGTAAAATTGGGGCTTGTAAAGGCCCGCGGCGAAGACTGCGCGGCGGCGCAGCAGGCGCTTGCGGAGCTGCTGAACGAGCAGCGCGCCCTGCTGCAGGCCAACGGCCTGCCGCCCGACGCGCTGGAACACCGCTACGTGTGCGAGCGCTGCAGGGATACCGGCCTGCTCCCCGACGGCAGCGACTGCCCCTGCGCCGCCAAGGAGCGCTTTGCGGCCACGGCGTTTTCTTCCAACCTCGCGCGCTTTGGGCAGGAGACCTTTGAATCGTGGGATCTTGCCCGCTTCCCCGAAGGCGAGCAGCGCCAGGCTTCGGAAAAGCTGCGGGGCATTTGCAAAGAGTACGCCGGGGCCTTCCCCCATTGCGACCCGCCGGGGCTGATGCTTCGCGGCGGCACCGGCCTGGGCAAGAGCTTTGCCGCCCACGCCGTGGGGAACGCCCTGCTCGCAAGGGGCGTGGGGGTGCAGAAGATTACGGCCTACCAGTTCTTCCGCCTCATTTCCGACCGCGTGGTGGGCGCGCGCGACCGCGCTCCCTTTGAAAACCTGCTTGCCGCCGGGCTCTTGATCTTCGACGACCTCGGGGCCGAGCCCGAAGCCGGCAACCTTTCGGCCGAGTATTTTTACCTGCTGCTTGACGAGCGCACCATGGCCGGCCGGCCCATGATCGTCACCACCAACAACGAGCCGCAGGCCCTGCTGGAGCGCTACGGCGACCGCACGCTCTCCCGCCTGCTGGACCCCCGCGCCTTCCGCCAGATCCGCCTGCGGGGGAAGGATCTGCGGCGGCTGCGCTAAAATTCCATACAAGACGGCTCCGGGGCGGTTCCGGGGCCGTTTTATGTGGGGGCGGTTTTTTGCGGCTGCGGCCGCAAGCTTCTTTTTGCGGCCGAAGTTCCAATACGCTATCTCGGCCCTTCCCCGCAAGGCACGATCTCGCTTACCCACCCCACATCATCTCGCTTCACTCGATGATGCGGGGACCCCGGCAAAGCTCGATCGGCGGGGCCCCTGGGCCTCGGGCGCATTGGGAACTTGGCCGCCGGGCAACGCGTCCCTCAGAACCCGCTTTGCAAGCACCTTTGCTGTACCTTCCGCCATTCCCGCCCCGGCGGAGAACGAGAACGGCCCCGGAGCAATTCCGGGGCCGTTGTGGGTAACTATATGGTTGTTTGCCAGCGATTTACTTTGCGCGGGCCTTCTTTAAAACCACCGCGCAGGCGGCCAAGCCGAGGAGAAGGGCCAGGCCGATGGAGGGCATGACGTCGCCGGTTTTGGGGACGTCTACGGGTTCCTCTTCAGGGGGGACTTCACCTTCTTCGGGGAGTTCTTCCAGGCCTTCTTCGGGCACGGTTTCTTCGGGGGGCGTTTCTTCGGCGCCCTCCTGCACGTCGCCTTCTTCATCGCCCTCGCCTTCGACGATCTCGAAGTCGTCGCTGCCGGGAATGGCGGTAAAGCCGGCCTGGGCGGCCCCGTCCACGGGGATGATGCCGCTCAGGTTGTCGCTATTGAGCACCGTGCCGCCGGGGACCGAAACGGTGTAGAAGGTGCCGGCCGGCAGGTCGGAAACATAGGCCGTGCCGCCGGGGGCGAGCAGCACTTCCGCCACGCCGCCGGTGAACGTAATGCCGCCGTAGGAGCCGGAAAGCAGACGGTCGAGCGTGATGGTGACCAGCACCGGCGCGTTGTTCGTGCCGTCCGGCAGGCGGGTGATCATCAGATCGCCGCCGGGGCGCACCCACACCGGGGGATTGGTGGGGGTGGGCGCAGGCGTTTCGGGATCAAAAGTATAGGTATAGGTGACATTGGCGGTAATACCGTTTGCAGTTGTCACAGGTGTCACATTCCAGCTGCCGCCAGTATAACCAGGGTTTGCAACAGGAATGGGAACGTCTCCTTCTGCCAAAGTCCCCTGACCACTCGTCAGTGTAACACTAACTTTTTTCTCTGTACCGCCGCTTTCCCAGGTGCCGTTGACTACGACGAAAATAACAAGCGCAGGCGCTTCAACCGGGCCACTTCCTGTTATCTGTTGTTCATTAACCGAAACCGTTCCGCTACCGCTATTTGTCACTTTAGTGCCCGCCGGCAAGGTGAGATTGGCATCGCCTTTGGCGATTTCTACTGTATCGCCGGATTGAACGGCGCTACTCAAGGTATTTGCCACATTTTCCGGCGTTCCAGCATAATAGGTTGATTGTCCGTCTGTGGTCGTGTGTTTGGCCACGGTCGTTCCTTCGCCGGTAAAGTCAGCAATATCGCTGCTGAAACTGCCGCCAACGACGGTAACAGTTGCTGTAGGATCTTTTTCTACGGCATCACGATTAGAACCGCCGGAGACAGAACCGCCGCTGATTGTTATGTCAGCAGTTTCCTCTGCTTCAATGGCACTACCACGAACAGAGCTAATGGAGCCGTTGCTGATGGTAACACTGCTTGTGCCTTCGGCAGAAATTGCAGCGCTGCTGCTTTCACTGGAAAGCGTGCCGCCTTCTACGTTCACTACGGTGTTTTCCTGCACTTGAATTGCGTAAGAAGACTCACTATTGATCGTTGCTGTTCCACCAATGGTGATCACAGAACCTTTGTATGCCTGGATTGCGCCTGATCTACCGTCGCTATGATTCAATGTGCCACCGGTCATGGTAAACTGGATGGGCGAGGGTGTTGTATACGAAGAAATATAAACGCCCGTGCGGCCACTAGAAGTCAGTGTACCGCCGGTAATATTAACCACAATATTTTCATTTCCTCGTACATTCAGCACACTATCTGCTGTAGAAACGACCTCGCCGCCACTGATGTTAACGCTGACATCTTCTGTAGTCGTATAAATATCAATAGCTTCCTGCGTCGTCTGAATTTTGCCGCCTTCAACCGTCAGGACAGAATTGCTTTTTAGCTGAATACCATAGCCATAACTGCTATGATTTGCAATCAGCGCGCCACCGCCAATGGAATCTTTCAGAACAAGGCTACCGCCGTTAATGGTCATGAAAAAGCCGTTGATTGCTCCTGCCGTTTTTGTTACGGTGCAGCCATTCAGGTCAAGCACAGTCGGTTTTGTTATCACAATCTCAACGTGCTCTCCCATCGTAAAACTACTTGATAGCTTTACTTCTCCCCCTGCTTCCAAAGCAGTTTTTAATGAGGCGGCATCACTAACTTCTGTTGCTGCTGCTGCCATCGGCAGCACCGCGAGTACGAGCGCCAGGCACAGCACCGCGGCCAACACACGTTTCTTCATGTTTGTTCCTCCTTTTTGTTTGGGAAGACGGCTCTGCCCACAGGGGAACCCCCTGTAAGACGGAATCGATCTTCTGCCCAGGAATCTTTCGGGACAGAAGAAATTTGAAGTACTGGGGAGGGCGTGATAACGCGAACCAAAAAGCAAAAAACCGCTTGTGTAAGCGGCAAAAAATCGAAATGAAAGCATAGCAAACAGACCGGCAAAAATCGTGTTTAACGGCCTTATTTTCTATACCCTAAATTTTTTAAAATCCTTGATTTTTCTGGGCTTCCTTGATATGATTGGGACTAGAAACGGTATTCCACTACAATTTTTCCAACCCATTCACATCAGAAGATCGATTCCGTCTTGTGTCAGCTCACAAGGCGTAATTTTTCGAGCATTTTTGCGTGCTCCGCCCCGGTGGAGATCAAATAGATCCTGGTGGTCTCGATGCTGCTGTGGCCCAGCACGTCAGCGAGCTTTGCAACATCTTTACAGGCCTTGTAAAAGATGCGGGCGAACAGATGGCGCAAATTGTGGGGGAACACCTTGGTAGGCGTTACCCCTGCTTTTTTGCACAGCGCCTTCATCTCTGCCCAAATCTGCTTCCGGCTCAAACTCTTTCCGCTTCGGGTCACAAACACTTCGCCCGCGGCGGTGTTTTGTTTTTTGGCGTA
>CALWSW010000052.1 GCA_944384305.1 uncultured Christensenellaceae bacterium
GAAAGCGTCGAGGCCGCGCGGGCCAGGGTCAAGTAGTCTAAGCCCACGTCCACCATAAAGCCCAGGCGGTTGTCGATCTCCTTTAAAATGCGGCCGGCAATGAGGCGCTCGGTCTCGGTCAGCTCCAGCGCGCGGAAAAAGGCGCGGGCGTCCAGCACCGACAGTTTGCTGACCTCGGCAATGGACTTTCCGCCCACCGTCACGGCCAGCACGGTCTTTTTCAGGCGGTCGCCGTGGCAGTCCGGGCAGGGCACGTAAGACATGTAGCCCTCCAGCTCCTCCTTGGCCCAGTCCGAAGTGGTCTCGCGGTAGCGGCGCTCCAGATTGGTGGCGATGCCCTCAAAGGCCTGGCGAATGGTGCCGCTGCCGTACTCGCGGGAAAAGTGCATTTCTATCTTCTCCTCGCCCGTGCCGTAAAGAATGATGTCCACGATCTTTTTGGGCAGGTCCTTTACGGGCGTGTCCAGCGAGAAGCCGTAGTGCTTGGAAAGCGCGCCAAAGTACATGGCCGCCATCTGCCCGCCCATCAAAGAGCTGTTCCACCCCGAAACGTTGATGGCCCCCTCGTTTAAAGAAAGGTTGCGGTTGGGAATGACCAGGTCGGGGTCGATCTTCATTTGAAACCCCAGCCCGGTGCAGGTGGGGCAGGCGCCGTAGGGGTTGTTGAAGGAAAACATCCGCGGGGTCAGCTCTTCCATGCTGATGCCGCAGTCCGGGCAGGCGTAGTTTTGCGAAAAGGTCATAAGCTCGCCGCCGGCGTCGATCTCCACAATGCCGCCCGAAAGGTCCAGCGCCGTTTCAATGGAGCTGAACAGGCGGCTGTTTTTGTCGCCCTCGCCCTTGAGCACCAGGCGGTCCACCACTACGGCAATGGTGTGCTTGAGCTTTTTGTCCAGCTTGGGGGGCTCCGAAACGTCGTAGGTCTCGCCGTCTACCCGCACCCGCACAAAGCCCTGCTTGCGCACCGTGTCAAACACCTTCACGTGCTCGCCCTTGCGGCCCCGCACCAGGGGCGCCAACACCTGGATGCGCTTGCCTTCGCCGAGCTTCGCAATGGCGTCCACCATCTGGTCCACCGTCTGGCGGGAAATCGCCCGGCCGCACTTGGGGCAGTGGGGCACGCCGATGTTGGCGTAAAGCAGGCGCAAATAGTCGTGCACCTCGGTAACGGTGCCCACGGTGGAACGCGGGTTGTTGCTGGTGGTCTTCTGGTCGATGGAAATGGCGGGCGAAAGCCCTTCAATGGCGTCGACGTCCGGCTTGTCCATCTGCCCCAAAAACTGGCGGGCGTAGCTGGAAAGCGACTCCACGTAGCGGCGCTGCCCCTCGGCGTAAATGGTATCGAACGCCAAAGAGGACTTGCCCGAGCCCGAAAGCCCGGTAAACACCACCAGCTTGTCGCGCGGGATGGCGACGTTGACCGACTTGAGGTTGTTGGAGCGCGCGCCCTTTACGATCAGTTCGTTCTGCATATTGCCTCTTTCGTTTCGTGTTCTGTAAAAAGTCCAGCGGAGCTGTCGCAAAAAAGGCGGCCGCCTTTTTTGCGAGAGTTTTCGGGGTCCCCAACCATTCCCCGCAGGGGAATGGTTGGGGTGGGTTGCACCCTTCGCTTGGTCGCACCTTGTGTTTTGCTACACGCCCCGGCGTTACCGCTTGGCGCTCTTTCTGCCCCGCTCGCGGGCGTAGCGCTTGCTGCCCGCCGTGCCGGGCTTGGGGGCGCGCAGCTTTTTGCCCTGGGCGTCCAGCCCGCGCAGCTCAAACAGCTGGTCGCGCAGCTTGGCGGCGGTCTCAAAATCCAGCTCCAGGGCGGCGGCGCGCATCTGCTCTTCAATCAGCGCGGCCTTCTCTTCCTTCTCGGCCGCCTCCAGCCCGGCGCCGGCCTTTTCGTGTTTGGTGATCTCCAGCACCTCGTGCACGTCCTTGATGATGGTCTTGGGCGTGATGTGGTGCTCTTGGTTGTAGGCCATCTGCACGGCGCGGCGGCGGGCGGTCTCGTCCATGGCGGCCTGCATGCTCTCGGTGATGCTGTCGGCGTAAAGGATCACCCGGCTTTCGGCGTTGCGCGCCGCGCGGCCAATGGTCTGCACCAAGGAAGTCGTCGAGCGCAAAAAGCCCTCTTTGTCGGCGTCTAAAATGGCCACCAGCGCCACCTCGGGCAGGTCCAGCCCCTCGCGCAGCAGGTTGATGCCCACCAGCACGTCGAACTCCTTCAGGCGCAGGTCGCGAATGATCTCCATCCGCTCAATGGTGGCGATCTCGGAGTGCATATACCTCACCCGCACCCCCATTCCCTCCAGGTACTCGGTCAGATTCTCTGCCATGCGCTTGGTCAGGGTGGTCACCAGGGTGCGGAACCCACGCTCGGTGGTCTTTCGGATCTCGCCCAGCAGGTCCTCCACCTGCCCTTCCACGGGGTGGATGAACACCTCCGGGTCCAGCAGCCCGGTGGGGCGAATGAGCTGTTCCACCACCTCGCCGTGGGTCAGCGAAAGCTCGTAGTCCCCCGGCGTGGCCGAAACGAAGATCTTCTGGTGCACCCGCGCGCAGAACTCGTCGAATTTCAGCGGCCGGTTGTCGAACGCCGAGGGGATGCGGAAGCCGTAATCCACCAGCGAGACCTTGCGCGAGCGGTCGCCGGCGTACATGCCCCGCACCTGCGGCAGGGTCACGTGCGACTCGTCCACGATCAGCAAAAAGTCGCCGGGGAAGTAGTCGATGAGGGTGTAGGGCGGCTCGCCCGGCTTGCGGCCGTCAAAGTAGCGGGAGTAGTTTTCAATGCCGGTGCAGTAGCCGATCTCGCGCATCATCTCCATGTCGTACATGGTGCGCTGCTCCAGCCGCTGGGCTTCCACCAGCTTGTTCTGGGCGCGAAGCTCCGCAAGGCGGGCTTCCAGGTCCTGCTCGATGGCCTTTAGGGCCGGCTCCATCTTGGCGCGGCTGGTGGCGTAGTGGCTGGCGGGGAAGAGCGCGACGTGCGTCCGGGTGGCCAGCACCTCGCCGGTGGTCACGTTGATGTCTGCAATGCGGTCGATCTCGTCGCCAAAGAACTCCACGCGCACGGCAACGTCCTTGGAGTTGGTGGGGAAGATCTCCACCACGTCGCCCTTGACGCGGAACGCCCCGCGCACCAGGTCAAAGTCGTTGCGCTCGTACTGGATGTCCACCAGCCGCCGCAAAAGCTCGTCGCGCTCCAGCTCCATGCCCGGCCGCAGCGAGACCGAAAGCTTCAGGTACTCCTCCGGGTCGCCCAGGCCGTAAATGCAGCTCACCGACGCCACGATGATGACGTCCTCCCGCTCGTTGAGCGCGCAGGTGGCGCTGTGGCGCATCCGGTCGATCTCGTCGTTCACGGTGGCGACCTTTTCAATGTAGGCGTCGGTCGAGGGCACGTAGGCCTCCGGCTGGTAGTAGTCGTAATAGCTCACAAAAAACTCCACCGCGCTGTTCGGAAAAAAAGCCCGAAACTCGTTGCACAGCTGGGCGGCCAGCGTCTTGTTGTGGGCCAGCACCAGCGTGGGCCGCTGCACCCGCTCAATGACGTTGGCCATGGTAAAGGTCTTGCCCGAGCCGGTGACGCCGAGCAGCACCTGCGCGTCCTTTCCCGAAAGCACGCCCCTGGCGAGCGCCTCAATGGCCTGCGGCTGATCGCCCGCAGGCCTGTAGTCCGATACGATCTTGAATTTTCCCATGCCCGGCACACCTCCTTGGGGATTTCCGAATCAAATACGTTCTAAAACCGCCCATTGTTTTTGATACAGCGCTTCCCAACGCTTCTTTTAAAACACGCCCCGCGCCCGCCGCTCTGCGCGCAGGGGCCGCGCGGGGCCGTTTTCCCCTTCCGCCGCGCGCAAAAAAGGCCGCGGGCTCTGGGGTCCGGGCCTATTGTAGCACATTTTAAAAGATTGACAAGCGAACACCGCTCAAAACAGCGGGAAATGCCGCATGAGTTCCCGCGCGGCCCGCCAATCGGGGCAAAAGCCGTCCATCAGCTTCCAAAACTCCGGCCCGTGGCCGGGCAAGATCAAATGGGCCAGCTCGTGCACCAACACGTAATGCAGGCAAAAAGCCGGCAGTCTTGCCAGCTGCAGGTTCAGGGCAACAACGCCGGTCTGGGTGTTGCAGCTGCCCCAGCGGGAGCGCATATTCTTCAGGCGGTAACCCGCTGCCCGCTTCCCCACCGCGCCCTCCGCCCGGGCGCTTTCTTCCGGCAGGGCGCGCAGCAGCTCTTCCTGGCAGAGCGCAAGGTACAGCGCGGCGCAAACCGCTTCGCCGGCGGGGCCGTTCACATAAAAGGCCACGCCGCCCCCCTCCAGCCGGGCGCGGCTCTTGCCTGCCGCCGCAAAGCGCACCGGCAGGGTCTTTCCCCACAGCAGCAGCCGGGGCGAAGCGGGCGTGGGCAGCCCGGGGAGCGCCCGGTTTTTTGCAAACTCGGCCTGTTTTTTTTCGATCCACCCCCGCTTTTCGGCCAAAAAGCGCAGCAAAACCTCCGTCCCCGCGCCGCGCGGGGCGGAAAGCCGGGCCGCGCCGTTGGGGGGCAGCAGGCGCAGATTGATGTTTTTGACGTTTTTGTATTCGACGGCCACCTCGATCTGCGTGCCGGGAACGAGCAGCACGCAGGGGCCGCCGCGGCGGGGGCGGGCGGGCATGGGCAATCCTTCCTTTTATTGCTGCGCTGTCGCAAAACAGAATATTGTTCAGCATACCGCCAGGCGGCCCGCTTTGCAAGCAAAAAAGCGCTCGTTCCCCGCCCGCAAAAGCGCCGTGGGCGCATGGTTTTCCCCCCAAGCGCGCACACTAATCTTATGAAAAAGAGGTTTTTGGCAAAGTGCCAAAGGTTTTTTAACAGCAAAGGGGGCAAGCGCCTCGCCGGCGGGGCGGTCGGGCTGATCAACGGCCTGTTCGGCTCGGGGGGCGGCATGCTGGCCGTGCCGCTCTTTACCCTGCAGGGGCTGGGGCAAAAGCAGGCGCAGGCCACGGCCATCGCCGTTATTCTGCCCCTTTCGGCGCTCAGCTTTCTGGGCTACGCCCTCTTTTCCGGCCTGCCCCAAGGGTGCCTTTTCACGGCGCTGGGCGCTGCGGGGGGCGGGGCCGTGGGCGCGCTGCTTCTGGGCAGGCTCTCCAACGTGTGGCTCCACCGCCTCTTCTGCCTGCTCATGCTGCTCGCCGGGGGGCGGATGCTCTTTTGAACTACGTGTTGATCGGCGCGCTTTCGGGCGTATTGAGCGGCATGGGGCTGGGGGGCGGCACGCTGCTCATCCCGCTGCTGTCCTTTTTTGCCGCCGCCGGGCAGCGCGATGCGCAGGCCGTCAACCTGCTGGCCTACCTGCCCGCGGCGGCGGTGGCGCTCTATGTTCACGTGCGCGCCGGCCGGGCAGACCTAAAGGCCGCAAGGCCGGTGGCCGGCTGGGGCTTTTTGGGCGCGGCCGCCGGCGTGGGGCTGGCGCTGCTTTTGCCGGAACAGGTGTTAAAAAAAGGGTTCGGGGCCTTTTTGTGCGCGCTTTCTTTGGTGCTGTGGCGGGGGGCAAAAAGGCGCAAGCCTGGGGCACAGGGCGCATATACTGAACAAAAAAAGGAGGGCAGCGGCCATGAAAGCGACCTTTGACGAACTGTGCGGCAAGGAGGTCATCAACATCTGCGATGGCAGCCGCCTGGGGCACATCGACGATCTGTGCATCGACCTGGACTGCGGCACCATTCTTTCGGTCACGGTGCCCAGCCGGGGGCGCTGCTTCGGCCTGTTGGGCTCCGCCGACGAGCGGGTCATCCCCTACAACAAGATCGTGAAGTTCGGCGACGACGTCATTTTGGTAGACACCGGCAGCTAACGGCCGGGCGCAATTGTAAAAACCCCCAAAACCGTGGTATAATGCAGGCAAACGCCACAAACGGCAAAAAGGGAGAGTGCGCGGTATGAAGTGCCTGTATTGCGGCCATTTGGAAAGCAAGGTCGTCGATTCCCGCCCAACCGACGAGGGCGGGGCCATCCGCCGCCGCCGCGAATGCCTGCGGTGCGGCAAGCGGTTCACCACCTACGAAAAAATCGAAGAGATCCCCATCATGGTCGTCAAAAAGGACGGCCGGCGGGAGGAGTTCGACAGCAACAAGGTTTTGAGCGGCATCCGCAAAGCCTGCGAAAAGCGGCCCATCCCCTACGCCGAGATCGAGCGCACGGCAGACGACGTCACCCGCGAGGTCTTTAATACCCTGGACCAGGAGGTCACCTCCGAGCGCATCGGCGAGATCATCATGGCCAAGCTCAAAGAGCTGGACGAAGTGGCCTACGTGCGCTTTGCCTCGGTCTACCGCCAGTTCAAGGACCTGGACGAGTTCATGAGCGAAATGCGCCGCCTGCTGCTCGAAAAGGAGTCCAAAGAAAACGCGGCAAAGAACCCAAAGGGCGGCGGGCACAGGGCATGACGGCGTTTTTGGAACAGTACGCGGCCCTGCGCCGGGGCTGCGCAGAGCGAAGCGCGGGCGGCATCCGCTGGGTGGTCTCAGAAGAACTGGAAGGTTTGGGCTGCCTTCACGGCTTTACGCTGCGCTTTGGCGGGGTGAGCGCGCCGCCCTTTGACACGCTGAATCTGGGCTACAACCGCCCCGAACCGGCAGAAAACGTGACCGAAAACTACCGCCGTTTGGCCGCGGCGGCCGGTTTTGACTTTTCCACCATGGCGCTGTGCAACTTCTGCCACGGCGACGGGGTGGAAACAGCCGCCGCAGCGCAGTGCGGCTGGGGGTTCCCAAACCATCCGGCCTTCCCCCCCTGCGACGCGCTGGCCTCCAACGACCCGGCCGTTACGCTGGTGACCCTTCACGCCGACTGCATGCCGGTGTTTTTATACGACCCCGCAAAGCGCGCCGGCGCCATGATCCACGCGGGGTGGAAGGGCAACAGCCTGCGCATCGGCGAAAAGGCCGCCCGCAGGCTCATGGCAGCTTACGGCTGCCGGCCCAAAGACCTGCGCGCCTTCTTCGGCCCCTCCATTGGCCCCTGCTGCTTCGAGGTGGACGAGCCGGTCAAGCGGGTGTTCGACGCCGCCTTCCCCGGCCTGCCCGCCGCCCGGTGGGACGAAGCGCGGGGCAAATACCTGGTGGATCTGGTCATGACCATGGCCGCCCAGCTGTTCGATTGCGGCCTGCCGGTAGAAAACATGCAGGACGCCGGGCGCTGCACCTGCTGCGGCGAAGGCTTTTTCTCCTACCGGCGGGACAAAAAGCGCTTCGGCAAAACCGGCGCCATGGCGGGGTTTTTGCGGGTACCGCCCCGCGCATGACCGCCTATCATTTGCAAAAACACGCCCGGCAGAGCATTTTGCCGGGCGCTTTCTTTCCCCGCATAAGCGCGCGCCCAGCCGCGCACCCTAACCCCAACGAGGATTTGGGAGGTCTTTTTGATGTACAACGATCTGTTTCCGCTGGGGATGCTCTTTTGCCTGCTGGGGCTGAGCGCGCTTTTGACCGGCGTGGCTGCGCCGGTGACGGCGGCGCTCTCGCTCGACGGGCGCAAGTGCGCGCTCTTTTTGCTCTCGCTCCTGCTCTTTACAGCGCTTTCCCCCGCGGCGGCGGCTTTGCTGCCCCTGTGCCCCGCCGTGGCGTGGGCGGGGGGCATGCGCTGGGCGCGGGGGGCGCTGCTCGCTTTTGCGGGGGCCGTGCTCTGCGCCGCTTTGCTGCTGGGGCTGTTTGCGCTGTTTGGCGGCCTGGCGGGCGTGGGGGCGCTGGGCGGCCTGCTGCTCTCCGCTGCCGCGCCGCTTTTGCGCTACCGCCGCGCCGCACTCTCTGCGGCGCTGGGGGGCGTGGCGCTCGCCGCCCTGTGCGCCGCCCTGCTCGAGGGGCTGCTGGGCGTGGTGCTGAGCGCGCCCCCCGCCGCCTATTGTGACGCCGCGGCCGCCGCCGCCCTGTTTTCCCCCGCCGCGCTTTTTGCCTGGCGGCTCAAACGCCAGAAAAAGAACGGCTGACGGCTCTGCGCTTTTTTCTCCCTTTCCATTTTGCCCGCACAGCGGGCTTTTTTTGCGCGCCGAACCGGCCGCGTTCTTTTCTTTGCCGGGGGGATGGTGTATAATAAAACAAACCGGGGCCGCGGCGCCAGCGGGCTTTTCAGCGCCGCCGGGCGGCGCGCCGGCCACAGAGAATTTTCCCGGAAGGATCAAACCGAAATGACCAAACCGCTCGTCGCCGTGGTGGGCCGCCCCAACGTGGGCAAGTCCACCCTCTTCAACAAGCTCGCGGGAAGGCGGATCGCCATTGTGGAAGACACGCCCGGCGTCACCCGCGACCGCCTGTACGCCGACTGCGAGTGGCTCAACCACGCCTTTACCCTCATCGACACCGGCGGCATCGAGCCGGAAAGCAAGGACTTTCTGCTTTCTGCCATGCGCCGGCAGGCCGAGCTCGCCATAGAAACGGCCGACGTCATTTTGTTTTTGTGCGACGGCCGGGACGGCCTGACCCACGCCGACGCCGAGGTGGCCGACATGCTCCGCCGCACCGAAAAGCCGGTGGTGCTGTGCGTGAACAAGATCGACAACCTCAATTTGGAAGACGCCGTTTACGACTTTTACGAGCTGGGGCTGGGCACGCCCTTCGCCATTTCCGCCGGCCAAGGCCTGGGCCTTGGCGACATGCTCGACGAACTCGTCAGCCACTTTCCCGAAAGCGCCGCGGGCGAGGAGGACGAGGGCGTCATCCACATCGCCGTTTTGGGCAAGCCCAACGTGGGCAAGTCCTCGCTGGTCAACGCGCTGTTGGGCGAGGAGCGCTCCATCGTCTCCGACATCGCAGGCACCACGCGCGACAGCATAGACAGCGACCTCTTGCACGACGGCCGCCGTTACCGCATCATAGACACGGCGGGGCTGAGGCGCAAGCGCGCGGTGGAAAGCGAGACCATCGAGCGCTACAGCGTCATCCGCTCGCTGGCGGCGGTGCGGCGCTCGGACGTGTGCCTCATCGTCATCGACGCCACCGAGGGCATGAGCGAACAGGCCGTAAAGATCGCCGGCTACTGCCACGAAGAGGGCAAGGCCAGCATCGTCATCGTCAACAAGTGGGACCTCATCGAAAAAGACACCCACACCATGGAGGCCTTTAAAAAGGACGTCAAGCGCGAGCTGGCCTTTATGAGCTACGCGCCGCAGCTTTACATCTCGGCAAAGACCGGCCAGCGGGTAAACAAAATTCTGGGCATGGTAGACGAAGTTTACGCCCAAACCATGATGCGCGTTTCCACCGGCATGCTCAACGACGTCATCGACGAGGCCGTGACCGTCACCGAACCGCCCTCCGACAAGGGCCGCAGGCTCAAGATCTACTACGCCACGCAGGTGGCGGTACAGCCGCCGGCCTTTGTGCTGTTTGTGAACGACCCCGACATTTTGCACTTTTCCTACAAGCGTTACCTGGAAAACTACCTGCGCAAGAGCTTTGGGCTGACGGGCACCCCCCTGAAGCTGATCGTGCGCAAAAAAGAATCCAAGAAAAACAGCTGACGCTGGCCCCGCGCCGCGCTCAAACGGGGCCCCAACAGTTTTAAAGGAGGTCAGAACATGGTATTCAAGGTCATTGTCTGCACGCTGCTCGCCTACTTTATCGGCACCTTCCAAACGGCCATCATCTTCAGCAAAAACGTCAAAAAGCAGGACATCCGCGCCTTCGGCTCGGGCAACGCCGGCTCCACCAACATGCTGCGCACCTTTGGCTGGGGCGCAGGCGCCATCACCTTCCTGGGCGACCTGTTAAAGGGCGCGCTGGCCGCGCTGGTGTGCGGCTGGATCGGGGGCGACCTTTGCGTGGCCTTCGGCGGCGTGGCGGTGCTCTTAGGCCACATCTTCCCCGTAGAGTTCGGCTTTAAGGGCGGCAAGGGCGTGGCCACCTCTTTTGGCGTCATGCTGGCCATCAGCCCCCTGGCCGCGCTCATCACCTTCGTGGTGTGCGCCATCATCGCGCTGGTCACCCGCTACGTGTCCATCGCCTCGCTCATCGGCGTGCTGGCCTTCTTCATCACCTCGCTCTTCATGGGCCGGGCGGCCATCGCCATCATGTTCTTCCTCATCGCCGTCATCGTGTTCTGCACCCACATCGGCAACATCGGCCGCCTGCTCAACGGCACCGAAAAGCCCTTTTACGGCAACCAGAAGGACGAAAGCGCGCGCTTCGGCTCCTCTGCCGCGCAGCCCAAAAAGCGCAATTTGAAGTGACAACACAGCACAAAAAACTCCCCCGTTAGGGGGAGGTTTTTATAGCTGCCGTTGTTCCAAAAACCGCGGCCCCCGCGCGCCTGCTTTGCGAGCGGGCGCCTTTTTGCGCGCAGGGGCGGCCGGCCTCACAGCAGCTCTTCAAACGAGCGGATGCTTTGGTGGGCGGCGCCGCGCAGGCCCGGCCAGTCGGGCACGTGCGGGTCGTACACCGCCACCGTCCAGAACCCCGCGCGCTTAGCGGATAGCAGGCCGGTCTTTGCGTCCTCAAACACCGCGCAGCGCCCGGGCAAAAGGCCCAGCTTCTTGGCGGCGGCCAAATACACCTCCGGCCCCTCCTTGCCCGCGCCCACCTCGCGGGTGGTCACGGCGGCGGCAAACAGATCCGTTATGCCGTGGCGCGCCAGCGCAGCGCCAAAGAGCTCCGCCGCGCAGGAGGTGGCAATGCCCAGCTTGACGCCCCTGCCTGCAAGCGCGCGCAAATAAGCCGCCGCGCCGGGCTTTAAGGGGATCTCACGGGCGTAGGCGTCCTTGGCCATGGCCATCCACTCGGCCACGAGCGCCTCGGGCGGTTCGTTCAGGCCAAAGCGGCGCACGGTGTACTCCGCCGCGCGGGCAAACTCCATGGCGCTCACGGCCTCGGCGTAATCCGCCGGCAGCTCAATGCCCCGGCGGGCCAGGAAGCGGCGGTCGATCTCCTTCCACAGCCACAGCGAGTCAAACAGCGTGCCGTCCAGGTCAAAAATAGCGCCCTGCAGTTGGTTCAGCTCTTCCATAGCGTCAACAGCTCCCTTGCCGCGGCGGCGGGGTCCTTTTGCGCGGCAATGGCCGACACCACCGCAATGCCCTCAATGCCCGTTCCCTTAAAATTGCCCAGCGTGGCTTTGTTGATGCCCCCGATGACCACAATGGGGAGTTCCACCGCCCGGCGGATGTTTTTGAGTTCTTCCATCGTTACCAGGCCGGCGTCCTCCTTGGTGCCTGTGGCGTACATCGCCCCCACGCCCAAATAGTCGGCGCCTTCCCCGGCGGCGGCCAGCGCTTCGGCCACGCTCCCGGCCGAAACCCCCACCAGCATCCCTTCCCCCACCAGGCGCCGCACCGCGGCGCAGGGCAGGTCGCTCTGGCCCACGTGCACGCCGTCCGCCCCGGCGGCCAGGGCAATGTCCACCCGGTCGTTGACGATGAGCGGCGCGCCGAACCGCCGGGCGATCGCCCGGACGCGCACCGCCAGCTCGTAAAACTCCCGGCTGGAGCAGTGCTTTTCGCGCAGCTGCACCACCGTAGCGCCGCCGGTGAGCGCGGCTTCTACGTTTTCTTCAATGGTAGCGCTGCTCATCAACCCGCGGTCGGTGCAGAAGTAGAGCGAATAATCAACCGAAGGTCTCATAGCGCACCTTGCCCTGTTCTGCGAGCGCTGCGTCGCCGATGCGGCTGAGCGCGTCGATGATGCCGATGTGCAGGCTGCCCGTACCGCGCCCGTTGGTTTCGGCAAGCGCCCATTCGCCCGCCAGGCCCATGGAGGCCACAGCCGCCACACAGGCCATAAACGCGTCGCCGTTTGCGCCCACGTAAGCGCCGATCACCCCCGAGAGCATGCAGCCTGTGCCGGTGATGCGGCCCATCTCGGCCACGCCGTTTTCGATCTTTGCCAGGCGCCTTCCGTCGGTCACAACGTCCACCTTCCCGGTGATGGCCGCGGTGCAGCCAAAGCGTTCGGCCACCGTCCTTGCGGCGTAAACGGCGTCGTTTTTGCTGTCGGCCGCGCTGCTGTCCACCCCGCGGGTAGAGGAAGAGAGCCCGGCCAAATACGAAATTTCCGAAAGATTGCCGCGGATGACGGCAAAGCGCACTGCACAGAGCAGCTCTGCCACGGCCTCGTTGCGCAGGGCCGAAGCGCCCGCGCCCACTGGGTCGAGCACCACGGGGATGTCCTTCTGGTTGGCCGCCATGCCCGCCGCCTTCATAGAGGCGATGGTGCGGCGGTTGAGTGTGCCGATGTTGAGCACCACGGCGCTGCTCATGGCGGCGATGTCGGCCGCTTCGCCAATGTCGTCCGCCATAATGGGCGAACCCCCGCAGGCCAGCAGGGCGTTGGCCACGTCGTTGACCGTGACGTAGTTGGTGATGCAGTGCACCAGCGGCACGCGCTCGCGCACATGGGCGTTCCAGCGATCAGTCATGTTCGTTACCTGCCATTTCCCAAAAATAAAGTTCGTGTTCGCTCGCCGCGCGAAAAAGCGCAATGAGCCTTTCCTGGCGCGCGCCGCTCAACGGCTCGCACACCTCGTTGCAGTAAGCCGTCCAGGCGTCGCAGCAGCCTTTGTAGTAGTCCGAGGTGTAGTCCGCAACCAGGGGGGCGTAATAGCCCTCCATCACCTGCGGGCAGCGCTTTAAAAGCTCCCGAAACACATAGTAGTAGCCCAACATGCAGGGCATCACCGCCATGAGGATCTCGGGAATATCCTCGTTTTGCGCGGTGTCCAGCAAAAACCGGGTGTAGGCCGCGCAGCTTTGGCGCTTTTCCATGGCATCCACCATGGCGTCGGTCAGGCCGCCGTCTGCCAGGTACTTTAAGCGGGTGGCGTTCTCGCTGTCGTTCACGTAGCCCAGCACCGAGTAAAACACCTGCATCTCCTTTAAGGTGCGGCTTTTTACCATGCCCATGGCAAAGGCCTTCAAGTAGTCGCGCAGGTAGATGCTGTCCTGCACGATGTAGTCTAAAAACTCGCCGCTATCCAGCGTGTTTTCGCCCATTTTCTTTACCCTTAGTAGACAAGGGGCTATACGCCTGAACGGGCCTGCTTTGGCCCATTTCAGCGTTGCCGTCGCTCGAATTAGCTCTGCTAGTCCATCGCTCCGGCGCCTTGAACTGAACCAAAGCAGGCTCCGTTCAGGTCGCAGAGTTTTCACAATCCGGGCCCCTAATAGAACGAGACGCGGGCCCGCAACTC
>CALWSW010000053.1 GCA_944384305.1 uncultured Christensenellaceae bacterium
GGTAATCCAGCAAGATCTCGCCGCCGCACATGCGGCTGCCGTCGCAGCAGATCAGCCCGACCTCTTCCACGATCTCCACGTTCAGGCCCCGCAGGCCCTTTAAGTGCAGATCGATGGGGCGGGAGCCGATCTCGCACCCGCCGGGGTAATAAAACACCGCCCGCCCAAACCGCGCCAGCACTGCGCCCAGCATAAAAATGGAAGAGCGCAGCTCTTTGCTGAGCTTTTGGGGCATTTCAAACCGGCCGGCCGGTTCGGTACAGACCCACAGGCCGTTTTCCCGCCACTCGCAGCAGGCGCCCAGATACCTGAGGATGCCGCACATATTCTCCACGTCGGAAATATGCGGACAATTGTGGATGAACACCGGCTCCTTGGTCAAAAGCACCGCCCCTAAAAGGGGCAGCACGGCGTTTTTTGCGCCCTGGATGCGCACTTCCCCCGCCAGCCTGGCTCCGCCCGTTACGCGCAGTTTTTCCATCAAAAGCACACCTCCGACCCGTCGCATATCAACATGATATGCCGCGCAGGGCCGAAACGTGAAAAGATCCTCAGCGATTGGTGCGCGAAACGTTCAAAATCAGGCCCATGACCGCCATGCACACCACCATGGAGGTCGCGCCCGAGCTGATGAAGGGCAGCGTTTGGCCGGTGGTGGGCATGAGCCCCGTGGCCACGCACATATTGACGATGGTCTGGATACACAAAAGCGCCGCACAGCCCGCCGCGAGCATCCGGCCGCCCATGTCCCTGCAGCGCATGGCGATGCGGAAGCAGTGGGAATACAGCACGGCGTAGGCGATCACCAGAAGGCCCGCGCCCACCAAGCCGAGTTCTTCGGCGATGATGGCGAAGATCATGTCGCTTTCGCCGTAGGGCAAAAACAAAAACTTCTGCCGGCTCGAACCCAGGCCCTGCCCCCACAGCCCGCCCGAGCCGAAAGCGATGAGCGACTGCCGCAGCTGGTAACCGCTCGCGCCGGCCGACCACGGGTCTTGAAAGCTGCTGATGCGGTTGGCGCGGTAGCCTTCGAGCAGCATGAACACCGAACCCACGCCCACGCCCGAAAAGAGCATAATGGAGAGCTGAGCGCCCCTGACGCCCGCAATGACGAGCATGATGAAGCAGGCCGCCGCCAAAATGACCAGCATGCTGAAGTTGGGCTGCAGATAGATGAGGATGGCGACCGGCGCCATGAGCAGCAGCAGCGGCACCACGCCCCTGCGGAAGCTTTTGATCCGCTCCGGGCCAAAGTTGCTGACGTTTGCCGCAATGGCAATGAGCAGCGTATATTTGGCGACCTCGGAGGGCTGAAACTGCAGCCCAATGCCGGGAATTTCCACCCAGCGGGTCGCTTCGTTTGAGGAAACGCCAAAGCCCGGCACCCACACCAGCGCGAGCACCACCAGCCCGGCGGCGTAAATGGCCTTCCAGTGGCGCAGCCACACGTGGTAATCCACGCGGGAAAGCACGAACATGGCCGCCCCGCCGAGCAGCACGCCCAGCAGCTGGCGCTTGACGTAATGATACCCGTCGCCGTAGCGGTTCAATCCATAGTAAAAGCTGGCCGAAAACAGCATGACCAGGCCAAAGGCAATGATGCCGATGGTCAAAAAGAGCACCAGGTAATCCACGTGGCCTTTTTTCTTTTGCCTCTCGCGCAATCTGCTGAAAAAGCCTGCCATTCCACTCCCCTTTTGCCGGGCGTCAGAACCGGGATACGATCTCTTTGAACACCCGGCCGCGCTGCTCAAAATTGTCGAACATGTCGTAGCTGGCGCAGGCCGGCGAAAGCAGCACGTCGTCGCCCGGCTCCGCCAGGCTGCGTGCCTTTTCCACCGCCTCTTCAAAGCTGCCGTCCACTACGTAAATGTTTTGGTAACCGGTCTTTTTCGCGTCCCGCAAAATTTGGCCGCGGGTAAAGCCGTAGGCCACCACCGCCTTGACCTTTCCTTCAAACGCACGAAACACCGGGCAGTAGTCGCTGTTTTTGTTGGAGCCGCCGAGCAGCAGCACCGTCGGGCGCTTGATGGCCTCCACCGCCTTGACGGTGGAATCGGGGTTGGTGCCCTTGGAGTCGTTGATGTAGCGAACGCCCTTCGACTCGCGCACGAATTCGATGCGGTGCTCCACCCCCGGGAAGGTGCGCAGTGCCCTGGCCGCCGCTTCGGGCGTGACCCCCACGGGCAGCGAGGCCGCCACCGCCGCCAGGGCGTTTTCCAGATTGTGCGCGCCGGGAATGCGCAGTTCGCCGGCGCCGCAGACCTCCTGTTCCACGCCGTCGAGCCGGAAGACGATGCGGCCGTTTTTTACAAAGGCGCCGTTTTCCACCTCGTGCCGGCGGGAAAACCACAGCACCCGGCCGGCCGCTTCCTTTGCCATGGCGGCAACGAGCGGGTCGTCGGCGTTGAACACGCAGAAGTCGTCTTTGGTTTGGTTGCGCAGCACGCGGGCCTTGGCCGCGCCGTAATGCTCCATGGTGCCGAAGCGGTTGAGGTGGTCTTCGGTAAGGTTCAGGATCGCGCAGGAGTGCGCGTGGAACTCCTGGGTGGACTCCAGCTGGAAGCCCGCCACTTCGGCAACGATCACGTCGCTTTCCCTGGTTTCGCGCGCGTGCGCGGCGATGGGGATGCCGATGTTGCCCAGCACCCAGGTGCGCACGCCCTGCGCCTTAAACAGCTCGCCCGTGAGGGCCGTGGTCGTGGTTTTGCCGTTGGTGCCGGTGATGGCGACGATGGGAGCGCGCGCGTAGCGGTAGCCCAGCTCGATCTCGCCGATGACCTCGATGCCGCGGCGTTTTGCCTCTGCGGCAAAGGGCGCTTCGATGGAAACGCCGGGGCTCAGAACCACCAGATCGCACCCGTCGAGCAGGGTCATGGGGTCTTTGCCGAGCGCATCCGTAAACGAAAGATCCTTCAGCGCGTCGAGCACGCCGGCGAGCTCGGCCGCCGGCTTTACGTCGTTGATGGTCACCCGCGCGCCCTCTTCTGCGAGCAGACGGGCGCAGGCCACGCCGCTTTTGGCCATGCCGACCACCAGCGCGCTCTTTCCTGCCACATTCATATTCCTTCCACCTTCTCCGTAAAAACTTTGAGCCGCCGTTTATACAAATGCCAGCAAAACCAACAGGCACATGGCGGCGGTGATGATCATATACATCGAGACGATCTTGGTCTCGGGGTAGCCTTTGAGCTCAAAATGGTGGTGCAGCGGCGCCATGAGGAACACCCGCTTTTTGTTGCGCAGCTTGTAAGAGCCCACCTGCAAAATGACCGAAACCGAGCTGGCCACGAACATGACGCCCACAAAGGGCACGATGAGCGCCGTGCGGGTGACCATGGCCATGACCGCAAGCGCGCCGCCCAGGGCAAGGGAACCGGTGTCGCCCATGAACACGCGCGCAGGGTAGGCGTTGAAGCGCAAAAAGCCCAGGCAGGCGCCGGCGAGCGCCCCGGCAAACACCACGCCGTTTTGCAGGTTGGACTGGAGCATCACATCGCCCGAAGCGCCGGCAGACGCCGCCAGCACATAGAAAATAAAGGCGTAAGTGATGGCGTCGATGAGCGTGACGCCCGAGGCCAAACCGTCCAGCCCGTCGGTGAGATTGACGGAATTGACCACGGCAATGATGACGAACACCATGAACGGCACGTAGAACCAGCCCAGCTCCCAGCTGACGTCAAAAAAGGGAATGTACAGCGTGGAGCCGACGAGCGGTTCGTGGTAGGCCCACAGCGACAGCACCAGTGACACCCCCAGCTGACCGATGATCTTCTGGTAGGCGCGCAGGCCCAGGCTGCGCTTGTGGCGGATCTTTAAAAAATCGTCGAGAAAACCGATGAGCCCGAAACCCGCTGTTCCCACCACCGCCATGAACAAAAACTCCATGCTGCCGCCGCAGAACACCGCCAGCGGCACCGCCATGGCAAGGAGCATCATTATGCCGCCCATGGTGGGCGTGCCGCTCTTTTTCAGATGCTGTTTGGGGCCGTCGTCGCGCACCTGCTGGCCGAACTTGAGCTTGTGCAGAAGCGGGATGACGATGGGGCCCAGCACCAGCGACACCACAAAGGCCAGCAGTATGGAATAGATCAGTGTATCCATCTTCCGTGGGGGCGAAGCTTACAGCTGTTTGACCAGCTCCGCCACGATCTCCTTCTCATCGAAATGGTTTTTGACGCCGTTGATCTCCTGGTAGGTCTCGTGCCCCTTGCCGGCAAGCACGATCACGTCGCCTTTTTGGCCCATCTTCAGGGCCGCCTGAATGGCCTCGCGCCGGTTTTCGATCATGATGTAGTCGCAGCCCGAGCGCTTGACGCCCTCTTCGATGGCCAGCATGATGGAGCGCGGCTCCTCGCTTCGGGGGTTGTCGCTCGTGACGATGCAGAAGTCGCTGTACCGCCCGGCCACCTCGCCCATGATGGGGCGCTTGGCGCGGTCGCGGTCGCCGCCGCAGCCAAACAGCACGATCAGCCGGTTGGCGGTAAAGCAGCGCACGGTCTTTAAGATATTTTCCAGCGCGTCGGGCGTGTGCGCGTAGTCCAGAATGACCGAAAACTCCCGCCCCGGCACGGGCAGCGCCTCGATGCGGCCCGAAACGCTGGTGACGCTTTCGAGCCCTGCTTTGATGCAATCGGGCGAAATGCCGAGCTCCATTGCCGCGCCAGCCGTGCCCATGGCGTTAAAGACCGAGAACAGGCCGGAAATGCGCAGTTTGATGTGCTGCATCTCCTCTGTGCCGGGCAGGTGCATATCAAACGCTGCGCCCGCCGGCGTAATGTCGATGTTCTTTGCGTAAATATCGGAATTTTCGCGCACGGCAAAGGTCAGCAATTCGCAGGAAGTGCCTTCCAAAAGTTTTTTCCAGTGCGGGTCGTCGCAGTTGACCACCGCCTTTTTGGCCTGCAAAAAAAGGATGCGCTTTGCCGCCAGGTAGTTGTCGAAGGTCTTGTGGTAATCCAGGTGGTCCTGGGTGAGGTTGGTGAACACCGCCACGTCGTAGTCGATGCCGTACACGCGGTGCTGCACCAGCGAGTGGGAGGAGACCTCCATGATGCAGACCTCGACGCCTTCGTCGGCCATGCGGCGCAGGATGCGGTGCAGCTCGGCCGCGTCCGGCGTGGTGTGGTTGGCGGGAATGACGGTCTCGCCGATGAGGTTGCGGATGGTGCCGATGAGCCCGACCTTGTAGCCGGCGCGTTCGGCAACGGCCTTTAACATGTAGGTGGTGGTGGTTTTGCCGTTGGTACCGGTCACGCCCACCATGCGCATCTTTTGGGAAGGGTGGCCGTAAAAGGCCGAGGCCGCCAGCGCCAGCGCCTTTCTGCTGTCCTCTACCACCACCTGCGGCAGGCCGATGGGCAGTTCGCGTTCGACCAAAAGGGCGCTCGCGCCCTGCTCGGCAGCGGCGGCGGCGTATTGGTGCCCGTCCTGGAACGTGCCGACCACGCAGGCAAACAGGCAGCCCGGGCCGACGTTTCTCGAATCGCACTCGATGGCCGTGACCTCGGTGTCGCCGCCGACGATGCTGCAGGGAATATCGCTGAAGAGCTCGTGAAGCTTCAAGGGATCCTATCCTCCTTGTACGGGCGTGCGGGGCGCTGCCCCGCAGGCCGTTTTTTGCGCGCAGTGCGCCTCAAACGCAACGATTATACCACACATACTTACTGCAAACAACCAACGGGCGGCCATAGCGGCCGCTTTATGGCCCCAAAACCGGTCATTGGCCTTGTTCCTGTTCGCCCAGCGTCACCGAAACGCTGCCGCCCGGCGCAATGGCCGAACCCGCCGCGGGGTTTTGCGAGACCACCACGCCCTGCGGCTCGCCCGCGGCGTTTAAGGTCAGCCCCAGCTCTTTTAGGGCGGCATAGGCCGCGCCCGCCGTTTTGCCCGAAAGGTCGGGCACTGTCACGTCGCCGGGCGCGACGTCGTACACTTCGTCGGGCTCGCTGACGTAAAGCTGCACCTGCGTGCCGCGCGCCGCCGTGGCGCCGGCAAGCGGCGACTGCGCCACCACGCTGCCCGAAGAACCGTCGGCCGCGGCGGTGAGCCCCGCTTCCTCCAGAGCTTCACGCGCCGCCTCGAGCGACATGCCCGAAACAGACGGCACTTCCACATTATCTTCGGCGGCGGCGGTGTCGCTGGGCTGCACGCCGTAATACTTCAAAAGGTCCTCCAGCACCTCGCGCGCAAAGGGCGCGGCGACCGTGCTGCCGTAGATCGACCCGGCCGTGGGCTCGTCGACCACGATGTACACCAAAAACTGCGGGTCGTCGGCCGGCGCAAAGGCCAGGAAGGAGGAGATGTACTTTCCCTGGGCAATGGCGCCGTCCTCGTACTTCTGCGAGGTCCCGGTCTTGCCGCCGATGGCGTAGCCGGGCACCGCGGCGTTTTTGCCGCTGCCCTCTTCCACCACGCCCACGAGCATTTCCCGCACCGTGGCCGAGACCTCTTCGGAGATCACCCGGCGGATGACCGTCGGCTCGTTCTTCGTGATGATCTCGCCGTCGTCGGTGTATATCTCTTTGACGATGTAGGGCTGCATGAGCTCGCCGCCGTTGACCGCGGCGCTGGCGGCCGAGGCCATTTGGATTGCCGTGACCGCCACCGACTGCCCAAACCCGATGCGCGCGAGGTCGAAGGACTGGACGTATTGGATATCGCGCAGGATGCCGCTCGATTCCCCGCTCATGCCGGAGTTGGTGCTGCTGCCAAAGCCAAAGGCGTAAAGGTACTCGTAAAAGGTCTCGTTGCCCAGGCGCAGCGCCAGTTCCATGAACACGGGGTTGCAGGAATTCTGCACGCCCTCTGCAAGGGTCTGGTGGCCGTGGTCTGTGGCCCAGCACTTGATGCGCTGCCCTTCCACGATCTTATACCCCGGGCAATCGAAGGTGGAGTCTTCGGTCACGACCCCTTCGTTGAGCGCCGAAGCCAATGTGACGATCTTAAAGACCGAGCCGGGTTCATACGAATCGGCGACCACGCGGTTTCTCGAAAGGGACTGGAGCTCTTCGTAATCGCTGCGCGGCGGGTCGTTGAGGTCGAAGTCGGGCTTGGTGGTGATGCCCAGGACCTCGCCGGTGTTGACGTTCATGACGATGCCCATGGCCGTTTTGGCGCCGTTGACCTCCAGCGCGTTTTCCACGGCGCGCTCCAGCGAGCTCTGCACCACCGAATCGACGGTGAGCGCGATGTTGTAGCCGTCGATGGGCTCGATGTAGGTCTCTGAGCCGTAGGGGATCTCGCGGCCGCTGCTGTCCTTTTCGTAGACCAGCTTGCCGGGCGTCCCCGCCAGGTACTTGTCGTAGGCGGCCTCTATCCCGTCCTGGCCGATGCCGTCGATGGTGGTGTAGCCGATCACCTGGGTCAAAAACCGCTTAAAGGGGTAGTAGCGCTTGGTGTCCACCGTAAAGTACACGCCCTTGAAATTATAGGCCCGCAGGGCGTCGGCCTGCTCGGGCTCCACCTGGCGCTTCAGGGTCACCCAGCTGCGGTCCTCGTCGCTCACCCGTTCGTACGCGGTGTCGTAATCCAGCCCCAAGATCTCGGCGCAGGCCCGCGCCACCCCTTTGGGGTCGGTCACCTCGTTGGGCGCGGCCTCGATGGTATCGGCCGTGCCGCTCTGCGCCAGCACGATGCCGTTGGTGTCGGTGATGCTGCCGCGGTCTGCCGCGACCGTCGTGGAGCGGGTCCACTGGCCGGTCGCCTGTTCCTGCAGCCACTCGGCCTGCACCACCTGCAGGTCAAAAAGCTTGATGATGACCACAAGGAAGAGCACCATAAACAAAAGCATCACGCCAAAGGTGCGCTCTTTGGTGCTGCGCTGTTTGCGCGGCCGCGCCGGCGCATCGCCGCTGGGTGCGCCGTGCCGGTTGTTCTGCCTTTTGAAACTGCTCAAATCCCTTTGCCTTTCTAAGCGCTGCCCAACGGCAGCCTGGGTGATGTTTTGCCCGTTTCATGCATTGTAGACCAACGCGGCCGCACTTGGCAAGCGTTTGCCGCGCAGGTAGCAATGCAGCCGCAACAAAACGTTGCGGCCACGCCTTCACCTGTAACATTCGATTTTTGCAAAAACGCCGCAGCACAGGCGTTCCAATGCTTCTGTTTTCTGCGCCGCCTCATTCGGCTGCTTCCCGCAAAGCCGCTTCCTCTTCCAAAACCTCCTCGCCCTGCTCCTGCTGCGCGGCGTTGGCCTCTGAGACCGGCACCGCGGCGTACAGCGGCGCGGGCGCGGCGCCGGCCTTTGCCTGCGCCAGCCCCCCTTCCACCTTTTCCAGCTGGGAAGAGAGCGGGTAATCCATGCCCAGGGCGTCTTTGGCGATGATCTGGGCGGTGTTGATGTCCATGGCGTATTGGAGCTGCACATTCAGCTCGTCGATCTCGTTTTCGATGGATTCGATGTTTTCCCGCAGCTCTGCAATGCGCAGGCTGGCGGCGCTCAGCCCCTCGTAGCCGGCGATCTGCACGACCGCAACGGCGATCAAAGCGGCGCACACCGCCGCCGCCTTGGCCACCCGGCTCTTTTTGAGCTTGGGCTGCGCGGCAGGGCCGGGCTGCGCCTGCGGGCGGTGTTGGGGGCTTTGCTTTGGCTCGTCTTGCCGGAGGGGAAGCTCCTGCGCGGCTTCGTCCAATCTATATGCGTTCGCAGTGGCGGTATAGTACTGTTCCTGCGAATCCAAGCGCCGGCTGTTCTGCGCCATCGCTTCCTCCTTTCTTTAATCGGCTGTGAGCTTTTCTGCCGCGCGGAGCTTGGCGCTCTTGGCGCGCGGGTTGCGTTCTACCTCGTCTTCGTCTGCTGTTACGGGCTTTTTGGTGAGCACGCGCACCACCGGCTTTTTGCCGCACACGCACACCGGCGCGTCCGGCGGGCAGGTGCAGGGGTTTTGCAGGCGGGCAAAGGTCTGCTTGACGATGCGGTCTTCGAGCGAATGGAAGGTCAGCACCGCCACCCGGCCGCCGGGATTCAGGCAGCCGACCATTTGCTCCACCGCCTGGGAAAGCCCGGAAAGCTCGCCGTTGACTTCGATGCGGATGGCCTGGAAGGTGCGCTTTGCGGGGTGCCCGCCCTCCCGCCGGGCTGCGGCGGGAATGGCCGCGCGCACGAGTTCCACCAGTTCGCCCGTGCGGGCGAGCGGTTTTTCTTCCCGCGCTTTTACAATGAACTTAGCGATGCGCGGCGCCCACTTTTCTTCCCCCCACTCGCGCAGCACGCGGGTGAGCTCCCGCTCGCTGTAGGTGTTGAGGACCTCTGCCGCGGTCAGGGAGGCGCTTTGATCCATGCGCATATCGAGCGGGGCGTCCTGGTGGTAAGAAAACCCGCGCTCGGGGTTGTCGAGCTGGTAGGAGGACACGCCGAGGTCGGCGAGAATGCCGTCGGCCGCGCCGATGCCCAATGTTTGCAAAATATGGGGAAGTTCAAAAAAGTTCCCCTTGACCGGCACAAAGTGTTCGCCGAAGGGCTCCAGCCGTTTCGCTGCCGCGCGCAGGGCCTCGCTGTCGCGGTCGATGCCGATGAGCCGGCCCCGCCCGGAGAGCGCGCGCAGCACGAGTTCGGCGTGCCCGCCGCCGCCCAGGGTGCAGTCCACAAAGGTGCCGCCCCGCTGGGGTTCCAAAAACCCCAGGCAGGCTTCCGGCAAAATGGGAATGTGGGAAAATTCCATCGTTTAAATACCAAGCTGGGCCATGGCCGCCATCATGCTGTCGTACTCGGAATCGAGCATTTCGTCCATCTTGTTCCACTCGTCGGCGTTCCAGATCTCGATGCGGCTGTTGAGCCCAACGAGCACGGCGTCCTTTTCGAGGCCGGCAAAATTGCGCAGCTTGGCCGGCACCAGGATGCGCCCCTGCCGGTCGAGCTCGCAGTCCGTCGCCCAGGAGTACATGTAGCGGGCGAACATCTGGGCATTGGCGTCGGTCATGGGGAGCTCGGCAAGCTTGGCCGTCAGCTTTTCCCACTCCGCAAGCGCCATGCCGAACAGGCATTTGCCGAAGCCGCGCGTCACGATAAAGGATACGCCAAGGTCATCCCTCCATTTGGCAGGGATGAACAAGCGGCCTTTATTGTCAATCGTGTGGTTATAAGAACCGATCAGCACGGCAATACCCTCTTCTCGCAGTCGCAGGCTGGCAACACAGCGACATCGTGCGGCAAATCTTCAAATTACCCACTTTACACCACTTTGCCACACAATCGTTTCGCACGTATCTTATTCTGCACGAAACTTAGGATTCCTGCTTGGAATTTACGATTTTTTAAAAAATTTTTTAAGGGCGCAAAAAAGCATAAATCCGTCTAATATTGCAAATAAATAAGCCAAAATTTTCCTATTTAGAGGGTTGGAATGGCCTTGCGGTGCAAAAGTGCATCGAAGTGGGGCCGTGGTGGGGGAAATTTTAAAAACACGGCCTGAAAATGGGGTTTAGCTGCCAAAAAGGCAAAAAAAAAACGGGCAGAACCCGTTTTTACAGCAAATCAAAAAAAGTGGTGAAAAGTGGCGCCCGTTATTCGCGCAGCAGCACCGGCATGAGCGAAAGGTGGTCGCAGGACGTCAGGCGGTACTCCACGCCGCGAATGCTCCCCTCAAAAGCCGAAAGGCAGCTTTTGCCGTGCAGGTGCCCGTACACCACCAGCTCGACGCCCTTTTGCTCAAACAGCTCCACAAAGCCCGAAGGCTCCTGCCGTTCGTTGAAGGGGGGGTAGTGGATCATGGCGATGATCCTGCCGCCGAGCTTTTGAGCCGCTTCCAGGGAAAGGCTCATGCGCAGCAGCTCGCGCTCGTAGATCTTGCGGTCGTCGGCCTTGAAGTTGGCGCTGCCGGGCACCGTCCACCCCCGCGAGCCGCAGAAGCAGAAGTCGCCGATGCGCAGCGCGTCGTTCTGAATGGCCGTCACCGTTGGGTGCAGGGCCTGGCGGACCTTCGTCAGGGAGTTCCACCAGTAGTCGTGGTTGCCGCGCAGCAGGATCTTTCTGCCGGGCAGGGCGCCGATCTCTTTTAGATCGACAGCCGCCTGCTCGAGCGTCATGGCCCAGCTGATGTCGCCGGCGATGAGGACGGCGTCCTCTTCGCCGATGCCCAGGGCGTGCCAGTTGTTTTGGATGCGCGCCCAGTGGTCGGTCCAGCGCCGGCCGAAAATATCCATGGGTTTGGGGGCCGCGCCGGAAAGGTGAAGGTCGCTGATGGCAAATACTCTCAAAACCAGACCTTCCTTTCTCCGGCCGTGTGCCCCCGCGCTTCAGATCGCGGGCTCTTCCTTGTCTTCTTCCTCTTCGTCGGCAGCGCCGTCGTCAAATCCCAGTTCGCGGTGGATCCTTTCGCGCTCCTCTTCGGGGATCTCGTCGTCGGACTGCAGGGGGTCGAGCTCCATGCCGCCGAGGCCGAGTTCGTCGTCCTCGCCTTCGCCGCCTTCTTCCGCCGCGTCGTCCTCCAAAGCCTCGCCGGCAGCCTTTCTGTCTGCCAGGCAGAAAGCGCACAGTTCCTCACCGGGGACCGCGGGGTGTTCCCCGCACTCGATGCACATTTCCACCGCGTCGTCCTTGGGCATCTCGCCTCTCATCTCACGTTTGCAGATCGAGCAGTACCCCTCTTCTTCGCGAATAAAATTGATGTCGCACCTGGGGCATTTGATGATCGCCATTTGGGCCGCCTCCAACTATTCCATACAACAGACTGGCAAAAAGTGATCCCTCTTTGCTAAGACCATATTATGCAAAGGCTGCTCTTAGTTGTCAAGCAATAATTGGGAAGCTTCTTTCATTCGCCGCCCGCGCTGTTTTCCCAGGCCTCTTCCGCCGCTCCTTCTTTGGGGGCGGGGCGCTCGAGCGCGGTGTCGCACACGATCTGTTCGATGCGCGCCACGACCTCTTCAAGCCCGCTCTTTTCTTTGGCCGAGACCATGATGGCCGGCGACATGCTGCCCACGGCCTTGGCCACGGCGGCAGCAGCGGCCCGCTTCTGCGCGCGGCTGAGCTTGTCGGCCTTGGTGGCAAGAACGGTGTAGGGAATGTTGTAGTACTGCATCCACACCGCCATCTGCCTGTCGGCCGCCGTGGGCTCGTGGCGGGAATCGAGCAGCAAAAACAGGTGGTTCACCTGCCCCGAGCGCAGGTAGTTTTCCATCAATTCCCCCCACTTGAGCTGCTCGGACTTGGGGGCCTTGGCAAAGCCGTAGCCCGGCAGGTCTACCAGGTAAAACTCGCCGCCGTTGATCTCGAAAAAGTTGACCAGGCGGGTCTTGCCCGGCTCTGAAGAGGTGCGGGCGAGCTTGCCGTTGTTGGCCAGGGCGTTGATCAAACTGGATTTGCCGACGTTGGACTTGCCGACCATGGCGATCTGCGGCGCGCTGCCGAGCGCGGGCAGGGGGCTGCCAAGCGCGCAGCTCGTCAAAAAACGGGCTTTTTTTATGCGAAACACAGCGTCTTCTTCCTTTCAGCAGGTGCGGCAGACAGCGGCCGAGGGCAGATTGACCGGCACCTGCGCCTTTCTGGCGGGGGCCTGCTTTTCGTCCGCAGGCAGCAGCGCGGCGGCAAACACCTCGCTCAGATCCTGCGCAAACACCAGGCGCACGTTTTGCCGCACCGTTTCGGAAAGCTCGGGAAGATCGGGCTGGTTTTCGGCAGGCAGAACGATGGTGGTGATGCCCTCGCGGTAAGCGGCCAGCGTCTTTTCCTTCAGCCCGCCCACGGCGAGCACCCGGCCGCGGATGCTGACCTCCCCTGTCATGGCCACGTTCCCCCGCACCGGCGCGCCGGAGAGCGCCGAGGCCATGGCCGTGGCCATGGTGACGCCGGCGCTGGGGCCGTCCTTGGGCACCGCGCCTTCGGGAATGTGGATGTGCAGGTCGAACTTTTCGTAAAACAGCGGGTCGATGCCCCACTCGGCGGCGTGGGTGCGCAGGTAGGTAAAGGCGGCGTGGGCGGATTCCTTCATTACATCGCCCAAGCTGCCGGTCAG
>CALWSW010000054.1 GCA_944384305.1 uncultured Christensenellaceae bacterium
CGTGCCCTTCGACGCCGACTACCTCATTTCCATCGGCGGCGGCACGGTGACCGACATCGTGCGCTACGTGGCCACCCGGCTGCAAAAGCCCGGCGTCTCCATGCCCTCGGCCATGACCATGGACGGCTTTTTTACCAACATGTCGGTCATCATCGTCAACGGCCTGCAAAACACCTATTACCTCGACTATCCCTCCCTCATCCTGGCCGATACCGACATCATCAAAAAGGCGCCGCCCTTTATGAACGGCGCGGGCGTGGGCGAAGTGGTCTCCAAGATCAGCGCCGCCATGGACTGGTACGCCGGCCACCTGGTGCGCGGCCTGCCCTACTGCGCGAACATCGCCGGCATGATGGGCCAGTGCATCCAGGAAGGCGCCAGCGAAGAGACCGCCAAAGGCATTGCCTGCGGCGACCCCCAGGCCGTGTGGAACCTGACCGACGGCCTTTACAAAAGCGCCGTGGGCATGGCGTGGTACGGCTCCTCGCCCTGCGGCTCGGGCGCCGAGCACCAGCTGAACCACTTCTGGATCATGTGCCAGGACAACAAGGGCCTCAAGCAGTCCATGCACGGCCAATCGGTGGGCGTAGGCGCAGTGGTCAACATGATGATCTGGGAAGAGATCCTCAAGCTCGACCTGGAATCGCTCGACGCCGCCGCCATCGCCGCGAGCGAACACAGCCGCGAGGCCTGGGAAGCCGGGGTGCGCCGGGTGTACGGCGCGGGCGCAGAAGACATCTTCCGCGTGCAGGAGCACAACCACTCCTTCGACCCGGCCGCCCGCGAACAGGAGCTGCGCGCCATTGCCGCCTGCGCCCCGCAGCTGCGCGAAAAGTTCGCTTCCCTGCCCCACGCCGAAGAGCTTTCCCGCCGCCTGAAAAGCGCGGCGACGGCCTGCCGGCCGCAGGAGATGGGCCTGGACCGGCAAGACGTGATGGACGCCATTTATTACGCCAAAGAGATGCGCACCGGGCGCTACAATTCCCTGTGGATGCTCGAAGCTTTGGGCCTGCAGGAAGCCATTGGCAGCGCCGTGTGCAACCGGCTGGGGCTGTAATCCTTGGAGTGGTCGCGAAATAGGCTGCCGCCTATTTCGCGAGGGTTTGCGGGGTCCCCGGCCATTCCCCGTAGGGGAATGGTTGGGGTGGATCGCACCGTTCGCTTGGGCGCATCTTTTCGGTGCTCCCGGCCAGCGAACGGTGCAGGGTTGCTTTTCTTTCAGAAAAGCTCTGAAATTCTGAAACAGCCGTTGTTCTAAAAACCGTGATTTTGTTCGCTTGTTGTGCGGCAGCCCCAACAAATCCTGAAGCAGCCGCTTTTTAAAGCTGCGCCCCCATGCGCTTGTTTTGCAGCGGCCGCTGCAAAAACCCCGCCCAGATCTGGGCGGGGTTTTTGTAAAAGACCGGTCCGGTCATTTTACGCCTTTGGGGCTGCCGCTTCCTCCGCTTCCTTCACGGCGGCGGCTTTGGCGCGCTCGCGCTTCTGCGCGGCGTCGATCTTGGGAATGTCGCCCACGCCGTCGAGGATGAGGGTGGGGCGGTAGGCGTAGGTCAGCACGGTCTCCATGGTAGAAACGCCCGACATGACCATGATGGTATCCATACCCGTCTCGGTGCCGGCGACAACATCGGTATCCATGCGGTCGCCCACCATCACGGCGTCTTCCGAGTGGCAGTCGAGGAGCCGCAATCCGGTGCGCATCATCAGCGGGTTGGGCTTGCCGCAGAAGTAAGCCTTTTTGCCGGTCGCGATCTCGATGGGCGCGATGAGCGCGCGGCAGGCCGGGCAAATGCCGTTTTCAATGGGGCCGGTGGTGTCCTTGTTGGCGCCGATGAGTTTTGCGCCCCGAATGACCATGTTGATGGCCTTAGTCAACGTGTCGAGCGAGTAGGACTTGCCCTCGCCCAGCACCACAAAGTCGGGGTTGACGTCGTTCATGGTGATGCCGGCATCGTACAGGGCGTTCAAAAGCCCCGCTTCGCCAATGGCGTACACCGAGCAGCCCGGCGCCTGCTTCTTTAAAAACTCAGCCGTGGCCAGCGCGCTGGTGTAAAAGTGGCATTCCCCCACTTCCAAACCCAGGCGGGCCAGCTTTTGCTGCAGCTCGCGCGGCGTGCGCTCGCTGCTGTTGGTCAAAAACAGAAACCGCTTGTTTTCCTTGCGCAGCCAGGCCACAAATTCCTTCACGCCCGGCAGCAGCATGTTGCCGTGATAGATCACGCCGTCCATATCGCAGATAAAGCCCTGCTTTTTGGAAAAGTCAATGGTGTTGAGATCCATTCCGACTCCTTTCCGCCGCCCCCCGGGCGGCTGTCCTTCTTGATCTTCCTATGCTTACAGGCATTATGATACTATCAACTCCCGGCAGAAATGTCAATCAGCCCTGCGCAAAATGTCCGCTGCCCGCGTTAAATCCCCATAAAAGATTGACAAAATCCTCTCTACCTCTTATAATGGGCGCATCAGTTGTATCATTTGAGACAAAAGGAGTGTCATGACCCCCAACGCCGAACCTCTCGCCGCCCTGTGCGCCTGCCCGTTGTTTAAGGGCCAGCCCGCCCTTGCAAAAAGCGCGCTGGCCGACCCCCGCTGCACGGAACACCGCTATGAAGCAGGCGAATTTTTGTGCACCGAAGAGCGCTTTGCGCGGGCTTTGGCCGTGATCGTCGCCGGGGAGTGCGAGGTCACCAAGCGCACCCCCTCGGGGCGGCGCATGCCCATCAGCCGGCTGGAGCCGGGCATGCTCTACGGCGCGGCGGCGCTCTTTACCGCGCCCGCGCGCTACGAGGTGCGGCTGCGCGCGCTCACCCCGCTGTGGGCGGTCTTTTTCCCTGAGGCGCTATTGACCGACCTGTTTTTGGCGCACGGCGAACTGGCGCTTGCCTACATCCGCTACCTTTCGGGGCGCATCCACTTTTTGCAGCGCCGCATCGACGCGCTGGCCGAAGGCCCGGCCGAAGAAAAGCTCGCCTCCTTTTTGCTTTCCGCCGCCCGGCCGGACGGCAAAAACGGCTGGGTGTTTGAAGCGCCTTCTTTGACCCGCCTGGCCTCCTCGCTCTCGGTGGGGCGCGCCACGCTCTACCGCGCGCTCGACGCTTTTGAGCAAAGCGGCATCATCCAGCGCGAAGGGCGCACCATCCATATCCCCGACATCACCCGCCTCAATCCGGCGGAAGGCATGGGCAGGCCATAGCGCCCGCCCCGCTTTTGCGCCGTGTTTACTTTCACGATTTTTTAAGGAGGACCCCACCATGAAGCGCACTGCCAAACTGCTTTCCCTGGCTCTTGCCCTGCTGCTGGCCGTATCCGCCCTTGCCGGCTGCACCAGCCAAACACAGGAAGCTGCCGCCATGAACGTTGCCGCCCTCAACGGCCCCACCGGCATTGGCATGGTCAAGCTGATGAAAGACAGCGAGACCACCGAATACCCCGCCTTTGACCCCACCTTTACCCTTGCCGCTTCGCCGGACGAGCTGGCCAGCGCCCTGCTTTCGGGTGATGCCGACATTGCCGCCCTGCCTACCAACCTGGCCGCCACCCTCTACCAGCGCAGCGAGGGCGGCGTCAAACTGCTGGCCTTGAACACGCTGGGCGTGCTGTATGTGCTGGAAAAGGGCGATTCCATCCAGTCTGTTGCCGACCTTGCCGGCCGCACGGTCTACGCCACCGGCGCAGCCTCGCTGCCCGAGTACGTGGTGGACTACATCCTCACCGAAAACGGCCTTGCAGAAAGCGTGACGGTAGAGTACCTGGCCCAGCACGCTGAACTGGCGGCCATGGCCGTGGCGGGCGATGTGGACGTGTGCATTTTGCCCGAGCCCTTCGTCACCCAGGTGACCGCCCAGAACCCCGAGATGCGCGTGGCGCTGAGCATCACCGACGAGTGGAACGCCCTGACGGACGGCGCGCAGCTTTCCATGGGCTGCCTGGTGGTGCGCACCGAATACTACGAAGCTCACCCCGAGGCCGTAAAAGACTTCCTTGCCGCCTATGCCAACTCGGCCGAATACGCCGTAACAGAGGTGGAAGAAACCGCCAAGCTGGTGGTGGAATACGGCATCATGGCCAGCGAAAGCCTGGCCGCTGCGGCCATTCCGCGCTGCAACATCGTCTGCCTGACCGGCGAGGACATGAAGGCCGGCGCGCAGGCGCTCTACGAAGTGCTCTACGCCGCCAATCCCTCCTCGGTGGGCGGCGAGCTCCCGCCGGACGGCCTTTACCTGACCGACCTGGGCTAAATGATGCGCACCCCCTTTGACCCGCCCAAAAAAGCCCCCGCACACCCCGCCCTCACCCGCCTGGGGCGGGGGCTTTTTGCCGCTCTTTTTTACCTGCTGCTCTGGCAGGGTCTGGCCATGCTCGTGGGCAAGGAAGTGTACCTGCCCTCGCCCCTGCGGGTCATGGAAGTGCTGTGGGGCCTGGTGCAGACCGGCGGGTTCTGGCTGGCCTGCCTGGGCTCGCTTCTGCGGGTGCTGCTGGGCTTTGTGCTGGCCGTGGTTTTCGGGGCGGGGCTTTCGCTGCTCACCAGCTTTCTGCCCGCCGCGCGGCCGCTCATCGCCCCGGCCCTGCACGTGGTCAAAGCCACGCCGGTGGCCTCCTTCATCCTCATTGCGCTCATCTGGCTGCCCGGCAATTTCGTGCCGGTGTTCATCGCCTTTCTGATGGTGCTGCCCGTGGTATGGGGCAACCTGTGCGAGGGGTTTCAAAGCGCCGATGTACAGCTGCTGGAAGCCGCGCGGGTCTACCGCTTTTCCCCGCAGAAGACCCTGCGCCTGGTCTACCTGCCCGCCGTGCAGCCCTACTTCTTTGCCGCCTGCAAAACCGGCGCCGGCCTGGCGTGGAAGGCCGGCATCGCCGCCGAAGCTTTGGGGCGCACGGCGCACTCCATCGGCCGGGGCATTTACGATTCCAAGATGTATCTGGAGATCCCCCAGCTTTTTGCCTACACGGCGGCGCTCATCCTTTTGAGCCTGGCCTTTGAGCGGCTGCTCGCCGCGATTCTGCGGCGCGCAGCCCGCGCCCGAACGAAAGGAGCCCCCCATGGGAAGTGATCTGTTTGCCGGGCTTTCCGCCTCCTTCGAAGGCCGGCCCGTTCTGGACAACTTTACCCTCGATCTGCCCGATCGCGGGGTCTTCTGCCTGCACGGCCCCTCGGGCTGCGGCAAAACCACCTTTTTGCGGGCGGTGTGCGCCCGGCTGCTGCGCACAACCCGGCCGCTGGGGTACGTCTTTCAGGAAGACCGGCTCTTTCCCCAGCTGACCGCGCTGCAAAACGCCGCGGTCTCGGGCGCATCACCCGCGCTCGCCAAAGAGCTGCTGTGCGCCCTGGGGCTAAGGGGCAGCCTGGGCCTTCTGCCCGCGGAGCTTTCGGGCGGTATGCGCCGGCGGGTGGCGCTGGCGCGGGCGCTCGCCGCCGTTTCGGGGCAGCCGGACGGCGTGCTGCTCCTCGACGAGCCCTTCACCGGGCTGGACGAAAACAACAAGGCCCTATCCGCCGCCCTCGTTGCCGCGCACCGGCCGGGGTTGGTGCTGCTCGTCACGCACGATCTGCAGGAGGCCTCCGCCCTGGGCGCGCAGGTGTTTGCCGTGCAGGGGCCGCCGCTCGAAGTTGCCGCAAACTAGGCTGCCGCCCATGTTGCGCGTTTTTCGCCCTGCGCTTGGCCGCGCCTTTTTGGCGCTCCCGGCGGGGGAACTGTTTTGGTGCGCTAAACCGCACCCCAAAAACCTCAAAACCGGCAGGAAGATGATCCCTGCCGGTTTTTTTGATGTGCTCCGGGCGGCCGCTCAAAACGCCCCCTGGGTATAGGCGTTTGCCAGCGCCGCAAACTGCTCGATGGAAAGCGCCTCGCCCCGCACATTGGCGGGCAGCCCCGCCGCTAAAATCAGCGCCTCGGCCTGCGCGCGCGGCAGGCCCAGCCCCGCGCTCAACCCGTTTGCCAGCGTTTTTCTCCTCATGGCAAAGGCCGCGCGGGTGATGCGGAAAAAGTCCTCCTCCGACGCGACCTGCACCTTGGGCGGCCGCACATCCAGCCGGATGACGATGCTGTCCACCGACGGCGCAGGGTAAAAGCAGGAGGGCGGCACGCGCAGCACGATCGAAGCGTCGGTGTAGTACTGCACCGCAAGGGAAAGCGCGCCGTAGCTTTTGCTCGAAGGCTTGGCAGCCATGCGCTCGGCCACCTCCTTCTGCACCAGAAAGCTCATGGAACGCACCGGCAGGCCGCTTTCGAGCAGCCGCAGGATCACAGGCGTGGTAATGTAATAGGGCAGATTCGCCGCCACGCGGAAGGCCCCGCCCCCCAACGCCTCGTAAAGTTCGCCCAAATCGGCCTTTAAAAAATCGGCGTGCAGCACGCTAATGTTGGGGCAGTCTGCAAGGGTCTTGCCCAGCGCTTCCACCAGCCCACTGTCGATCTCTACCGCCACGACCTTCTTGGCCCGCTTGGAAAGCTCGCGGGTCAGCGCGCCCAACCCCGGGCCGATCTCCAGCACGGCGTCCTCGCGGGTAATGCCGGCGGCTTCTGCAATGCGCGCCACCACGCCGGGGTCGCACAAAAAGTTCTGCCCCAGGCGCTTGTTGGGCGAAAGCCCAAACTCCTCCAGCAGCTCCCGCGCCGCAGAAAAATTCAGCACATCGGTCATTCTTCTTCCCCTTTTTCTGATTTTAGGCCAAAATTGTTCGTGCGCACCCAAGGGCCTTGCCCAAAACAGGACGCGAACCGCCCTGTTTTTTTCTGTTTGGCGCACGAACTGCCCTATTCTTCTTCCTGCGGCTCATCCTGCCCGGCGCTGCCTGCGCCCGTCAGGGCGGCGTCCGAAGCGTCGGTCGCCATCTCGTCGTTGAGCAAATAGTGCCCGATCTGCAATTTGACGCTGCTCTTTTCCACCGGCGTGTCTGCCGTAATGACCATCACGCTGTCCCGTGCGCCCTCGTCCTTGTACACCGCCAGCCAGCCGATCTCGCGCTCCTTTTCGGCGCCCACTTCGGCCGTGCCGGTCTTGCCGGCCATTTTGTAGGGCGGGTCGAGCGAACGGGCGGTGCCCACCTCGGTCACGTCCTCCAGCGCGGTCTCAATGGCGCCGCGGGCGCCGCTGTCGTATTCCACCGCCGTCCACAGCACGGGCTGGGTCTCGTCGAAGGTCTCGTACTCGTAAAGGCTGACGCTGCGCCCGCGCGAGGCGATCACGTACGGCTCGTAGATCTCGCCGCTTTCGTTGGAAAGCGAGCAGTAAATGAGCGCGGCCTGCAGGGGCGTAATGAGCATTTCGCCCTGGCCGTAGCCGCTGTCGGCCAGGTATTTGATGTTCCATTCCGTGCCCTCGTTGAGGATCTGCGCCTGCGCCACCGAAAGGTCAAAGGGCACGCTTTCGCCCCACAGCAGCTTCTCTTCAAAAAACTCCACAAACTTCTCCTGCCCCAGCTCCATAGCCGCCCAGGCAAAGTAAATGTTGTCGGAATAGATCAGCGAGTTGTAGAGGTTGCAGGAATCGCCGCGGTTGCGGGTACGGGTGATGGCCGGGTAGAACCAGTCGCTGCGGTCCGGCCGCCACTGGTTGTTGACGATGGTGTAGGGGAACACCGAATCGGCCGTGATCGCCCCGCCCTCCATGGCGGCGATGGCCGTAAAGGGCTTTACGATGGAGCCCGGCGGGTACAGGCCCTGCGTGCAGCGGTTAAACAGCGGCTGGTAAGCCACGTCGCTGAGCAAGTAGGCGTAATCCGTGCTGGAAATGCCCGCCACAAACAGGTTGGGGTCCACCGAGGGGTAGCTGACCATCACCTGCACCGCGCCGGTCTTGGGATCGATCTGCACGATGGAGCCGCCCTCTTCTTCCCGCAAATACAGGCGCAGCATGTCGTAAGCGGCCATTTGGTCGCGCGCGTCGATGGTCAGCCACAAATCGTTGCCGTCCACCGCCGGCACCGGTTCAATGAGGTTGATTTTTCCGTTCTCGCCCGAAATATACACCTCGTAACCGTCGGTCCCCCGCAGCTCGTCCTCGTACACCTTTTCTAACCCGGTCTTTCCAATGATGGAGTCGCCGTCGTACAACCCTTCGCGTTCGGTGCCCTCCATGGCGGCAAGCTCGTCCTCGGTCACGGGGCCGGTGTAGCCCACCAGGTGAAAAAACGCCTCCTTTAAGGGGTACACGCGGTACAGGGTAAAGCTGCTGGTGTCAATGCCGGTGTGCTCCACCGCCAAAATGGCCGCTTCGCGCTCCTTTTCCAAACTGCCCGGCTGGTAGGACTTCAACGTGACCACGTTGGCCGTGGTGCGCTCAAAGCACTTTTTTACGTCCTCCGCCGGCATTTCCAAAATGGGGGCGATCTGCGCGCAGTAGGCGTCCAGATCCTCGATCTGTGTGCGGTCTACGTAAACCGTAGAGCCGTATTGGTTGCCGGCAATGAGCGTGCCGTCTTTGGAAAAGATCTCGCCGCGCTCGGCCTTCAGCACCCGGGCGTACACGCTGTCCCCCCAGGTCATTTCGGGGAAGATGAGCGCCGGCGTCCACTCCACCCGCCACTCGCCGTCGAGCAGCATCAAATTCATGCTGAACTGCTTGGTGATGTCGCCGTATTCGGCCGTCACGTAAGTGGCGATGTACTGGTAGGTGGTGTACAGCGGGGTCTCGCTGCTCGAGGCCTCGCTCAGCAAAATGTCCGTAATGCCCAGCCCGCTGAAGATGTTGCCGTACTTTTCCACAAACTCCTCTTCAGAAATGTTCTCCATGGCCTCTTCGGTGAGCATGGCGTAAGCGCTCTCGTACTCGCCGGCGTTGAGCCGGCGCAAAAACTCGTTCGCCGCCTCGGTGGGGTCTTCGCCGCTGCCGCAGGAAACGAGCAGCAAACACAAAAGCAGCGCAAACAGCGCCGCAAGGGCTTTTTTCATCCAAATTCTCCCTTTGTCGTGCAAACCGCCTGAAATTCGCGGGTTTTTTCTATTATAACAGATGATCCGACCGGTTCCCAGAGCGCCGGGCAAGTGTTTACAATTCTAAAAAGTGGGGAATATACGTCGAATTTTAAGCAATTTTTCCGTTGTTATCCCATAAAATTATCAAATATACCGCTGTTTTTCGCCTAAAATTCACTTGCCGATTTGACAAACCACCCCGTCGCCTGCTAAAATGCACAAAACCCGGCGGCGCAGGCGTTTGCCCCAAGGAAACTTTTTGCCGCCCCGGCCATACACTGATCCAGCCCCGCTCCGCGCCCGCTTTTTTGCAGGGCCTCCCGGGCGGCGCCCTCCGCCGCAGCAGGGGCCGCGCGTTGTGCGCCCCCCCCGCCCGCCGTGCGGACAAACCGAAGAAAGGAACACCTGTTTTGATGCAAACCCAAAAACACGACCTGCCCACCGGCCTGCGCCGTGGGCTCTTGCTGCTGCTCTTTGCCCTGGGCCTTTCGGCGCTGCTGCTGGCAACGGCGTTTGCCGCCCCGTCCGGCCCCCGCGTGGGCAAGCTGACCTGCCAGCGCACCACCGAATACCCTGCGCTCACCGCCTACTTAGACGGCGGTCTTCCCACATCCCAGCAGCCCCCGCAGGGCGATCTGACCGTGCACATAACGGCCAATGGCTCGACCTTTGCCGTGCACACCGGCAAAGGCACCGTCAGCGACGCCCTGGCCGCCGCCGGCCTGACCTACACCGCTTACGACAACATCTCCCCCGCCGCCTGCACCCTGCTTGTAGACGGCATGACCATCGAGCTTTCCGAGGTCACGCTCTCCTACGAAAAAGTGGAATCCGCCCTGCCCTGCGCCGTGGTGGAAGAACCCACCAGCGCACTAATGGTGGGCGAGACCGCCGTGAAGCAGGCCGGCGCAGACGGCCTGCGGCAGGACACCTACCGCGTGCTGCAAAGCGGCGGGCGCGTGCTGGAACGCACTCTCGCCGCGAGCGAAGTGCTTCGCGAAGCGACAGACGAGGTGCTTTACGTGGGCACGCGGGAGGACGCCGTCATTGAGACCCCCGAGGTCGTGCCCCTGCAAAACGACGGGCGCGACCACGACCTTCCCCTTTACGAGAGCCTCGTGGAACGGGTGGTGACCATGGAGGCCACTGCCTACACCCACACCGGCAATACCACCGCCACCGGCACCATGCCCAAGCTGGGCACCATTGCCGTCAACCCCAAGCAGATCCCCTACGGAACGCTGCTGTACGTGGAAGGCTACGGCTTTGGCCGCGCCGAGGATACCGGCGGCTTCCGCCACAACGGGCGGGCACAGCTCGATCTGTTCATGGATACCGAGGACGAGTGCTGGCAGTGGGGGCACAAGCGGGGGCTGACGGTCTACGTTTTAAAAGAGACCGAGTACTTCGATTACGAGCGGATCTTCTCTTCCTCCACAGACCCCGCAGAACCCGCCGGCGAAGGGGAAGCGTAACGGCCCAAACCCACCCCACATATTCTCGCTGCGCTCGAATAAGCGGGGGCCCCGGGTGTGGTCCTCTCGTTTCCATCGCAGGTTCCATCCTGTCGGAGCAGGATGGAACACGAACGCGAGGACCCCGAGCGCGCTTCTCCGCTTCGTTGGTGCAAACACCATCTCGGGGACCCCGGAACCCACCCCGGGTGCGCTCTGCCGCTTCCCGGGCACAATGATGAGACCCGGCGGTCTTTCTGCCGCCGGGTCTCATTGCGCCCTGGTCCTGCAGGGTCCTTTTTACCGCTTGGCAAAGGGCAGCGTAAAGAAATAGCACACCGCAGCGGCCAGCACCACCGTCGCCCCCGTCGCAGTGTCCAGCGCAAAGGAAAGCAGCAGCCCCGCCACGCCCGCAAGCAGCGAAAACCCCACCGCCAGCCACACGTACCCGCGCATGGAACGCGCCACGTTGCGCGCCGCGGCCGCCGGCAGCACCAGCAGCGCGTTGATGAGCAGCACGCCCACAAAACGGATGCTCACCATCACCGCCACCGCCACCACCGCCGCAAACAGGTATTCGATCCAGCGGGTGTGCACCCCGCGCGTGCGGGCGAGCGGCTCGTTCACCCCCATCAGGGCGAGCTTGTTGTAAAAAACGGTGCAAAACGCCGCCACCGCCACAAGCAGCCAAAAGAGCCCGCCAATATCGCCCCAGGTGACCGAAAGCAGATCGCCCGAAAGGTAGGAGGCAAAGGAGGCCAGCCCCCCGCCCTTGGACATCAGCACCAGCCCCAGCGCAATGGCCGTGGCCGAAAACACGCCAATGGTGGTATCTGTCGAGGCCGCCGAGCGCGATTTGACCCACACCAGCCCAAAGGCAAAGGCCACGCCAAACAAGATCATGGCAAGCGTGGGCTCGGCAATGCCCAGCAGCACCCCCAGGCCCACGCCGGTCATGGCGCTGTGGCCCAAAGAATCCGAAAAGAAGGACATCGAGCGGTTCACCACCACCGTGCCCAGCGCCGAAAGCGCCGGGCAAAGGAGCAAAAGCGCCAGCAGCGCGTTTTTCATAAAGTCGTAGGCAAAGCACCCCAGCGGCAGCGCCTCGCAAATGGCGTACCAAAGATTCACGCCTCCCCCTCCTTTCCGGCGGCAAAGCCAAAGCTCTGCCGGAATTCTTTCGAGCGCAGCACCGCGCCGGGCGGCGCGCACAAGCGCAAGGTGCGGTCGATGAGCGCCGCGCGGTCGGCGTATTTTTCCACAAACCGCAGATCGTGCGACACCAGCAAAATGGAAAGGTGGTGCTTGCGCCGCACGCCGTCTAAAATACTGTAAAACAGCTCCAGGCCGTTTGCGTCAATGCCCGAGACCGGTTCGTCCAGCAGCAGCAGTTCCGGCATGGGCGTCAGCGCCAGCGCCAGCAGCACGCGCTGCAGCTCCCCACCCGAAAGCATGCCCAGCCGCCGGTCCATCAGCCGGCCCACCCGCACTTCCTCCAGCACCTGCCGGCTGCTCTCCCGCAGCGCTTTGCCCACGCCCAAAAACACCGGCCGCCTGGAAAGCGCGCTGGCAAACAGATCGCCCACGGTAATGGGGGCCAGCCGGTCAAAATCCAGCGACTGCGGCACGTACCCGATCTTTAAGGGGCGCTCCTTGCCGTCGGCCGAAAAAAAGCGCACCCTGCCGCCGTGCGGCCGCAGCCCCAAAATGGAGCGCACCAGCGTGGTCTTGCCGCCGCCGTTGGGGCCAATAACGGCCAGCAGCTCGCCGCAGTGCAGCGAAAAGCTGACGTCTTCTAAAATTTTATCGCCCTTGTCTTCTACCGAAAGGCCCTGCACTTCCACCGTGCAGCCCCCGCAGGGCGCGCAGGCAAAATTCAGGGGGATCTTTTTGACGGTTTTTTTCAATTCCTTCCTCCCAACCGGCCGTCACGCCGCACGGTCCACAATGGCCGCGCGCAGCGCGCGGGCGTTTTCCACCAGCATCCGCTCGTAAGCCGTGCTTTCCTCTCCGCCGTCCGGCGCGAGCACGGCCGAAAGCGCGCACACCGCCGCGCCGGTCTCGGCCGCAACAGCCTCCGCCGGCGAGTGCATCGCCCGGCCGTCGGTCAAAAGCGCCCGTATATCGTGGCGCTCCACCTCGTCCACCGCCCCGGCCATCTCCTTGGCGCTGGGGGCGTTCTGGTCATCGGTCAGCAGCACGGCGGCGGTCTCCAGTCCGTAGTACTCGGTGTAGTAGTAAAACGACTCGTGGAAGGCCAC